>NZ_CP054051.1:333808-667616 GCF_013372265.1 Aliarcobacter cibarius
ATTTCTTTTCCAAGCAATAACTACATTTTCATCACTAAGATTTTCTAACTGTTTTAGTAATAGTAATCCAACCATTAAACGAATTGGTTTAGCTGGTCTTCCCTCTTTAGAGTAATATTGTGCAAATTCATCTTCAAATTTCGACCACTTAATTGTATCTGCTAAAACAACTAAAGGATCTTTTGAATCTAACATATCCATTAATGAACCATAAAAGAGATTTTTCTGCACTTATTTCTCCAAATTTCGACCAATAATTTAGTCATATTTCATATATAATTGGTCGAAATTATAGCAAAAAAGTAGTGACAAATGCCTTAATTAAGGTATTTGTAGTGTTCTTCAGGAGTGACTAAGTAAAAAAGAGAGTGATTTACTAGAACTTTTTTGTAAGAATATAAACAAATCTATTAAAATAGAGGATATTATGGCTTATTGTTGGAGTGATATAAATTCTGAAGTATCTTTTGAAAGCGTAAAATCATTAGTAAGTGGATTAAGAAAAAAGTTAACAAAAGATTGTATTTCAAATATATATGGAGTTGGATATATTTTAAACAATAATTAGCACTTAATCTTGACAAGTGCTAAATTATATGATATTATTCCATTAACTTGATACATATACTATCAAGTTTAAATAATAAATAGGAGATTATCATGTTAATAACAAAATTCGATCCATTTAAACAATTAAGAGAAATAGAAAAAAGTTTATATTCACAAAACACAAATAATGAGGGGGTTAGTGCTTTTGTACCAACAGTGAATACAAGAGAAGCTGAATTTGCATATCATATTGATGTTGATTTACCTGGAGTTAAAAAGGAAGATATTAAAGTAGATTTAAACAAAGGTGTACTTACAATTAGTGGAGAAAGAAAAACTAAAGATGAAGTAAAACAAGAAGACTACTATAAAATAGAAACGTACTTTGGAAAATTCTCAAGAAGCTTTACACTTCCAGATAATGCAGATATTGAAAATATCGAAGCAAAAAGTGATAATGGAGTTTTAGAAGTTATTATTCCAAAACTAAAAGATGATGTATCTAAAAAATCTATAGAGATTAAATAATAAAAAATTCTAAAAGAAACTAGAGATATTTATCTCTAGTTTTAACTAACTAAAAAAATTTATTTCACTCATTCTTTCTGACAACTAACTACATATAATAAAATTATTATGTTACTATTATTTAATTAAACAATAAGGGGAACATACTGTCAGTTAAACATGAAAATAAAGAAATCATTTTGCAAGATAATACAATTGTAAGTCGTAGAGATTTTCTAAAATTAGTAATTTCACCTGTTCTTTGATTTACAATTGGCATTGTAAGACCACTGTAGTCTATAAAAAGTTTATCTCCACCATAATGTATTTGTCTCATTGAAGGATTTACTGTTTGTAAAAATTTATTGTAGTAACGATTAAATTGACTATAGCTATAGATATTCGGGTTATTTACTGAAATCTCTTCATATAAGAGTTTTCTAGTCATCCCTTTTTGTGAAAGTTCATAATGTACATTATTCCAATCTATTTCAATAACTGCAGTTGTTGATTTCTTTTCAGCTGGTTTTTTAGGATGAAATAGTTGTTCTACCTCTAAATCATTTAAATTTAATGTTTTTTCCAAAGAGAGATTCATTTCATTAAATGAATTTACATAATTAGCAACACTATTCCTGGAAACTCCAGTAATAGTTTGTATTTGTCTATTTGACAATTGATTAAGAAATTTTAATCTTAATAGTTCTTTGATTTTACTCATAGCTATTCTCCTGATGATCTACACCTTTTTTAGGTGTATTATATTGAAGAATACTTCGAAACTTAACTCAAACTTATAGACGCATCATAAAGGTTTTAGTGGCTCACTTTGAGATGCGCACACTGGCCAAATCATGATGCGTCAGCTGGCCAAGTGTGAATGCGTGCGGTGGCTAAATTCTTTGCGTCTCGACATGTTGATGATAAAGTTGTTGCAATGCCTGATTCCTTACTTTATGCAGCTAATGTTTATAAAAGAGATGTAGAACTTTTTTACATGGGTGTTATAGATGGTTCTGATCCTTATGGTGATATTATAAAAGCAGGTCCTGTTAAAAATTTTACATCTGCACCAACTGTAGTTCCAGATGTAAAACGTAGATCATTAACTAAACTAGAGTGGACAAAAGAGTTTTTTAATACAACAAGTGAGCCTAAAGGGCATGGATTTAATTTAGTTTCTAAAGATAAACCAGTAGATTTTGGTTGTTATAGTTTCATGCCTAAATCAAATATTCCTATAAAAATTATCTGTTTAGATAATACACAAAGAGAAGATGACAATGATCCAAGTATTCACGGAAGAGGATTCTTAGATGAAGATAGATGGAATTGGTTAAAAAAAGAGCTTGCAGATGGTACTAAAAATGATCAACTTATGATTATAGCATGGCACATTCCAATAGAAGTTATGCCATACAAAGAGTATAACAATGATAAAGATACATATATGGATTGGTATGAGAATACTCGAGGAGGAACAATTGAAAATGCAGTAACATTAAAAGGATTAATAGATGAACTTCACAGCCATCCAAATTTTTTAATGTGGAGGCAGGACATAGACACGTAAATACTGTAAAAGCTTTTGTTGATGATAAGCCAGAAAGAGGTTTTTGGCATGTTGAGACATCCTCATTGCATGATTTTCCTATACAAATGCGTATGTTTGATATTAATTTAAATAGTGATTATTCAATTTCTATAGATGCAATAAATGTCTCACCAGCTGTAAAAGAAGGAACACCTGCATATAAAGGATTCAAATATGCAGTTGCTGCTCAACAATTACAAAAATGGATCTAAATCCAAAATTAAATTTGGCTGATCCAAAATATGATGTAGATGGAATTGACCCAACTATTAGACCTATTGATGAAAGTATTGCCTCTTATAATGCCAAACTTTTGAAAAAACTAACACCAAAACTAACACCAAAAATGAAAGCAAAAATGAAAAAATTGTTTCCTTCTATTTAATATTAACTTACAATCTTTATTGGAATTAAACTTGCTCCGGCTTTTTTTAGTCGGAGTTTTAATAAAATAAGTCTATTCCATATATTAAACAATATTATGCAACTAAGTTGCATTTAAAACTTATTTGCTAGTATTTCAAAACAGAAAATTAAATAAGAGAAAATATGGAAAATATAAAAATAAAATTAAAAGATGTTATTCAAACCGTGATGATTCCTGAATCACAAGAATTTATAAAAGAACTAAAAGAAGTTTTAAAAAAAGAGGAACAAATTGAAAATGATATAAATGCACTTGTAGACATGAAATCATTCATAATTGAACTTCAAGATATAATAAGTGCTATTGATAAGAATTTACTATCAGATGCTGAAGCTGAAGAAATTTACAATAAAATAAATCACATGTTAGAAGAACATGAAGATGAACACTAAACTATAGACTTATTAAAATATTGAAATTATAAGATACTTATATAAATTTTGAAACTACAAATTTTTATAAGTAGTGTTTTCCTTACTTTCACCCCCCCCTAGGTAGTGTTCATAACTAATTTATGTATTATTTGGCTTAATTAAAAAAAATTATTAAATAAAAAGTAGAAAGTCTACTTTTTTATTTAGAAAAGTTTAAAAATTAAAATTTGTAGTTAATACCTACAAATGTTCCTACAGAGTATTTTAGTTCAAGATTTGTTACTGCAACCGAACCATCTACTGATTTTCTTTTACCATCAGTATCTAAATTATATTTTGTATAAATTACTCCTAATTCAAATTCAATATTTCTTGTAATATCATAAATATATCCAGCTTGTGCTCCATACGAAAATCCTGACATGTCATAATCAGTCATATCTTTTTTTCCCTCAAAGTTAGAAATTCCAGCATGAGCTCCTATATAAAATCTATTTTCATTGTTTACTGGAATTAAATAGTCATATCCTACAAAAAAATTATGAATATTGCCCTCATTATCAAATGTCGGTGAATAAGATAAAGATACTCTATGTGTTTTATCTAAAACTGCCCCTCCCTTTAAGTTTGCAAGTGTTGCAGTAGTATTATCTTTATCTTTTGTAGTTCCAGAATCAATAAAAACATATCCTGGTGTTTTAATATTTTCTTCTGTTTTACTCCAGCTAACTCCAACTCCAGCTCCTAAAAAGGGTTGTACATCAACTGCCATTACAGATGTTCCTAAAGCTAATGAACCGGCAATTATTAATGATTTTTTTATTTTTATTTTCCTTTATTTTTTATATATTATTCTACTAAATTGATGTAAATTAATTGTAATTTACATAATAATATTATTGAAGAATAGCTAATTAATTTCCAAAATACTCATTAATTTATTGATTTACAAATTAACTTTTATATTTCAAAAAATATTTAAAATCAATAGTTTTTTTGCTTTCATTAATAGCTTTTTGATATGATTCTTCATCTATTTTTAAAATATAATTATTTTCAGCCAATATAACTCTTATTTTCTCCAAAAAAATATTGAACTCATAATTGTTAAGTTCTAATAAATTTTTATTATTTGGGATACCTATTAAACATCTAAAAAAAATATTATATGCTTTAAGCTTTTCTTTTAATGAAAAATCTTTTGTTTTTAATGATTTTAAAAGATATCCATTATATTTCAAATCAATATTGGCACTTAAAATTTCTTCTAATATTTTTGAATAAAATTTTTGTTGTCTACTCGAAATCATCAATTTATCCTTTAAATTCTATAAATAATTATTGATTTTCATTCATTACTTTCAAAATCATTCCAACATCTTTTTCTGATTGAACCTCTATTTCAAAATTTATTTTAAAAGTTTCCGATTTATCCATTAAAGTCAATCCTTCAAGATCTGCTTTCGTTAAATCTCGACTTATTATTAATTCATCAATAAATTCCCTAAAAGCTTGATATTTTTGATTATCTTCACTATTTTTAATATCTTCTGCCATTTTATTATAATTATATTTATCCATTTTCATCGGTAAGAATAAATCAATATCATTAAAATAAATAAATGATATTGTCATTACTCCTGATAGCAAAATAGAAAAAATAGAAGTTTTAAACAATATTTTTCTTTTCAAAAATGTATACATAACAAATGAAACAAATGAAGCAATTAAAAGAATCCATGTTAAATCTATTGCATAAATATTAAATATATTTAAAAAATCTTGTTTTGAGAATATCACTTAAAATCCTTTATAATTTAAATTAAAAAACTATTTTTATAATTATCATTCCATTCATTAATTGGCATAGAATAATCAACAGCATTTAAATAACTCTTTTCATTTTTGAAGTATACTAAAGCTTCAACTATAGAATTATTTTCAAGTTTTACTTTTATGAACTCTTTTAGATATAAATTCGGATAATTTTCAAGATAATCTAAATCATCTAGTACTTTTTTAGAATTTGTTTTAAAAACTTCACCTTTTATTTGTTGAACGTTTTCACTTTTAATTAAAAAAGGGAAATTTTTATTACTGCAAGGATACATTTGATAATTATCACAAGTAATAGCATTTGATATAAATATTGCATCATTTAAAAAATGATTATTAGAAAATCCTCTTTTTAAAGTTCCATATGTAAATACATAAATCTCTTTCATTTAATTAACCTTTTATGTTTTTTAGTTGTTAATATTTATTTTCTCTTTTTAAGAAAAATTTATAGTTAAAAAAGAAAAATATTCTTAGGCTGTTTCATCATCTAACATTAACTTCTTAATTCTTTTTACTATTTCATCAACACTAGAATCATCATCTAAACTTGTTTCTATCTCTTCTTCATTTATATTTTCAACAATTAACTCTTCATACTCATTAAATTCAAAATCATCTATAAAGTAATGCCTATAGCTATTATCACTATAACTATATTTTTTCTTAAATGATTGAAAATCTGGATAAGATATATATTTAGTTTCAAAAATATCATTATCAATAGTTTGAACTAATACTTTATAATCTTCTATTAATTTCTCATCATACTTTAAAATATATATTTCATCTATATATGCTTCATAATCACTAAATGCTAAAATCAAATTAGATTTTTGAAATTGATGTTCTACTTTAATTAAATCTTTACTTTCAAAAAACATTGGTTGTGCAGTAGCTTTTTTCATTGTATTTAAATCTATGTATTCAAATTTTCCTTTTATTTCATTACTATTTGTTGCAAAACTATATTTTGAGACAATATTTGTATAAAGCTCTTCAAACTTACTTTCTCCTAATTTATTTTCTAAAAGAACTTCATCTTGCGTAGTTAATATGTACTCAAATTTACTCTCTCTACAAACATCAACTTGAGGTAAATAATCCTTATTTAAAATCTTTTGTGCTTCATCAATAAATATAGTAACTGGATGCATACTGCTAAATAAACCTCTTTGAAGTCTAGTGTATATTGCTAAATTTAATATATTCATACTATTTTCGTTAAGTGTAGAAACATCTATAATAACTATTTTACCAGCTCTTAGTTCTTCAACCACATCTATTTTTGAACTATTTAAAAAATCTTTGCTAGCTACATCCATAAGAACACTGTTTAAATGATTTAAAACTGCACTTCTACCAGTATCAGTATCTTTTTTTATATTTTTATAATATTCTAATGTTTCAACTAAATCTTTTAATTTTACACATCTAAATTTATATGATTCTAAATATTGTTCATACTCTTGTTTTAAATCTTTTGTAAAGTTTATTTTATTTATTTGACTCTCTATAAAATCAATAGCTCTTGACGCATTTTGAACAAACTCTTTCATACTGTCAATACAATTTACATATTTAAGAACTTGTTTAAAAGATAACTCTTTTAAAAATTCTAATTCTCTAATATCAGAATGTGAATACTCTCTTGCCCATGAGTGGTATAACTCTTTAACTAAATAATTAATATCTTTATGAATCTTTGCAACTGTTTCAAATAGACTTCTAGCAGCATTATCCCAATATGGATCTCTTTCACTATTGTTTGAAGCAATAAGTGATAAATAATTAAGATTTAAATAATCAAAAAGATTTATTTTAGCTCCCCAAGGTTTACCTATTTCTATTACTTTATTTAACTTATCATACTTATTTGCAATATATTTAACTTGTGTATGTAAATTTCCTTTAAAATCATAAACCAACACTCCAAAGTCATCTTTTATTCTATCTTCAATATTTGGCAATATTGCACATGAAGTTTTTCCACTACCTGTTCTTCCAAAGATAATTGCATTAGTAAAATCATGATTTATTACTAAATTATTAACAACTCTTGA
The DNA here is from genome assembly GCF_013372265.1 of Aliarcobacter cibarius. Lineage (NCBI taxonomy): Bacteria > Pseudomonadati > Campylobacterota > Epsilonproteobacteria > Campylobacterales > Arcobacteraceae > Aliarcobacter > Aliarcobacter cibarius. Next base: position 341,159 of record NZ_CP054051.1, read on the forward strand.
TTCTTTTCTATTAAAACCTAGTTCCATAACAAAATCTCCGTGTTGATTTATATAATTAAAATGGTTAAATATATTAATATATGATATAATATACGAATATAAAGCAGATTTAGTATTATATATTAATATTAAACTTTTGTCAAGATTGATAATTGTTTAGTGTTTATTAGATACAATAAGAAAAACTTTCATATATTAAGTAGGCTAAAAATGACTCGTGAAAAAATCATGGTTGATTTATTTGAATTCTCATCTCCAACATATTATAAATGGACAAAACATCAAAAAAGAAAGATATTTGATCTACTTGATTATGCTTTTACGCTAGAAGAATTAGAGGAATATTTAACAACAAATAGAATAAAAAGAGTTGATAAGGAAAAAAGTTTCGAAATATTAGAGAATTCATCAATAGATTTTTTAACTAAATTAGCCCAAGAAACAGACTACCAATATTTGAACAAAATAATTAAGCTATTTATTGAACATTACAATGAAAATTCAAATTCTATATCATTAGAACTATTTGCTGAAAAACTTTACTCTAAAAAGATATTTTTTGAAATAGCCGATAAAAATTATAATGCAAAAATGATTTTTAAAACTGTAGATACATTTAAAAATGAACATCTATCTATCTTAAATTATATTTGTAAAAATTATGATAATTTAAAAACTGAAATAGAAAAAATCACTGATAGACTGCATAGAGAATTTTTTGAAATTCAAGAATATGATGATTATGATATGTATCAAGATGATTCAGAAAATAATTATGAAGATGAAGATAATGGCCCTGAATTACGTTTTGCTTTTGAAATGGAAGACTATAAAGAAAAAGATGAGTGAATTATTTTAAATTTTATCTCATAAAAAAGTAAATAAAATTATACATTTAAAATCAGAAAAATTATCAAAATAATATTTAAGTGATTATATTCTTTTGCATAATAATTTTACAAAGAGGATGTTTTAAAACTTTATTTAAATTTTTATCTTCCCATAAAACAATATATTCTACAATACAATCCTTAAATAGATAACCTTTCTCAAATTTTTCCAGTATCAATAAATTAAATCTACTTGATAATGTTGCTACTATTTTATTTTCAAATATTAAACATAAATTTTTAAAATTCTCTTTTTTCTCAATAGTTAATTTAACTCCAGAAATCAATGAATTATTCACAACAAATTTTTCATAATCAAATCCTAGGTTTAGATCTTCTAAAGACATTACATGAGTAAATGTTTTACTTTCAATGAGATACTGTTGTTCGTCATAAAAATATTTTATATAATCTTTTTTATTGCTAATATCTCTTCCATTTCTAAATATATTTAATTCATCTTTTGCTCTTGTCATTCCAACATAAAAAAGTCTCTTTTCTTCATCATTTATCGGGTTTCCATCTACTAATAGATAGACTTTATCAAATTCTAAACCTTTCGATTTATGAATCGTTGAAATAATTATATTTTTATTATAAATTTCAAAATCTTCTAATCTTATCTCTTCTAAATAACTAATCCACTCTGAAATCTTATAACTGTCACTTTCATTCAAAAATTTATCAATAATTTTATGAAGTAAAGATATATTCACAGAATTTTTAAATTTACTCTCTGTAAATTTTAATGCTTTTTCAAAATAAATCTCTTTGTAAGATATCTCTTCTTCTAAATAGCTATTTAAAACTTTATCAAATTCAATTAATTCTATTATATTTTTTAATTCAAATTTATCTCGTTCAATTAAATATCTAGCATCAATATTATTATCTTGTAATATTGAATAAATATCTAAAACCATTTCATTTGTTTTTACCAAAATTGCAATATTACTTATACTTTTCTCTTGTTTTACAAGCTCTATAAGAGGAATTATCATATTTTTTGATAAAAAAGAATAAATATTTATTGAACCAGAATCTAAACTATTTGAATATAAAGGCTTAGTTTTATAACGCTTTGTTACTTTTGTAATAAAATCATTTGAATAATTTACAATATCTTTTTTACTTCTAAAGTTACAAAGTAACTCGTATTGTTTGTATACTTCATTACCATCTTCGTCATAACCAAACTCTTTCTTATATTTATCTATAAAATTAACTTGTGCTCCATTAAAATCCATTATGCATTGATCATCATCTCCAACAGCAATAATTTTAATATCTTCATTAGTTGCTTTATAAATTGCTTTTACAAACTCAAAACTTTTTTCATTAATATCTTGAAATTCATCTAAAACTAAAATAGTAATATGTGGTAAAGTTATCTCTTTTTCATTTATTTGTCTTGTTGCCTCTTCAATAGCATTTTCAAGAATTATTTTATTTTCTTTATTCGCTACTCTTGCAATTAATTTTAGTGCATATGAGTGAAATGTTTGAATTTCAACATCATAAGACAAAGCACCAATTAAACTATTTAGTCTTGTCTTAAACTCCATTTTTGCACTTTTAGAAAAAGTTAACATCATAAATTGCTCTGGCTTTATATCTTCAGTTAAAATCAAAGAAGCAATTTTATGGACAAGAACTTTAGTTTTACCACTCCCTGGACCAGCAAGAATCATCATAGCTTTTGTATCTTTATCATTAATAATTTCTTTTTGTTCTTCTGACATTTTTTCAAATATTTTGTTATATCTTTTTTGAGTAATTGGTTTTGAGATTTTCTCTTTTGAAAGTTTATACTTATCTTTAAAATTCTCATAAGATAAAGTAAAATAGTCTCTTAAAAATAAAATGGCTTTATGATCGTCATCCTTCAACCTTTTCGCATATTCTCCCATTATGTGAATAGATTCTATTTTTGTTTGATAATGCTGTTCTAATCTATTTTTATACTCATTATTTGTATATTTTCTTTTTGTTTGAAATTTTTCTTCTTTTTCTATAATCATTGGAGAATAATTTATAAATCGCCCTTTTAATAATTCCAAAATATTTAAATGATGTAAATATAATAATGCTTTATCAATTTCTTCAATATCATATTCTTTATTCATTGAGTCATGTAATATTTTTAAAGAGATAACAATTTCCTCTTTTTGTTTATTATTTAAATCTTTTGTTAGAATAGATAAAGTTTTTTCACTAATTATATGGTTTTTGTGAATTCTATCTTTTAAATTTTGTAAGTTCTCAAATTTAAAATACCATAAGTCTTGTTCTCTATTTTGTCTACTAAAAATAAAATTTGATTTACTTCTCCAATTTTTAATTATTGATTTAATTAATTCAGATTCATTTTTTGTAGTTAACTCTTTTTTATTTAACTCCTCATTTAATTCTCTAATTCTAACTCTTGAACTATTTAATAACTCTAAATAGTTAAACAGTACTAATTCTATCTCTTTAATTTTTTTAAATTTATTTAAACTATAAATACTTATTTCCAAACTTAAATCTTTACTGTCACCTAAAAGTTCTAATTGTTTTAATTGATTAATAGCTAATGAAATTTCATTTTTTGTGTATCCTAAAATATGTGCTAATTCATCAACCTGCACTGCTTCAGGTTTACCTCTTCCAATAATATTTTGTAAAACAAGTATTAATCTTTGCTTTTCTTCTTCAGAATAAAATGATTCCTTTAGCTTTATATGTAATTTTTCCATTGATTTAGAAACTATAGAATCAGCAAAAAAATTAGTTTTATTTCTTTTTCTACTAATATAACCTTCTCTTTCTAGTTCTAATAATGCTGTTTTAACTTTAGTACTGTAGTCTGATGATTTATCTTCTACATCCCAACCAGCATCTTTTGCTAATTCAAATGCTGTTTTATTAATTGCATTACCTTTTGATCTTTTAATTACTAAAAATATAGAATTTATTTCACTTGCAGTTAATTTTGATCTATTTAATGAAACAAAATGTTTATCCAAATCATCTTCATCAAATAAAATAGGACAATATGCTTCAAAATTTTCATCTCTAGCCCCTCTTCCAGCTTCTTGTGCATAATTTTCTAAGGAATCAGATATTTCGTAATGTATAACATTTGTAATATTTGCTTTATCAACTCCCATTCCAAAAGCAGTTGTTGCAACAATTATATCTACCCTATTTTCAATATAATCTTTTAATATTTGCATCTTTTCTTGAGATTCAATTTTTGAATGAAAAGATTTTACTATTTTATTTGTATCCATTGCTATTTTATTTGCTATTTCATCACAATTTTTTGTAGATGTTGGAATATAAACTAAAGTTGCACCATCATGCTCATTTATTAATTTTAAAAGTTCTAAATACTTATATTTTCCACTTGATGGTATTGATTTATATTTTAAATTTTTTCTTTCAGGTACAGCTAAATATTTATCAAGTTTAATCGATAATCCTTCTAAAAAGTAATTTTCTATATCTTTTATTACACTAGGTTTCCCTGTTGCAGTAAAACATGAAATTGGAATATGATTTTGAAAATTCTTTTTATCTAACAAATCTTTTATAAATTCACATATATAATAGTAATCTTGCCTAAAATCATTCCCCCAAGTTGATAAACAATGTGCTTCATCAATAACAAATCTTTCAATAAGTCTATTTTTTAAAATATTAAATATTGTGTTTGAACGTAAAGATTCTGGTGCTATATATAAAATATCAGCTTCACCATTAACAACTTGTTCAACTGCTTCACTTCTTTCTAATGGGCTCATGAATCCACTAATTGCAACTGCTTTATAATTTGCAACTTTCAAATTAAAACTTTTTATATGATCTTCAATCAAAGCTTGAAGTGGAGAAATAACTACTGTTAAACCTTTATAAGAATTTGATTTGAAAATTGCAGGTAACCAAAAAGTAAAAGTTTTTCCACCACCTGTTGGTAAAATTGCTAGAAAAGATTCATCTCTTAAAGAAGCTTCTACTATTTCTCTTTGTGAAATAGATGGATTATCAAGAATATTGGCATTCAATCGTGGAAATTCTCTAAATGTACCAAATCCAAAAACTTCTTTTGAAAAATCACTTAAAATTTTATTTGATAATTCCCTATCAAAACAAAGTTTTTTTTGGATTTCAACAATATTTGGATAAGAAAATAAAATCTTTGGAGGATGAGCTTTAATTTCAATATATGGAGTCAATAAAGCTAATATATAAGCTAATTCAACTTTATTTGAAATCAATACATCTTTCAAATACTCAAAATTAACAATAGTTTTATTATGTTTATTTTTTATTAAATTGAATAAATCTTCAAAATTTAAATCTATCAATTTAGTACTTAAACATATATATTCAAAAAAACCACTAAAATATTGATTATTTTTAAGAAGTGAGTAAAATATATTTTTAGTATCATTTGGTATTTCATTAAATCGTTCTAATAATTTATCAAATAATATAGCAGTAATTTTAGAATCTTCAACTGGATTATTATCAAAATCATCTTCATTCTTATAATTTTTTGGTAAGCTATGGATTGTTTTTTCATTAAAAAGTAGTAAAGACAATGGTAAAGTATCTATTATTTTATAATTTACTATATCTTTGTATAAACTACTATATTTCAATATATTTAAATCAAAATCGATGAAATTATGTCCTGAAATAAAATCTGTTTTACAAATACTAATAAATTTTTTTGCTTCTTCTATTGAAGATGTTTTAAAATTAGAATTTTTATAAACTAGTCCTACTTCATTTATTTTTTTAGTTTTAATACTAGCTTCAATATCACAAAAAATTATATTATTCAAAATTCATCCTAAATTTTAAACTATGGTTGATTTTTATAATAACAATTAAATGTAATATTTTTGTAAAAATATTACATTTAAAATACTTTTAATCAATATTTTAATTTAAAAACTATAGTTATTCGTTATGTAACGAGTAATAAATATTTATATCATAAACATTTCGTGTATTACTTGTTTTATAAAAATATTTATGCTAATATTAAACAAATATTACTCGTTATATAACGAATAAAGGAAAAAAATGGAAAAAAATCTTGGTGAAGTTATAGGTGTTACAGTTCAAAAAGGTGGTGTTGGTAAATCAACTTTTTCACAAGCATTAGCATACTCTTATGCAAATAAAGGTTATAAAACAGCATTAATAGATTTAGATCCTCAAGCAACTCTTTCAGGCGCATTTTTTGGATATTCTTATGGTGCATTTACATATACTGAAGAAAATGGTGTAATTAAATATGATGTAAGTAATATAACAAATGTTTTTAGAAATGAAAATGTAAGCCCTATTTCTATTAAAACTACTAAATATATTGATAATCCTAATAAAGGTAAAATGTTACAACCACATTATCTTGAGGATACAATTGAAATTGACTTTTTCCCATCAAATTTTCAACTATTAAACTTAACAGAATCAGATGATTTTAAAAGAGATGAAAAGATAACTATATTATCAAATTTTATAAATAATTTAAAATCTAAATATGATAAAATTATTATTGATGCCCCACCTTCTTTTGGAATAATTACAACTGCAATATTAAAATGTGCAAAATCTATTTTAATACCTATTCCAACTAAAAATGTTGATACTGATGGAATGGTTGGTTTTTTTAGAACCTTAGATAAAATTTTTATATCTGAAAATTTAAATAATCTAGAAAAAATTGTTTTAGTTCCTAATATGTTTGATAAAAGAATTAGTGATGCAAAAGAAACTCTTGCAGAAATTAAAAGAATACCTACCCTACTTCATGAAACTCAAAATCTTAGAAATATAAAATGTAAAGTTATGAATCCATTTCCACAAAAATCTTGTGTTCAAGAAGCTCCTAGCTTAAAATATTTTTTAGTTCCATATATAATGGACTTTCAAAGATCACAAAATCAAGATTTAATTTTAATGATTGATAACATAGCTGATGAATTAAATTAAGGATATAACAATATGGCAAAAGTTAAACCTCAAAGAATCACTTCTATAAATAACACTATAGACGAGTTAAAAGCTGAGCAAGAAATTGTACTAAAAAATAATACAACTGTTACTCTAGTTGATATAGATCTAATACATGAACTAAAATTAGAAAATGATATATTGATGCACAATCGTATTTCTTATTCAAAATCTAAATTACTTGAACTAGCTGAAAATATATCAAAACTAGCAAAAGAAGGCACAGGTATTTTAGGAACAGGTCTACTAAATCCTGTTATGTTAAGAAAAAAAGATGGTAAATTAGAGAGAATCCATGGTGAAAACAGAATTCGAGCTTTGAAATTAAATGGTTCAAAACAAGTGCCTGCAATTATTTTGGAGAATGTAAGTGATGAACTTGCAAGATTTATGAGATCTAGTGAAAATTTAAATAGAGAAGATTTAAATACTTATGATGAAACATTATCTATTTTAGAACATATTCAACTGGCATGTAACTTTAAAGATATTGAAAGTGTTAAAAGTTTTTTAAATAAAGTTAAAAACTTTCAAGCTGGAAAAAGTAGTTTAAATGAAGAGGAAAAGATTCTACATAAAAATGTTAGTGATGTTTTTGAAAAAATAGGGCGATTTGATATTATTACATTTGTTGATAGATTATCTGTCTTAAAATTAGATCCTTTAATTAAACAAGCTTTAATAGATGAACAAATAACTTACAGTCAAGCTAAAGTATTAAAATCTAAATTAAAAAATCCTAATGAAATAACAAAAATTTTAGAATTATTGAAAAATAAAAAATTATCTGTAAATGAGTTAAAAATTTATATAGATAATTTAAAAAAATCGACAACTAAAGATGAACCTGTAAATAAAAATATTTTTGATAAAGTTAATTATTACTCTAAAAGATTATCTAAAAAAGTTTATTCTTCATTATCCCAAGAAGATAAATTATTTATAGATTTAAAATTAAAAGAGATAGAAAAAATTTATTTAACTATTAATTCAAAAATAGAAAAATAATCTCTTTTTTTCTTAGAGAGTTTATTTATTTTTATAAGACTTTTTATAAAGTATTTATATGAATCTCTCTAAGTCCTACTGTATCGATATTAGAAGCTATTTACTTACATATAATATGTGAATTTCATCATCTCAAATGAGATGTTATAGCATATGAATAGAGAATATCTACATCTCAAATCATATGCTAATAGGCATATATAACATATAAAATGAGAAAATATAAAGTTAAATAAGATCAATAATTTTATAAAACGAATATAGTATCAGCTTATAAACTAGGGAATAGGGGGCATTTAATCAGAATAAATAGTTTATAAATAGATATAACATATAAAATGAGAAGTTTTAGACTTATCATTAAATATGAGAGAATTAAAACAATTTTTCTCAAATTGTATGTTAATAGGCAGTCTTTAGCATATAAAATGAGAAATGTAAATATGATGGAAGTAATAAATTTTAATAGGTAATCGTAATAATGGAATTACTTATAAATACTGAAATATTCAACTAACATATAATTTGAGAAATAAGATAAAAAAACTCTCAATGAATTGATAATATTCTCAAATCATATGCTAATAGGCATATATAACATATAAAATGAGAAAATATAAAGTTAAATAAGATCAATAATTTTATAAAACGAATATAGTATCAGCTTATAAACTAGGGAATAGGGGGCATTTAATCAGAATAAATAGTTTATAAATAGATATAACATATAAAATGAGAAGTTTTAGACTTATCATTAAATATGAGAGAATTAAAACAATTTTTCTCAAATTGTATGTTAATAGGCAGTCTTTAGCATATAAAATGAGAAATGTAAATATGATGGAAGTAATAAATTTTAATAGGTAATCGTAATAATGGAATTACTTATAAATACTGAAATATTCAACTAACATATAATTTGAGAAATAAGATAAAAAAACTCTCAATGAATTGATAATATTCTCAAATCATATGCTAATAGGCATATATAACATATAAAATGAGAAAATATAAAGTTAAATAAGATCAATAATTTTATAAAACGAATATAGTATCAGCTTATAAACTAGGGAATAGGGGGCATTTAATCAGAATAAATAGTTTATAAATAGATATAACATATAAAATGAGAAGTTTTAGACTTATCATTAAATATGAGAGAATTAAAACAATTTTTCTCAAATTGTATGTTAATAGGCAGTCTTTAGCATATAAAATGAGAAATGTAAATATGATGGAAGTAATAAATTTTAATAGGTAATCGTAATAATGGAATTACTTATAAATACTGAAATATTCAACTAACATATAATTTGAGAAATAAGATAAAAAAACTCTCAATGAATTGATAATATTCTCAAATCATATGCTAATAGGCATATATAACATATAAAATGAGAAAATATAAAGTTAAATAAGATCAATAATTTTATAAAACGAATATAGTATCAGCTTATAAACTAGGGAATAGGGGGCATTTAATCAGAATAAATAGTTTATAAATAGATATAACATATAAAATGAGAAGTTTTAGACTTATCATTAAATATGAGAGAATTAAAACAATTTTTCTCAAATTGTATGTTAATAGGCAGTCTTTAGCATATAAAATGAGAAATGTAAATATGATGGAAGTAATAAATTTTAATAGGTAATCGTAATAATGGAATTACTTATAAATACTGAAATATTCAACTAACATATAATTTGAGAAATAAGATAAAAAAACTCTCAATGAATTGATAATATTCTCAAATCATATGCTAATAGGCATATATAACATATAAAATGAGAAGAAAAACTATAAAAACTAATTTTTTGAGAAAAATATCTATCCTTTAGCATATTTTTTGAGAAATTTAAGAAAGATTTGATAATATACAATAACATTTTAAGAAAAAGAGACGATATGAAAAAAGATGTTTTAATGACAAAGCAACAACTATTAGCGGAAGAGCAAAAAAAACTGTTTAAAAATAGAAAAGTTGTTCAACTTAATAAATTTATAAAAGGTGATGTCTCTCCCTTTACAGTAAATGATTTAAAAATATTCAAGCTTATCATATCAAAAGTAGATAGTAAAGATTCTCTTTTTCAAGATTTTTATGAAATAACAACTGATGAAATTAGACATCTCAACATTAACGAAAAGCATTTATACAGTGAAACAAAAAAATCTTTAAAAAGATTAGCTAATATTTATATTACTTTTGAAGAAGAAAACTCTTTTAGAGAAGTAGGGCTTATTAGAAATGATTTTAAATTTGATAAGTATTCAAAGAAGATATTAATTAATTTTAATGATGATATGAGTGAATACTTAATAAATTTAAAGAAAAATTTCTTCATGTACGATTTAATAGATATTGTTAATTTTAAATATAAACATACTTTAAAACTTTATGAATATTTTAAATCAAATTCTTTAAATGTAATCAAACTAAAAGTAGAGACAATTAAAGAGATATTGGATTTAAAAAATAAGTATATTAGATATACTAACTTTAAAAAAGATGTAATTGAAGTAATTATTGATGAAATTAATACTAGTTCAAATACTCTTTATTTGAAATACTCTGAAGAAAAAATTGGACCAAAAGTTGAATATATTATATTTCATGTAACTAGAATAAATAGTGATGTTTTATTAGAAGGTTCAATTAGTGAAAGTAGACCATATTCATACTTATATGAAAAAGAGTGTAAATATTTAGGAAAATATTATACAGTGCAAAGTGTTACTTTAGAAGATAATCTAATAGTATTAAAAGAGCAACATTCAAATAATCAAACAAATATAGTTTGTGAAAATAGAGATAAATTAGAAGAACAACTTAAAAAACTATTTCCTAATGATTTTGTTCAAGATAGTAAAGATACAGAATTAGATGAAATTGAAAGATTAAGTGCAATAAAAGATTTTAGAGCCTTTAAATCAAAAGTTGTTGAGAAATTTAGAGGTAAAGAAATTGGTAATAATATGCCAGGATTTGATGAAGATACAATATTCAAAATAGATGAAGATAGTGGTTATTTATTTAATACTGAAACTGGAAAAATTATTACTAAAGAAGAAAGTTTAGTAATTTGGAAATATCTATACAACAATAAAGATAAAGTAGGGCAAGTACAAATAATAAAACCAGAGTTTATTAATAATATAGAACAGTTTATTAATAAAATTATATATATTACAAAAAACGACTCTTTTGGAAACAAAGAGAGTATAAAATATGTTGTAACGGATATAAAAGAAGAGTTAGATAGCAAAGGTATAACAAAATACAGATTACATATAAATAATCTAGAGGATCCAACTCAAGATGTTGAGAAATCAAAATCACTTTTAACATTTGAGCAAATTAAGTTATTTATTGAAGAAAATAGCGTTGAAAAAAATTACTCGTCATATAACGAATAAAAATAGGGGATAATTTGGATTTTACAAATATACTAAATATTGAAAGATTGATTTTAAGTTCAATTATTTTTGACTATGAACAGATTTTTGAAGTTTCATTAATTTTAAAAAAAGATGATTTTTATTTAAAAGCACATCAAGACATATATGAGGTCATGTTAAATCTACAGGAAGAGGGTTTACCAATTGATGAGGAGTTTATTAGAAATAGAATTTCAAGAGAGAATTTCAATGAAAATATTTTATTAGATATAGTAAGCTCAAAACCAATTACAGAACCACAAGCTTATGCTTTGGAGCTTAAAGAGAGTTCTAAATTAAGAAAATTAGAGTATCTTTCTAAAAATATTATAGTTAATATAAGTAATGAAAAAAATAGTCAAGATATTATTACTAATATTCATATTAATATAGAAAATATTGAAAATGAAACTTTACAAAAGATTCCTTCAATAAAAGATACGATTAAAGAGATCAAAGAAGATATGAAAAAAGCTTCACTAAATGGATCTAAAATTTTGGGACAAAGCAGTGGATTAGATGCTTTAGATAATATTATTGGTGCTTTTGAAGATGGAGATTTAATTGTAATTGCAGCAAGACCTTCTATGGGTAAAACAAGTATTATTTCAACAATAGCAACACAAGCTTTAAAAGATAAAAATGGTGTATTAATAGAATCTTTAGAAATGCCTAGAAAAAAAATTGTAAGTAGATTAATTGCATCAAAATCTGGAGAAAGTTTAACTGATTTAAAAAAAGGATTAATTAGAAATATTGATAACTTTAATGAAGCAGTTGATTTTTACGAAAATTCTGAATTAATTATACATGATAAAGCATATCCAACAATTTTAGAACTCCAAAATAGAATAAAAGTAACTTTAAGAAAAAATCCTAATATAAAAAATGTATTTATTGATCATACAGGTAAAATTCAACTATTAGGAAAAACTAGGGAAGATATAGAAATAGGTCATATTAGTGCAATGTTAAAGAAAATTGCAAGAGATTATAACATTAGAGTTTTTTTACTTCAACAATTAAATAGATCATTAGAGTCACGAGAAAATAAAAGACCTATGTTAAGTGATTTAAAAAATTCTGGAAACATTGAGGAAGATGCAGATATTGTTTTAGGTTTATACAGAGATGCTTATTATAAAAAAGAAAAAAATAAACCAAGCATGTTTAGTCAAGGCAATATAGAGGATGCAGAGATATTAATTTTGAAAAATAGAGATGGTAGAGTAGGTACGGCTAAAGTTTCTTTTGAAGGAAAATCTGCAAGATTTCTCAATAAAGTAGAAAATGAACCTACAATTATTGAGTTTGAATAGTTTGCTAAGATACACTAGTCAGTCGTTTTGAAAAAAACAAAATAATTTTATTTTATTTCACTCAGATAATGTTTCAGTAATACTTTTTCTAACTTCTAAGGGATCTTCAACAAATTTAAATATTACAAAGCTAGATCCAGTTCCTGTTAATTTAACATTACCATATCCAAATATTCTACCTAATATACTTTGTTCTACTTCAACAGTTTCTACTCTATTTAAATTCATTTCTTCTGTTTTTCTAGCAATTAAACCATTTTTAAATACTACTCTTTTATTTGTAATAGCCTGTTCCGTTGTATAAAGAATTATTATATAGTACAAAGCAAATAATAGAGTTATTCCAAATGTTAATAAAGATAGTATGATGCAAAAGAATATTAGTAATTTTATATGCAAAAATCGGTCTGAACTGGACACCAATGTCGGAGTGAAGCCGGACACTAAAAGGTAAAAACCGATAATTAAGATTAAATTCAGCAAATGAGATTTTCTAAATTTATATACTTCAAAAATAGAATTTTTTGGAGTAGAAATGAGGAAAATAAAAATGGAAAAGATTGCAGAAATTATTAGACTGCATTTTAAATTAGATTTGTCAGTAAGACAAACATCAAGTGCATTAAATGTATCTAGAAGTAGTGTTGGTGATTATTGTCAAAAGTTTAAATATCTAAATTTAGATGTTGATGATTTTCTAAAACTAAGTATTGAAAAACAAGAAGAATTACTCTTTCCAAAGACTCCAAATATCTCTCAATTAGATAATAAAAAAGTATTTCCAGATTGTAATTACTTGCATAATGAACTAAAAAAAAGAAAAAAAACAGATAAGTATTTAATTGTTGCATCTGCAATATTTTCAGCTTCCTTTACATATATCTTTTTTAAAGAATAAGATTTATTTTTAGGAAGTTTTAATCCTGATGTATCGTCAAGTGGTGTTGCATCATCTATTGGCTTTGTGCTATCAATCATTTACGCAACCCATAATCTATTTCTATATCGCCCTGTAAAAATTCTTTTCTAAATATACGTAAATAATATACATATTTTATATAAAATATGTAATAATACGCAGATAATAGTATATATGGAGCAACAATGGTAATTGTAAAAGCATGGGATAAAGAAGTAGGACAGCTTGTTGATAATAAAAAAGGTTCTATTTTATTTAAATATTCAGATGAGAACCTTTTAGAATTTTCTCCTATTAAAATGCGAATAGGAAATAGAAGTGTGCAAAATTTTAGTCATATTAAATATCAATATGGTTTACCTGGTCTTATAAGTGATAATTTACCAGGTAGATATGGTATGGAATATATGGATAGATTTCTATTTGAACATTTAAAAAGAAAGCCAACTATACTTGAAAGACTAAAATTTTTAGGAACTCATACAATTGGTGCTTTAGAGTTTCATCCATCAGAGTATGATACAAATGAGTATAAAGAGATACTAAGTATTTCTAATTTATATAAAGAATCTAAAAATTTATTAGATAAAGAGAATAAAGAACTTAACAATGCCCAAGCAGCTTTAAAAACATTAATTGCCATTTCAAATTCTGCAGGTGGTGGTGCTAGAGCAAAAGCAACGGTTGGGTTTAATAAAAAAGATAACACTATTAGTCTATTACGAAAACAAGATGAATTGAAAGAGGAATATTTACCTGTAATAATAAAATATGATGATAAAGATATCTCTATGTATCCTATGTTAGATAGTAAATATAAAGATGCATCTATACCTACAAAGTTAGAATATATATACTATTTATTTGCTAAACAATTAGACATTACAATGAGTGAGTGTCAACTGCTAGTTTGTGAAGGTCATACTCACTTCTTAACTTATAGATTTGATAGAATAAAAGAACAAAGATTTCATATGCACTCATTTGCTGGTTTAATGCATATTGATCCAGCAGATACAACAAATGATTATATTGACCTTTTAAGATGTGCCAATAAATTAAACATTTCAAGTTCACAAATAGAACAAATTGTAAAACTAATGCTATTTAATGCAATATTTGGAAATAAAGATGACCATGCAGCTAATTTTTCATTTCTTATGAATAATATTGGAAAATGGGCATTTGCTCCTGCATATGATTTAACATATGCAAGTAATGGTTATCATCAGATGTATGTTGGTGTTAATGTTTTAAATAGAATAACTTACGATAAGTTACAAGAGCAAGTTAAGCCTTTTGGTATTAGTGATACTTTTTTAAAAGAAACAATTAAAAAAATGATAGATTTAAAGCATAGTCAATTAGTAAAAACATTTTTAGATTATGAGATACCAGAAAGTTTTGCAAAACATATATTACAAGATACAAAAGCTGTAGATGAGCTTTTAACTAAAGGAGTTTAAAATGGCAGAATTAGATTTCAGCTTAGCAACAACAGAAGAGATATTAAAAGAATTAGGTAAAAGAGCAAAAGAAAAGAGAAAAAGAGAAATAGAATATTTTGGTAGCCAAAAAGATTTTGCTAAACATATAGGTATGACAAGTAGGAGATATCAAGAGTTTGAAATAAGTGGAAAGATAACTTTAGAAAAATTCATTGATGTTTTAAGAGGACTAGAAGTATTAGAAGATATCCAAGAACTATTAAATAAAAAAGATGAAGACTTTTTTAATAAAAAAAGAAATGTTAAAGAAATGGCTTTACCAAAAAAAGATACAAAATCTAGTGATGTTAAACAAAAAAACGATATTGATGTCCACATTCCGAACGTGTTTGAATAATATTATTTTCAAATATGTTCTTAGATATCATTTCTCTCCTGACTTCATCACTTTTTCATAATTATTAAAAAAATGGTCTCAAAAACTCGAATTCATGGGCCTCTAATTTTAAAATTGGGTGACCCACGATATAATTTTATATGTTTATACGTAAAATAAGAAGTTAAAATTGTAGTATTATTATTTAAATCTCATAAAATAAATCAAAAATATAATTATTTAACTACTTAAAATACAATATTTATCGAATTATTGTATAAAAGCCTTAAGTTGATTCAATAATTTCTTATAAAGTTTATAAAAAATGTAAAATAAGTATAGAAAAAATTTATGACAAAAATTTGTTAGTAAAAAAGCATTTGAACATTTTAAACAATATACAGAATAGAATAAATTAATCAAAAGAAAGAATATAAATTTTGAATTTTTACAACTAAAAATACAAAATATTATAGATTTTTAATTTGGGTGACCCATTGATGAAGTCAGGAAAAACGATATTGATGTCCACATTCCGAACGTGTTTGAATAATATTATTTTCAAATATGTTCTTAGATATCATTTCTCTATCAAATCTTTCAACTTGAAGGACTATTTCATCTTCAAAATTTACTATTTGAATATTTGGAGTTTTTAATCCAGCAATAGAGGCTAATTTTAGAGATAAATATTCGTTAAGAACTAAATTATCATCATTTGATTCAAATTTTAAAATATGTGTTGATGCTAGTTCTCCTTCTCCAAATCCAAATTTATTATCAAGAATTGTAATTGGTAATTTATCTTGAACTCCTGCAACACTTAATCGTACATTTCCATCCCAAACAGCAATAGGTACATTTTTTCTATCTTTTATTCTATGTGATAATTCTGAAATTGTAATTTCTCTAAAACTTGTTATAAATGTATTATGTTCTAAATTAAAAGTTAATGCACCTGTTGTATCTTTACCAATTAGCTGAATAAGAGCAAATAGATTATTTTTAGAAATATGATACATATTAGTTAATATTTCTCTACCTTTACCCTCTGGTAATAGATTTCTATAAAATTTTTAATTACATTATTTGATATTATCGAATCAAATTTCATATAAGGAGATAATTCAAAACCTTTTATTTTCCAATCATGACTATATTCAAAAGAAAAAACATCATCTATTGGTTCATATTTTAATATCCCAACTTCATCTTTATCATAAAAAATATTTAATTGTGTCATTTATTATTCCAATATTAGTTTTAAGCCAAACATTTTTGCCACATATAAAGCTGTTGATAATCTAACACCATCTGAGCCTTTTTCTAGCCTAATTAAAGTTGTAGTATTAATATTACAAAGTTGTGCTGCTTCAACCAAAGTCAAACCTTGACTTGTTCTTTTATATTTTAGATGTTTCCCAAAATCTTTTACATCTGTAATAACATTGTTGTTAGGAATAGTAGATATTTTTACATTTTTTGCCATTATAAATCCTAGAAAATAGATTTTATATCTATAATTATACTTATGTATATTTTATTTATTGAATAATTAATTATAGCTTTAAAATTATACTTTTGTATAATATAATACTATTTTAATCAGTAATTAATTATAAATTATACAAAAGTATAATTTATTTTGATTATAACAAATGGCTTAATTAAAAAACTGATATTACACAAATCTTATAGATTCAAATCCATTTGATGGGATTGTGCAAAAATCGGAAAGACTTGAACAGTGTTTACACTTTTATTTGAACACTAATTTTAAATATATTTCACAAGCAACTCAAAAAAAGATTAAAGATATTTTTAGTTAAGATATTACAATTAATAAAAATAGTAGAAGATTTGATTTTGCATTATATGATAACTCTAATAATAAAATTTATTAAATTGAAATTAATAACAAATTCTTAAAAGTAAAATATTAAATAAAAAATTATTAATTCGAAGTTATGATATATAGATTGAAATACAAAAGATTATTTATTAAGCACTGACATTGAAACGATTGTGAATTGAATGATTTTATGTTGCTACTTTGTAAATAAATTATGAAGTTTAATTTAAAATTATTATTTAAGAGTGTAAAATCCAAAATTTCCAAAATTTAAGCGACATTTAAGCGTATAGCTCTTGACAACTGAGAAAAATCCTATTATAATTCCCGTCCAATTTGACCGAGAGAGGTTAAGTTAAGATCTTTAAAAAATGAAGTAAGTTTGTAAAGATAATAATCTTTGTAAACCGAATATGTTAATCTTAAATATTCAATACAAAAAAATAATGAACAAGAAGTCAAATTCTTGTCTATAAATTTGAGTGATAATTTTGTAATTTAGTAATAAAAAACAAAAATGTCAGTTTCATACACTACATAATGATTAATTAGATTAATCAATAATTTATGGAGAGTTTGATCCTGGCTCAGAGTGAACGCTGGCGGCGTGCTTAACACATGCAAGTCGAACGAGAACGGGTTATAGCTTGCTATAATTGTCAGCTAAGTGGCGCACGGGTGAGTAATGTATAGGTAATATGCCTCTTACTAAGGGATAACAAATGGAAACGTTTGCTAATACCTTATACTCCTTACTAACTAAAGTTAGTAAGGGAAAGATTTATTGGTAAGAGATTAGCCTGTATTGTATCAGTTAGTTGGTGGGGTAATGGCCTACCAAGACAATGACGCATAACTGGTTTGAGAGGATGATCAGTCACACTGGAACTGAGACACGGTCCAGACTCCTACGGGAGGCAGCAGTGGGGAATATTGCACAATGGACGAAAGTCTGATGCAGCAACGCCGCGTGGAGGATGACACATTTCGGTGCGTAAACTCCTTTTATATAAGAAGATAATGACGGTATTATATGAATAAGCACCGGCTAACTCCGTGCCAGCAGCCGCGGTAATACGGGGGGTGCAAGCGTTACTCGGAATCACTGGGCGTAAAGAGCATGTAGGCGGATTAATAAGTTTGAAGTGAAATCCTATAGCTTAACTATAGAACTGCTTTGAAAACTGTTAGTCTAGAATGTGGGAGAGGTAGATGGAATTTCTGGTGTAGGGGTAAAATCCGTAGAGATCAGAAGGAATACCGATTGCGAAGGCGATCTACTGGAACATTATTGACGCTGAGATGCGAAAGCGTGGGGAGCAAACAGGATTAGATACCCTGGTAGTCCACGCCCTAAACGATGTACACTAGTTGTTGTGAGACTTGATCTTGCAGTAATGCAGTTAACACATTAAGTGTACCGCCTGGGGAGTACGGTCGCAAGATTAAAACTCAAAGGAATAGACGGGGACCCGCACAAGCGGTGGAGCATGTGGTTTAATTCGACGATACACGAAGAACCTTACCTGGACTTGACATAGTAAGAACTTTCTAGAGATAGATTGGTGTCTGCTTGCAGAAACTTATATACAGGTGCTGCACGGCTGTCGTCAGCTCGTGTCGTGAGATGTTGGGTTAAGTCCCGCAACGAGCGCAACCCTCGTCCTTAGTTGCTAACAGTTCGGCTGAGAACTCTAAGGAGACTGCCTACGCAAGTAGGAGGAAGGTGAGGACGACGTCAAGTCATCATGGCCCTTACGTCCAGGGCTACACACGTGCTACAATGGGATATACAATGAGCCGCAATACGGTGACGTGGAGCAAATCTTATAAAATATCTCCCAGTTCGGATTGTAGTCTGCAACTCGACTACATGAAGTTGGAATCGCTAGTAATCGTAGATCAGCTATGCTACGGTGAATACGTTCCCGGGTCTTGTACTCACCGCCCGTCACACCATGGGAGTTGAACTCATTCGAAGCGGGGATGCTAAAGTAGCTACCTTCCACAGTGGATTCAGCGACTGGGGTGAAGTCGTAACAAGGTAACCGTAGGAGAACCTGCGGTTGGATCACCTCCTTTCAGAGAAATAAGTTAAGATTTGTTTCTTAACTATTCAGAAAAACAAAGAAGATTTAAGATAATATGTTCGGTTTATAAAGATTATTTGAAAAAATAGGTGAAGGGGCCTATAGCTCAGCTGGCTAGAGCGCTCGACTGATAATCGTGAGGTCTCAGGTTCAAGTCCTGATAGGCCCACCATAAATAATCTGGGGAATTAGCTCAGCTGGGAGAGCGCCTGCTTTGCACGCAGGAGGTCAGCGGTTCGATCCCGCTATTCTCCACCATCTATTAAACTTAAGAGTGTAAGAGCTTTTAAAGTTTTAATATAAGTTTTATAATATGATTATAAGATTTATATTAGAACTTAAAAAAATAGGTTTCTAAATGATATTTAAAAATATAATGTTAAAGTCTTTAAAATTTTTTCGTAAATTTGAATAGCGATATTTGAATTTAAATAAAAAAATTTCATATCTAAAAAATTTAATAGAGATATTAAATATAACTATAGATAACACAACTATATTATTGAACAATATGTTTAATAAGATAGTAGCCAAAGAATATTATCAAATTTAGAAGTTGTAGTTTACTATAACTTTTAGGCAAGAAAAAAGGAACCTGAATAAAATCGTAAGATTTTTTTAGGCTCCGTTTATAAGCTATTAAGGGCTAATGGTGGATGCCTTGACTGTAAGAGGCGATGAAAGACGTATTAGGCTGCGATAAGCCTCGGGGAGCTGCCAAAGAGCTTTGATCCGGGGATTTCTGAATGGGGCAACCCAATATAATGAGAATTATATTACCCTACGGGGAGCGAACCTGGTGAAGTGAAACATCTCAGTAGCCAGAGGAAGAGAAATCAATTGAGATTCCGTCAGTAGCGGCGAGCGAACGCGGATTAGGACAAACCCAATGCTTGCATTGGGGGTTGTAGGACTATAATGTGTAGTTAAAGAGAATAGATGAATTAGTTGGAAAGCTAGAGCATAGAAGGTGATACTCCTGTAATTAAAATTCTCAATAACGCTAATAGTATCCTGAGTAGGTCGGAACACGTGATATTTTGACTGAAGCTGGGGGGCCCACCCTCCAATCCTAAATACTACTTACAGATCGATAGTGAACAAGTACCGTGAGGGAAAGGTGAAAAGTACTGCAGCGAGCAGAGTGAAATAGAACCTGAAACCATTAGCTTACAATCATTCAGAGCCCTATGATTTATCAGGGTGATGGACTGCCTTTTGCATAATGAGCCTGCGAGTTGTGGTGTCTGGCAAGGTTAAGCCAAGTGCGAAGCCGTAGCGAAAGCGAGTCTTAATAGGGCGACATAGTCAGATGCTGCAGACCCGAAACGAAGTGATCTATCCATGAGCAGGTTGAAGCTGGTGTAAGAGCCAGTGGAGGACCGAACCCGCTGACGTTGAAAAGTCTTGGGATGACTTGTGGATAGGGGTGAAAGGCCAATCAAACTTCGTGATAGCTGGTTCTCTCCGAAATATATTTAGGTATAGCCTTGTGTTGTAGCATATAGGGGTAGAGCACTGAATGGGCTAGGGCTGCTTACCGCGGTACCAAACCCTATCAAACTATGAATACTATATGTGGAATCACAGGAGTCAGGCGGTGGGTGATAAAATCCGTCGTCAAGAGGGGAACAACCCAGACTAACAGCTAAGGTCCCTAAGTTACATCTAAGTGGAAAACGATGTGGAGTTACTGTGACAACCAGGAGGTTGGCTTAGAAGCAGCCATCCTTTAAAGAAAGCGTAACAGCTCACTGGTCTAGTGATTCTGCGCGGAAAATATAACGGGGCTAAGATGTACACCGAAGCTTTAGATTCAATTTTTAATTGAGTGGTAGGAGAGCGTTCTATTCAGCGTTGAAGGTATACCGGTAAGGAGTGCTGGAGCGGATAGAAGTGAGCATGCAGGCATGAGTAGCGTTAAAACAGGTGAGAATCCTGTTCGCCGAAAACCCAAGGTTTCCTACGCGATGCTCGTCATCGTAGGGTTAGTCGGGTCCTAAGTCGAGTCCGAAAGGGGTAGACGATGGCAAATTGGTTAATATTCCAATACCAACATATAAGCGCGATGTGGGGACGCATAGAGTTAATCGAGGTCACGGATGGAAGTGTGGCTCGAAGGATGTAGGTTGTTAAGTAGGCAAATCCGCTTAACGTTAGACCGAGATCTTACAGGCTCTTGACACTCTTCGGAGGAGATGGAGAATCGATGATACTGTCGTGCCAAGAAAAGCCACTAAGTATATTATATGTTGCCCGTACCGTAAACCGACACAGGTGGGTGGGATGAGTATTCTAAGGCGCGTGGAAGAACCCTCTTTAAGGAACTCTGCAAACTAGCACCGTATCTTCGGTATAAGGTGTGCCTACTTTGGTATATGGACTTGCTCCAAAAAGCTAAAGAGGTTGCAACAAAGAGTCCCTCCCGACTGTTTACCAAAAACACAGCACTTTGCTAACACGTAAGTGGATGTATAAGGTGTGACGCCTGCCCGGTGCTCGAAGGTTAATTGATGATGTCAGCGCAAGCGAAGCATTTGATCGAAGCCCGAGTAAACGGCGGCCGTAACTATAACGGTCCTAAGGTAGCGAAATTCCTTGTCAGTTAAATACTGACCTGCATGAATGGCGTAACGAGATGGGAGCTGTCTCAAAGAGGGATCCAGTGAAATTGTAGTGGAGGTGAAAATTCCTCCTACCCGCGGAAAGACGGAAAGACCCCGTGCACCTTTACTACAGCTTGACACTGTAGCTTGGATATTCATGTGCAGGATAGGTGGGAGGCTATGATGACTAGACGCCAGTAGAGTCGGAGCCATCCTTGAGATACCACCCTTGAATATTTGAGTTACTAACTGCGATGAGTTAACCTCATTCAGGACAATGTCTGGTGGGTAGTTTGACTGGGGCGGTCGCCTCCTAAATAGTAACGGAGGCTTACAAAGGTTAGTTCAGATGGGTTGGAAATCCATCGTTGAGTATAATGGCATAAACTAGCTTGACTGTGAGACCAACAAGTCGAACAGAGACGAAAGTCGGTCATAGTGATCCGGTGGTTCTGCGTGGAAGGGCCATCGCTCAAAGGATAAAAGGTACGCCGGGGATAACAGGCTGATCTCCCCCAAGAGCTCACATCGACGGGGAGGTTTGGCACCTCGATGTCGGCTCATCGCATCCTGGGGCTGTAGTCGGTCCCAAGGGTATGGCTGTTCGCCATTTAAAGCGGTACGCGAGCTGGGTTCAGAACGTCGTGAGACAGTTCGGTCCCTATCTTCCGTGGGCGTAGGAAAGTTGAAGAGATTTGTCCCTAGTACGAGAGGACCGGGATGAACCAACCACTGGTGTACCAATTGTTCTGCCAAGAGCATCGTTGGGTAGCCACGTTGGGATGTGATAAGAGCTGAAAGCATCTAAGCTCGAAGCCAACTCTAAGATGAACTTTCCCTGAAGTTCCCAGCAAGACTAGCTGGTTGATAGGCTGGATGTGTAATGGGTGTAAGCCCTTTAGCTGACCAGTACTAATAGAACGTTTGGCTTATTTTAAACAATTTTCTTTGGTTTACTATCTTATTAAGCATATTTATTATGTTTAATTAGTGTTTATTAATATAGATACAAATATGAAATACAAATAAAGACTTTAACATTAGATTCTCAAAATCACAATTTGAGTGTTAAGAGTTTATTCAAGCTTTTAACACTCGAATTTGCTGGTGGTTAAAGAGAAGTGGAAATACCCAGCCCCATTCCGAACCTGGTAGTCAAGCACTTCATCGCCGATAATACTGCAGGGTCCCCTTGTGGAAACGTAGGTCGCTGCCAGTTCATTTGAGTAATATTATGGTATAAAAGTACCAGTTCTAGCCTTTATCAAACTATTAAGATGCAAATGCTTTCTTTAGTGGTTTGGTGAAGGCTTTTTTTATGGGGTTTTTTTAGGTTTTAATATATAAATATATATTTAGAAAATCTCTTTTATTAATTAAATTCAAATTAACTACTATTTTATATTTAATAATCCTAAAAACTTTTGAATTGATATTTTGTTTTTTTTATTTCTAAAGAAATAGTATTTTAAATATGTTATTAATCTAAAATTAAGAAATGTTTCGCAATAATTTCATTATACAAATTAGGGTTAAATGTAATCCGAAGGGCTGAATTATTTTAGCTCCTATGCTTGGGACTTTTATTAAGAAGCAAGAAAGTAAATTAGCTGTGAGAAATTCACAATGTGTCATTAATAAAAAGGATTTATTATGAGAATTAATACAAACGTTTCATCTTTAACAGCTCAAGAAGCTGCTCAAAACACTACTAAAACTATTACTGGTTCTTTAGAAAAACTAAGTACTGGTTTAAAAATTAACAAGGCATCTGACGATGCTTCTGGTTTAGCTATTGCTGATAAGTTAAGAACTCAAGCAACTTCAATTAATCAAGGTATTGCTAATGGTAACTCTGCTGTTGCTTTATTACAAATCGCTGATAAATCTATGGGTGAACAGTCTAACATTCTTGATACTGTTAAGGCTAAGTTAATTCAAGCTAATACTGATACTACTTCTGCTGATGGTAGAGAAGCTATTAGAAAAGATATTACAAAACTTTTAAAACAGTTAGATAATATTGCAACTCAAACTAACTATAATGGTACAGCTCTTTTACAAGCTTCAGCAACAAGTAATGCAATTTCAGGAGGATTAAATTTCCAAATTGGTGAAAAAGCTACTGATGTTATTACAAATACTGGAATTAGATCTAATACACAAGGATTATCTTTAACGGGATTAAGTTTAGCAGCAAGTGGTTTAACAAAAACTGTTGCTTCAGCTCAACAAACTATAGTTGATAAAGCTATAACAACATTAAATGGATATAGAGGGGACATAGGTTCGACTCAAAACCAAGTTGAATCTGCTGTTAGAAACTTAATGACTCAAGCTACTAATGTTAAAGCTGCTGAATCTATTATCAGAGATGTTGATTATGCTGCTGAAAGTGCTAATTTCAACAAACAAAACATTATCGCTCAAGCTGGTTCTTATGCTATTAGCCAAGCTAATGCTGTTCAACAAAATGTATCTAGACTTTTACAATAAGTCTATCCTATTTTAAGCAAGTGATCCTTCACTTGCTTCCAATAACTCTTTTTTTTTAAAGGAAGGTTTTAATCCTTCCTTTATTCTTTTAAGCATAAACTTTAAATTATCATACTAATTTTTTTGTTATATTTATATAATCTTCTAAAATATCTATTAATTGAAAAATAAATACCTCTTTTATCTTATTTACCTTTTTAGTCTCATCTTTTACTGTTTTCTCATTAAAATAATATTTTAAATAAGGAATAATCAATAAATAGTATTTATCTAATATTAAACTTAATATCCTAAATTTAACAGCATCTAACTCAATAAATATCTTTTCTACACAATTTTCATAAAACTCTTCAAAATCTTTGAATTGTTTATCTTTTATCTCTTTTAAATTAATATTTATAAAATCTTCTATATATTTGATATCCGAATTTAAATCTAATATTTCATTCTCATCTAATCGATTTTTTGAAAAAGCTTTTAATCTATCTTTTATTGAAATATTTTTAATATCAATTTCTTTTAAACTCTCTATGTTTATATCTTCAATTTTAGTTGGAATTGTTGATTTAAAATAAGCACCATTTTGTGATAAGTTATAAATATTTATATCATCTGGTTTATCTCTTAAAATTTGTTGATCTATAAAATTTATAGAGGTATAAAATAGTGCTGATGTTGTTACTTCATCTTGGAAATTCCCTTTAACTTTTAAAGTGCTATGATTTAATCCAAAAGAGTTTCTATTATCTATCCTATTTAAATCAAATATTTTTTTAACAGAATCACTATTTTTTGAGTGTGTTTCTCCTGTTTTTTGATTTAATGCTAAATCTAAACCTATTAGATAAATCTCTTTAACATTTAATAACATTAGTATATGAAGAGTTATTTCTCCAACACTATACCCATGAAAAGCAATATTATTTTTAAATAGTTTTTTAAATAGTTCAAAGGTAAAAACTCTATTTTTATCAAATTTATTTAATGTTTTATCATTTGTTATTGCTGAAGCTAGAATTATTGTATGAGCTGGTATATCTTTTATAGCTTCATCATTAAATTGAACATCATTTACTATTTGCATTTCATCAACTGTAGATATAATATCAACTCTAATACCATTTGCTAAAAGTTTTTTATAAGCTGCTCCAATACTTACTATAAGAAATCTATTTTGGTTCTGTTTTATCCACTCAAGATTTTCATCTAAAGATGGACCAGCAGCTATATATAAAACTGGAGTATTTTTAAGGTAATCAAACTCTTTAGAAATAGTCTCAAATTGTGGGAAATTATACTCTTCTTGTAATCTTTTAGCTGTTCTATTTAGAGATATATATAATATTCTATTATAGTCATAAATTGTTGGCTTACTTGAAGCTATAATCCCTAAAATTCTTGAAATATAGCTATCTATATTTATTCCCGTTGTTGAAAATTTTAGTAGATAATTATCATACTTATATATATCTAAAAATAACCCTATTTTCTCTTCTTCTTTATATGCTTCATCCATTATCGAGAAAATCACACCTTTTTGTGCCAAAATCTTGTAATCAACTGTAAATAAAGAGAGTCTAAAAATTTCCAAGTTTTTCTCTAAAACGATATATAAATCAGCATTAACCTTTTTTGATATTCTTGGAATATGTCTTCCTAAAAGAGTTCCTAAAAATATAAATTTCTTAATATTTTTTAATTTCTTCTTTTTATCATCTAGGTAATCTTTTGTAATATTTGTATACTCTTTCATTTTATTAGAAGAATAAGCTAAAGTTTCATCTTTATTAAAACTAAATCTATTTTCAGCCTTTACATCAAATATATTTTTATATAAAAAAAGCTCCTCTACATTTAAAATTGCATTTTTCTCATCTAATTCAACTTTTCTTACAAGTTCATCAGTCTTCTTTTTTGGTTGTTTATTATATAAATATTTATTATTTACAATATCAAATATATCAAAATCACCATCTTGCATATTAAATTCTAATGCATACTTCTCTTCATAAGTTCCGTTTTCTATCATTCTTGATAGCTCATCTATTCTATGATAAAGTTCGTTGTCGTACTCGCTTAAAAAAGCAAGATTTGCTAAAAATGTAGTTGTGAGTGCATTTTGTAATTGTATTTGGGCTTCTGTCATGTTTATCCTCGTTATAATACATTTATCAATCAAAGTTTAAAATATGGATTGAAGTTCTATGAAACTCATAGTTCTCACAAAGGCTAATAAACAAGTTTTCTTCCTTTTATGATTTAAATACCTATATATAAATTTGGAGGTTTGTTATATCATGTTTTTTTCGGGGGGGTGATATTGTAAAAAAAGACACGATATTTATATTTTGGATAAGACTAAAGACTTAGCTTGCAAATTATAGAGACATCTTAGGAATAAGAGAGCTAAAACTTTGGATATAGATTTTACCGATATTGAATCAATAGGAACATTTTTCAAAGTGAGTGCAAGCATAGAAATGAGAATTCTATTTAATTTAATATAAAAAAAGTAAACTTGTTAGTTTAATATTTGTGAGAACAATAAATTTTTATAGAACTTTGATCTAAAAAATGTATCAATTTTAATTTGATCATTTGAACACTTTATTAAAAAATGCTCAAAAAATCAAATTATAAAGAACACTCTAAAAAATAGTTGAGATTATTTAAGTTATTCTTTATAAGACGGTTCTTTTATATTTATTAAATTTTTATTATTTTAAAATTTTGACCTCATTTTTTTAAAAGCTATTAATACTTAAATTGTTTTATAAAGTATTAATTTAAGTTGCATCTGTATCTCGAAGTAATACTATACAATCTTGTTTTAAGAATTATTAATAGTAGTAATACTATCTGCTACATAATCTAGTAGTTTAGACTAGTTTTTTTTATCATAAACTAAAACCATCATCAACAATTATATTTTGTCCATTTACATACTTACTCATATCACTTAATAAATAAACTAATGTTCCTTTTAAATCACTATTATCAAGCATTCCTTTATTTAAACATTTTTCTTTATATTTTTCTAAAAAAGCTTCTGGTTGATTATCAAAAATTCCTCCTGGACTCAAAGCATTTACTTTGATATTCATACCTTTAAAATATTTTGCCATATATTTTGTAAGATGAATAAGCCCTGATTTTATAGCTGCATATTCAACAGGCATAGTCATATGTGTATTATCATATATTTCAAATTTTGGAGCAACTATACCATAAATAGAACTAATATTGATAATATTTCCATTTCCTTGTTTTTTAAAATATTGAGCAAATTGTTGAGATGCAGTAAAGTACCCTCCTAAATTTAATCCCAAATTTTGTATAAAATCTTCATATTCAACATCGAAAAAATGTCTTCCATAGTTTTTATTTCTAGGATAAGCATTGTTTACTAAAGCATCAATTCTTTGATATTTATCATTTAAAGAATCTATACAATTATTTAAAGAACTTTTTGAAGTAATATCAAGTTTTATAAAATCTATATTTATAGTATTTAACTCTTTTGATAAATCGTCTTTTACTTTTAATCCTATTTCTTTATTTATATCTGCTATTATTGCTATGCCACCATTTTCAACAACAGCTTTTACAAATTCTTTTCCTATAAGACCTGCTCCACCTGTAATTACTACAACTTTTTCTTTAAGCATTATTTTTTTCCTTCATTAGAAATTCTACAAATTTAAAATCAAGTTCATTATCTATATCTATTGATCTTTCTTCTGGCATAACATAAAGCCCAGTATTTTCTAAGAATAGAGAGTCTTTATTTAAAATAATATCTCTTTTCCAAATATAAATTGAAGCATTCATATCATAGCTTTTTGGAGCATCTTGTCTTCTTACAATTGAATTATCAAGTTTTTTTGATAAATATACTTTTCCATCTTTATCTTGCTCAACTAAATTAAAATATGGACTTCTTCTACTAGGCATTGCTGTTATTAAATTATCATTGTCATTTTCTTTAAACTGTTTAAAAGAGTTTATTATATCTTCTACACTTCTAAGAGGTGCAGTTGCATCTAAATCAATCAAATAATCAAAAGTTTTATTATAGTGTTCTTCACTTCTTTTAAAAGCATCTTTTATAACATCAAGTTTACCTGCAGTATCACTTGCCATTTCTTCACTTCTTTTAAAAAAAACCTCTGCTCCATATTGTTTTGCTACATTTGCGATATCATCACTATCTGTACTAATTACAATATGTTCAAAAAGACCTGAATCTTTTGCCTGTTCTATAGTATAAGCAATAAGCGGTTTTCCATTTAATTCTTTGATATTTTTATTTTTAACACCTTTTGAACCACCTCTTGCACAAATTGTACATAAGATATTACTCATCTGTTTTGCTCCTGTATAGTTGATATAGTATCCATTACTTCTAAAGCTTCTTTAAAAGTACAGATATTTTTTTGTAGATTAAAAATATCTAAATGCATTTTTTCAAACATATAGTTTCTTTCCAAATTTGAAAAACTATATATTTCTTCAAGTCCAGTTTTATTTTTTTTAGTTAATTTAGCTGATATAAAATCTAACTCATAAGTATGTTCAAAAGTTTCAACAAATAATCTTCTATGAGTATTTTTACTTATATAATCTATTGAAATGTTTACCAAAATATCTTTGTATGTCTTTCCAATTAACATAGTTAAATCATCAGAATTTATCTCTAAATCGGAAATTTTCACCTGATAGCTTTTTATCTCATTTATTTGCCCACATAACCATTGAATATAATCAATTTCATGACTTAAATCTAATAATACTCCACCACCATCTTCTTTTTTTGCACTATAACAATCTTTATAATTTGTATTTGGTCTCCAAAATGGTAAGTATTGTCCACATTTTGCATTTGCTAAAATAATATTTTCATCTTTTAACAAGTCTTTTAATTTTTCAAGTAATGGATGAAATCTAAGAACATAACCAACAAATATTTTATTATTTATTATTCTTAAATCTTTTTTTGATTCGAATAGAGGTTTTTCACAAAAAATTAATTTATTTTTTACATTTTCTTCTAAATATTTTAATTGTTCGAAATGTTTGTTTGTTTCTGATGCTATTACAAAATAGTCATATTGGTTTATTTTATCTACAACTTCTAAATTTTTATAACAAATTTTATTTTCAATATTTTGTTTAGTAACCAAATCTATATTTTGAACTCCAAATAGTTTAGATAAAATGTCATAATGTCTTTTTCCAATTGAGCCAAAGCCTATAACTAAAACTTTCAATTAAAATACCAATCCATATTCTTCATTTGCTTTTTTATATTCTTCCATTCTTCCAATATCTAACCAATATTCGTGAATAGGAAAAGATAAAATTTTTCTTTTTCTTTCTATCAATATATTAAAAAGTGTTGGCATGTCAAAAAACTCATTTTTTGGAATAAATTCAAAAATATTTGGAGATAATACATAAATTCCTGCATTTACAAAGAATTTTTTTATTGGTTTTTCTACTATTGAAATTATTTTATCATTAATTGTTTCTACTACTCCATACGGAATTTGATACTCATACTCTCTTACACACATGGTAGCGTTTGCATTTGCAAAGGAGTGAAAATCTAATAAATTTGAAAAATTTACATCAGTTAATAAATCTCCATTCATTACAAAAAAAGGCTCATTTGGTTTATCTTTTAAAAGGCTCAAAGCTCCAGCTGTGCCAAGCCTTGTATTTTCTTTAATATAATCTATATTTACACCAAAATCACTTCCATCTTTAAAATAGTTTTTTATAATATCACCTTTATAGTTTAAGCTAATTGTAATATTAACAAATCCATGACTTGCAAAATTTTTAATAATTGTTTCTAAAATAGGCTTATTTCCAACTTTTAACATTGGTTTTGGAATATCCTCTGTAAGTGGTCTTAATCTTGTACCAAGTCCTCCTGCCATTAAAATAACTCTATTTCTCTTATTTGTAGTTTTAAGTAAAGTTGATAAATTTACTATATCAACTAAAATATTATTTTTATCTATAATTGGAATTTGATAAATTTGATTTTTTATAGCTTTTTGTATAATTTTATCTTTTGACTCGGTATTTAAAGATGTAATAGGTTTCTTAAAATATAAATCATTTATTGTATCATCTAAAGTATAATTTTTTAGAAGCCCTCTTCTAATATCTCCATCAGTTAAAGTACCTAACAATTTATCATTTTCATCAACTACTAATGCTATTTGCATCGAACCTTTATCTATTATTTCCAATGCTTCTTTTATTGTTGAATTTTGTTTTAATTTTATATTTTCTATGTTTTTCATAAGATTTCCTTTAAAAGCACAAAACTTTCAGCATATTCATAACCACAAGTAGCACCTCTAAGTGTTGCTAATGCTCTTAGATTTCTTTCACTTCGTGGAAATGGATGTTCTGCTATTTCACTTTGAAAAACTTTCATAATCTCAATTTTCTTATCAAAGTATTCACTTATATCTACAAATACATTTGGAATAAAACTATCTTCTTTAGTGCTTGGGGCAAACTCTGTTTCACTTAAAGTTTCTATCATATATATTTTTTTGACAAATGGGTATCTAAATGATTTAGTACAACTATAACTTGCTTCAAATATTTTTCTATGATCGCTATGAACATCACCTTTAAATGGAAGATATATAATATTTGGTTTAACTTCATTTATCACTTGTGAGATTTTTCCTACAAGTTCACTCATACTATATTCATCTACTTGCATAGTTTTTAATCTTAAATTATGCACACTATCAAAATTATATAGTTTTGATACTTCGTCAATCTCTTTTTCTCTTGTTTCATAATAGTTATGATTTTTATCTATGGTTGTACATATAAGCCAATGTATTTCATCTCCATTTGCTTTATGCTTAAGTAATGTTCCACCACAGCCCAATGTTTCATCATCTGGATGAACTGCTATTACTAGAATTTTGTTTTTCATATTAGTTTTCTTTTCGTATACCATTTTTCATCATTTAAATTAATTTCATCTAAAAAACTAACAATTTTTTTGTGAGCGTAGCCATCTCCATAAGGATTTATTAAATTTTTTACAAATTCTCTATAGTCTTCATCGTAAAAAGCTTTATTAATAGCATTCTTAATTATAATTTTATCATATCCTACAAATTCAACGTTTCCAGCATTTAACCTACCTTTTTGTCTATTTCCTATATTTACAACTGGCAATTTATAAAGTGGTGCTTCTAATATACCCATACTTGAATTACCAACTAAAACTTTTGCATTTCTCATTAAATTAACAAATATTTCTCTTGGTAAAGTTTTATAAAATTTTATGTTTTCATTACAATTATCATCTATAGCTTTTAAAATATCATAAGAACCCGGATCTGTATTTGGATAAATACCTATTACTTTAATTTTTTTCTCGATAGCAAATTCACTGATTGCTTTCATTGATATATTCATTTGTTCATAGCTATCTTTAACTTCCGATGATAATGGATGCTTTAAAACAACTATATATTCATTATTGGCGATGTCAATCTTTAGAAAATCACTTAACTCATTTCTATCAATTATTTTTGTTTCTAAAATATTATTAAGTGCAGGATTTCCACTAAAACAGATTCTAAACTCTTCTTCACCTAATTTTTTTATATTTTCTGCATAAGTATTTGCTGTAGCAAAATGAATATGAGCAAGTTTACTACAAGCTATTCTTATTGGATCATCAGAATTTCCATAAACAGGATCTCCTCCTCCAATATGGGCAACTAAAACATCCATATAATTACCAACAACACAAGTTGCTATACTTTCTTCTCTATCTCCAACAAAAATTAAAAAATCTGGTTTTTCCCTATCAACAGTTTGAGTAAGTCCTTCTATTAATAGTCCTACTCCTTTGGATCTTTGAGTTTTTCTATTTGTCATAAGTAAATAATCAATTTTTTCAACTATTTCAAAACCATCTTCTTCTATTTTTTCTAAAGTAAATCCATGCCAATCAGAAAGGTGAGCACCAGTAACAACAATTTTTAAATCAAAGTTTTTACTATTTTGTAACTCTTTTAAAACAGGATATAAAATATCATATTCAGAACGAATTCCAGTTACTGCTAATATCTTTTTTTTCATTTATTTTCTCCCAAAAAATTCTTTACTTCTAGTAAGCTATTAATATTATAATTATGTGGAAACTCAATATTTGAAGCATAACCATTCATAAATCTCAAAGCTTTTATTCCAACTTTTGTTGCTCCAATAATGTCTGTATAAGGATGGTCTCCTATAAAAAGAACATCTTCTTTTTTAACATTTAAAAGTTTTAAAGTTTGTATATATGGTTTTTCATGTGGTTTTTCAAACTCTTTCCCAAACTCTCTTGCATAAACTATTTTATTTGTAATTCTTTCTATATCTAAAACTCTAACTTTATTTTTTTGTGCTTCTAATACCCCATTTGTTATAATTGCAATATTTATATTTTTATTATTTAAATAATTTATTAATTCATAAGCTTCACTATACAATTTCAAATTACAATCAATACTCTTATACAATTCAAATAGTTGTTTTTGCTTCTCTTGTGAATAAAAATCTATTTCTTTCAAAATATCAGTAAAAATATCTCTACTCCCTAATATAAATCTATCATCAAAAATATTTTTAAATAAATTAAAGTCTATATGATAAATCCTTGAGAATTCTTCAAAAACCTTTAGGAAATATGAATTTTCATCATAAAGAGTATTATCTAAATCAAATATAACTGCTTTAACCATACATTACAACCAAACTTGATCAAAATATCTAACAAATGTTTTTGAAATTTTAAATTTAGATTTATCTATTTCAAGTTTATCTCCCAATGCAAGTTTTAAAGTTTCTAATGGAAAATTAAAACCTATGTCTTTATCAATTCCACTGCTTGCTCCAATTCTTGGATTTAAATCAAAAAGTACAATTCTACCATCATCTGTTGTAGCTAATTCCATATTATTGGTATAAGATAAATTAAATTTTTTAATAATTTTTGAAGCAAGTTCTTCTATTTTTTCATCATAATAAACTTTACCTCTGAAAGTTTGAGAAGCATTACCCCATTCTCTAGTATGATTTATAGTAAAAAAATTTTCTCCATCTTTACAAATAGAATAGATACTATAATATGGATCTTGTAGATATTCCATTACAATCAAATCATCAAAATTATTTTGATTTTTAAGAATATTATTGAAAAATTCAAAAGGATATTCATTTATAGGTTTTGATTTAAAAATATTTTCAAAATCAAATTTATCACTAAGAATATAAACACCTCTTCCTCCTCTTCCAAATCTAGGTTTTATCACAACTTTTTTATTTGGATAGCCTATTTTTTTTACTGATTCAATAAAATCTTGATAATTGTTTACAATAAAATACTTAGGGCAATGTTCTGGAATATTTTCTTTTAACTCTTCATAAACTTTTCCCTTATCGTAAGCTTTTATCAAATCTTCATACTGCCCAACAATAACTTTACAAGAGATTTTATCTATATATTTAGAAATAGCCAAATTATCTTCATTTCCACAAGGTAAAATAATATCTATGTTGTGTTTTTTTACTAAAGTTTCAACAAAATCAACAAATCCAAGTTCGTCCACGGTACTATTTGGTGAAACTTCAAAAATATCAACAAAGTTTCTACCAACTGCAAACTCAAATGCATCAACACCTATGATATTGATTAAATAATCTTTCGTATTCCTAAATGCTTTTAATATATCAGGGCTAGTCATACCACCAACAGTTGTTACTAACAAATTTATTTTTTTCATACTAGAACCTCTTTTAATTTTTTTGCAATAATTATAGAATCCTCTTCACTTATTAACATATGTATAGGCAAGGATATATGAGTTTTTGACAACCTTTCAGCATTTTGCATATTTTCTTTTTCGATATTTTCAAATAGAGGCTGATTATGTAATAGCGGAAAATATGGTGCATCAGCTTTTATATTTAAAGCATTTAATTTTTGAATAATTTCATCTCTATCATGATTATTCAAAAAGATTATAAATCTCCAATAAGAATGTCTACTATTTTGTGCAGGAACTTGCAAACGAACAATACCTTTATCTATCAAATTTGATAATTCATTTTTGTAAATATTTGCTATTTTATTTCTATGTTCTAAAAATTCTTCTACCCTTTTTAATTGATAAATTCCTAAAAGGCCTTGAAATTCTGTAAATCTATGATTTGAACCTAGATTTATAAATAATTCACCTTTGTAGTTTATATCCATTCCTCTGTTTCTTAGGCTTGCACATTTTTCATAAATCTCTTGATTATTCGTTGTTATCATTCCACCTTCACCAGTAGTCATTATTTTTGTAGAATAAAACGAGAAACAACCAATATCTCCAATATTTCCAGCTTTTAAGTCTCCAAAAGTTGCACCGTGAGCATGTGCATCATCTTCAACAAGTATGATATTTCTTTCTTTTAAATACTCTTTAATTCTTATTATATTTGTACTTATCATCCCTGCAAAATGTACTATTATAACTGCTTTTGTATTTTTATTAATAAGTTTTTTCATAAACTCAAAATCAAGTAAAAAATCATCATCAACATCACAAAAAACAATTTTTGCACCATTTTTCAAAACACAAGAACCAGTCGCTACAAAAGTTTGAACAGGGACGATTACTTCATCTTCACTAGTCAAATTTAGACTAGATAAAGCAATCTCCAAAGCACTAGTACAAGAATTTGTAGCTACTGCATAGTTAGTTTGACAATATGCAGAAAAGTCTTTTTCAAACTTTTGAACATTCTCACCCATAGTAAGCATTTTATTTCCATTTAACATTTCTCTTGTATCTTTTAAAATTTCTTCAATGTCATCTTTTGGAAAATATGGAAATGCTGTATTATATTTTTTCATTTTTCATATCCTCTATATATTTTTTTAATCCATCTTCTATTTTTAAAGGCTTAAAATTTAATAATTTTTGAGCTTTTGTAGTATCTATAATTACATCAAAGTCTAATGGTGGAAATTTATCAACTAACACTATTTTAGAGTTACTATTTGTTAATTCTATAATCTCTTTTGCTACATCAACTAATGTTAAAGAATTACTACTTCCTGCCATAAAAATTTCATATTTAGATAATTTTTGTCTATTTTTATAAACTTTATATAGAATATCAACTACGCTATCAATATATATTAAATTTCTATATCTTTCACCTCTACTGTATAATTCAATATTTTCATTATTAGTAGACTTGTTATGAAATAATTTTACAATTCCTTCTGAGTCATTTTTTCCAAATATTGATGGAAACCTAATTATAGATACTTGAATGTCAGTTTTTTCAAACTCTATAAACAAAAGTTTTTCAGAAATATATTTTGTTAGTCCATAATAATTAGATGGATTTGGAGTCATATCTTCATTGAATATTGTATTGTCTTCAAGTTTTGAAAAAATGCTACCTGTTGAAAGATAAATAAATTGCTTAACATTTAATTTTTTTGCTAAATCAATAATTTTTAAAGTTAATTCAACATTTGATTTATAAAATTCTTCATAAGTCTGAGCTCCTGATGGTAACTTTGATCCCG
The DNA here is from genome assembly GCF_013372265.1 of Aliarcobacter cibarius. Classification (NCBI taxonomy): domain Bacteria; kingdom Pseudomonadati; phylum Campylobacterota; class Epsilonproteobacteria; order Campylobacterales; family Arcobacteraceae; genus Aliarcobacter; species Aliarcobacter cibarius. The sequence continues at coordinate 377,249 of NZ_CP054051.1, forward strand.
CATGATAAATTGTATTTATTTCAACTTTTTCAAAAAATAATTCATTAAAATTTTTAATATATTTTAAATTATTATGTTCAATTCCTTCTAAAAATCCAAAGCTATTATGAATGTAAACAAAAACTTTTAAATTTTTAGATAATAAATAATTTACTAAAGAACTACCAACAAAACCACTACCACCTACTACTAAGATTGCCATTTTTATTTTCTCAACATAAGTTATTAGTTTTTTCTAACACTAAATAATATCTTCCATGATTGTTATTCGTGATAATATTTTGGATAATGTGTTTTTCACACCATTTTATTTTAAAATTAGTATTTTTTATTAATTCTTCTATTTTTTCAATATTAAAAAAAGATTGAATAGTACCATTCTCATGTTCCGAGTTAACTTCTATCTCATCTACAAATTCTCTATTTACTTCTAGATTATTGATAAAAGTAATACTATCAGATGATATTAAACTTAAAAAAAAATATTTTTTTGTAACCCTATCAACCTCTAGAATTAAGTTTTTTGCTAATTCAAAAGTCATACTGTCCATAACCCCTTCTGAAATTGTAAAATCAAAAAAATTATCACTAAATGGAATTTTATTACCATCATAAACTGTTACAGATTGTTTTAAATCGTAACCAAAATGTTTTCCTAATTTTATAGCTTCATCTATAGCATTTTGAGATATATCAATACCATAACTGTCTATACAAAATTCTCTTAATAATATAGTCGTTCTTCCAATACCACATCCAAAATCTAAAGCTTTTAATGGTTCATTAAGGTTTAATAAATTTACAAATTCATCAGTAGACTTTCTTTTTTTAACAAATCTATTTAAAAATTTAACAACTTCCTCTTTTGGGTAGTATATAAAATTTTCTCCTCGTTCATAACTCTCTTCCCATTTGTCTTTTTTTATCTCAATCATTCTTTCTTACTCCTTTTAAATTTGTTTAATATATTAAATATTAAGCTCTTGTTCCTGTTACTACACAAACTTTTCTTTTCATATCAACTCATCTTCTTTATAATTTTTTATTTTATACTTCTGCTTTGCATTTTCTATTGCTCTATGAAGTCGTTTTTCAAACTTATCTTTTGGAGGTAAAACTGTAAGATATTTTGCTATATGAATATCGCTTTCTCCTAGTTCTAGCAGTTCTATTTGTTCTTCATTTTTATCACTACAAAGTATTATTCCTAAAGGTCTGTTTTCATCATCTTCTTTTTCATGTTTTTCCAAATATTTCAAATAAAGTTCCATTTGTCCTTTGTACTCTGCTTTAAATTTACCAAGTTTTAAATCAATAGCTATCAATCTTTTTAGTTTACGATTATAAAAAAGTAAATCTATATAAAAATCATCATTTCCTATTTGAACTCTTTTTTGTCGTGCTATAAAACTAAAGCCATTTCCAAGTTCTAATATAAAATTTTCAATATCTCTTAAAATCGCATCTTCTAAATCTTTTTCTAAATACCTATCGTTTAACTCTAAAAAATCTAAAATATATGGGTCTTTTAAAATAATATTTGGAGTTACAACACCTTCTTTTAATTTTTCTATCTCATAAGATATTAATTCATCTGGTTTTTTTGATAATACTGTTCGTTCATAAAGCATTGAATCTATTCTATCATTTAGTGTTCTTGTACTCCATTTATAAAGTTTTGTCATTTCTATATAAAATGTTCTTTTTAGCTCATCTTCTATATAAATTAAAGTTTTTAAATGAGTCCAAGTTAATTGTGTACTCAGCGAATGCACTATCTTTTCATCATTAAAAATTTTATAAAATCTAATCATATTTATAACATTTCTCTTAGAATAACCTCTTCCAAACTCTTGAGTTAATTGTGTACTCACTGAATGCACAATTTGTTCTCCATAATTGGCTCTTGAGTTTTTAAGTATGTCTTCTTCTATTTTTTTACCAATATTCCAATAAAGTAGAGTCAAAGATGAATTTACACTAATAGCTACTTGCTCTTTTGTAGCTAATATAATAGTTTTTAGGTCTTCTACTAAAATTTTATTGTCTATTAATTCTTTCATATTAACTCATCTTCTTTATAATCTTTAGTAGCGATTGTTCCAACAATTTCATCCCATCTCATAGGACTTATTCCATTTCCTGGTCTTTTTATCGCAAGATTATTTTCGCATAAAATCTCACCTTTTTTAATATCACATTTTGCAACTATTGATTTTCTAGCTATTGATTTATTCTTTGATTCACTCTTAGATGGTTTTTTAATACTACTTCCTAGAGCTAATTCTATATTTCGAATAGCTTTTACCATAGCTTTTAGTTCGTCTGGTTCTAAAGAAGCTTTATGGTCTGGTCCTTCCATAGTTTTATCTAAAGTAAAATGTTTTTCTATACAATAGGCACCCAAAGCAACAGCAGCTATATCAACTTCTATTCCCAAAGTATGGTCACTATATCCAAAAGCTATATCAAAGGTATTTCCTATTGTTACCATTGCTTTTAAATTTACATCTTCCATAGGAGTTGGGTATTCTGTATTTGCATGTAAAACTATGATATTCTCTTTTTTTGTTCCAGCATTTATTAATATATTCAAAGCATCTTCAATCTCTCCAATATTTGCCATTCCAGTTGAAAGTATTACTTTTTTATCTAATCTTCCAATATGTCTAAGATATGGTAAATTTGTAATTTCTCCACTTGGTATTTTGAATATTTCTAATCCTAAATCGTTTAGTAATTCGATACTATCATGATCAAATGGAGTAGATAAAAACATGATATTTTTTGATTTACAATAAGAGATAAGTTCTTTATGTGTATTTACATCTAGTTCAAGTTTTTTTATCATATCAAATTGAGACTCTAATTTGTCAGTAGTTTGTTTTTGATAATCTGCTTTTTGTGCATTTTTTGATACAAGCTTTTCAGCTTTAAATGTTTGAAACTTTACAGCATCTGCACCACTTTCACTAGCTACATCTATAAGCTTTTTTGCAAGTTCAATACTCCCATTATGGTTAACTCCAGCCTCTGCTATTATAAATACTTTTTTCACTTAGCTAAACCCCCAGCTTTTATAAATCCATTTATTTCTATATGTTCTTTTGAAACAGAATTACTTCCAACAAATGTATCTTCTTTTACAACTACACCACCATTTATTACACTAGCAGTTGAGATATGACAGTTGTCTTCTATAATACAATCGTGCTCTATTAAGGATTTACTATTAATTATACAATTTTTTCCTATTTTTACATTTGCATTTACAAGAGCATGATGCATAATAACTGTTCCTTCATCTATAAATGAATGTTTTGAAACATAAGCAAGTGGTGAAATGATAGTTGGAAAATCAAATCCTATATTTTTTGCTTTTCCAAATAACTTTTTTCTTAATTCATTTGTTTTTATATGCCCTATTGTAATAACTGCTTTTCTACAAGTTTTAAAGATAGTTTCCAAATCATCATCACAAGCAATTATTTCATAGTCTAAAATTTTTTTACCAATATTTTCTTTGGTATCTACTATTCCAACTATCTCATATCTATTTGTTTGTTCAATAACATCAATAACACTATGGCAATGTCCCCCACCACCAATAAGAACTATTTTTTCTTTCATTATAAAATCACCGAACTAGGAATATTTACAACTCTTTCTTCAAGATATTTTGCATTTTTTAAATCTGCTTTTTGGCAATCTTTATACATTTCAAGTTCATTCATAAGTTTCCAAATAGGTCTTGTCATTACACCATTTTTATTTGTAAATTCTAAAAACTCATCTTTTTGCTTTAAATCTTCTAATAAAACTGCTTGAAGCCAATAGTTTGATTTTGAATCTTTTGGTTCAGTTATAAAATCTATCTTATTCGATGTAAAAAATTCCTCATATTTTACTGCTAAATCTCTTTTTAAAGCTAAGAATTTTTCTAATTGCTCAAGTTGAGCTACAAGTAAGGCAGCATTTATATTTGGTAATCTATAATTATAAGCTATTTCATCATGTACATATTCATAAGGATGAGGAATTTTTGCAGTTGTTGTGATATGTTTTGCTCTTTTTGCTAATACTTCATCATCAGTAACAATTACTCCACCACCACCTGAAGTTATGATCTTATTTCCATTAAAAGAAAATGCTCCAATTTTTCCAAAAGTTCCAGTATGTTTATGTTTATAAAAAGAGCCTAAGCTTTCAGCTCCGTCTTCAACTAAAGTAATATTCCAAATATCACAAATGTTTTTAATCTCTTCAATTCTGCATGGATGTCCAAAAGTATGCATAGGAATACAAGCTTTTATCAATTTTTTTGTTGTTTTGTTAACACATTGATTATTTATAATTTCACAATTTTGCTCTAGAAAGTTTTTTAAAGAATCTGGACTTAAACCCATTGTATCTAGATCCACATCTACAAATATAGGTTTTGCTCCAATATATGAGATAGCATTACAAGTAGCTATAAATGTAAGAGGTTGTGTGATAACTTCATTATCTGTTTTTACATTTGCTAAAATTAGAGATATATGAAGTGCAGCTGTTCCATTTACAGTAGCTATTGCATATTTACTTCCTACAGTTTTAGCGAACTCTTTTTCAAATGTATCTACATATTTTCCAACACTTGATACAAATGTAGAGTCTATACAATCATTTAAATATTTTTTTTCATTGCCTATAAATCTTGGTTCATGTAAAGGTATAAATTCATTTGTTTTGAAAGTCTGTTTTATAAAATTAACTATATTTTGCATATTACATTTTCCCATCAAGATATTTACCTGTTTCTTTGTGTCCAAAATCTGGAATCATTTTAAAAAACTCTTTTACAATATCATCTTTCGTCCAATATAAATTTTGTTTATATTTTTTAATTGTATTTTCAAAATCATTTAAAAGTTTTTCATCATATATTGCTTCATTCTTAATCACGCCAAGATTTTCAAATCTACTCATATCTAAAACTTCTTTATCTGTAAAAAACTCTTCAAAATCTTTTTCACCTGTTGTATCACTAGCAGTAAATAGACAAGGCCATTTTCCTTTAGAGGGTAAAGTTTTTGCCAATTCTCTTGCTTCATCTTCATCTTTACATAAATATGGCTCATATCCTAAATTTTTAAGATATTTTACTGCAATATCAGCAAAAGTAATTAGATGCAGATTTTCACTAAGTTTTGGAAAAAAAATATCTCTATCCTCACCAAAAATACAAGACATAAGACAAAGCTCACCAGACTCTTGAGGAGTTACAAAATATCTTTTTATATCATTTGGAGCAACTATTGGTTGATTTTTTTGAATTCTTTGATTAAATCCATGAAGTAAACTACCATCACTAAAAGCAACATTTGCAAACCTTGCCATTGAAACATCTATTTGTTTTGAACGTCTGTTTACAAACATTTCCATAATTCTTTTACTAGCACCCATCATATTTACTGGATTTGCAGCTTTATCTGTGCTTACGCAAAAATATTTTTTAGTTCGATTTTCAATTGATTGTTCCAATGTCTTATCTGTATTAAAAATATTTGTTTCAATCATTCGCATAAGAGTAAAAGGATCTTTTTCACTTCTTACATGTTTAAGTGCTGATAAATTTAGCACATAATCATATTTTCCATCAGATTTTATAAATGCATCATATTCGCTACTTCCAATATCTAAAGCAAATGTTTGAAAATCTCCATCAATATATCCGAAACTACTTCTTACATCTCTAACAAGCTCAACCATATTATTTTCACTTATATCAACAACATGAAGTTTTCTAGGATTTCTTTTGAATATCTCTTTTGTTACTGCTTGACCAATGCTTCCTGCTCCACCAATAACTAAAAATGTTGAGTTTGAAACTATATTTGAAAGCTCTTTTTCATGAGTTTGTATATCTCTTAAAAAGAGTTCTTCCATTCGCCCAATTAGATTTAATAAATTATCCATCAAATAGTTCCATTTTTAAAGTTTTGAATTATATCTGCATTTTGTTTACTTTGCATTTTAACAAATTATATGTAATAATAAAATAATAATATTTTGAGGTAAATATGCAAAACACAATTCCACAAGACATACTGAAAATACAAAAAAAACTTGCAACTTTCGAGAAAGATTCAAGAAATTACAAGAAATATACAAAAATTTTAGCAAAGCATATAAAAACTCACACTATGCAAAAAAGAGTAAATTCTCATATAAAATCAATTGAGGTTGTTGAAAATATTGAAAAAAAAGGGGTTGAAAATATTTTTAAATAAAAAATATTACAATTTGCAATACTTTTCAGTCCTTATGAAAAATTCTGCTAAGATTCCAATATAAAATAAAAGACGAGGTAAAAATTTATGGATGAAAATCAAAAAAAATCACTTGAACTTGCAATAAAACAAATAGATAAAGCTTTTGGAAAAGGTACATTGATAAGACTTGGGGATAAGGAAGTAATCCCAACTGAAGTAATAAGTACTGGCTCTTTAGGACTTGATTTGGCTCTTGGTGTTGGTGGATTACCAAAAGGAAGAGTTATTGAAATATATGGACCGGAAAGTTCAGGGAAAACAACTTTAACTTTACATGCTATTGCTGAAGCTCAAAAAGCTGGTGGAGTTTGTGCATTTATTGATGCAGAACATGCACTGGATGTAAAATATGCGAAAGACATAGGAGTTGATACAGATAATTTACTTGTTTCTCAACCAGATTTTGGAGAACAAGCTTTAGAGATTCTTGAAACAGTTATTAGAAGTGGAGCTGTTGATTTAGTAGTTGTGGATTCTGTTGCAGCACTAACTCCAAAAGTTGAAATAGATGGGGATATGGATGACCAACAAGTTGGAGTTCAAGCAAGACTTATGAGTAAAGCATTACGAAAAGTAACAGGTCTTTTAAGTAAAATGAACTGTACAGTAATTTTCATTAATCAAATAAGAATGAAAATAGGTATGACTGGATATGGAAGCCCAGAAACAACAACAGGTGGAAATGCTCTTAAATTCTATTCTTCAGTTAGACTTGATATTAGAAGAATCGCAACACTTAAACAAGGTGAAAATTCTATAGGGAATAGAGTAAAAGTAAAAGTAGTAAAAAATAAAGTTGCTGCTCCATTTAAACAAGCTGAGTTTGATATTATGTTTGGAGAGGGTATTTCAAAAACTGGAGAACTTGTTGATTATGGTGTTAAACTTGATATTATTGATAAAGCAGGTGCTTGGTTTAGTTATGGTGATACTAAAATAGGACAAGGTAGAGAAAATTCAAAACTATTTTTAAGAGATAATCCAGCAATTGCTAAAGAGATAGAGGATAAAATTTTAAATTCTATGGGAATAAATGATGCAATTATTACAGGTGGAAGTGATGATGCTGATGATATTTCTGGACTGGATGATTGATTAAATAATTTGAATTTATTCAAATAAAACTTTTTTACCTAATATTTTAAATTGACTATGGGAATTATTCCCTATGTCAAACTACATAAATTAAATATTTTTTTCACAAAAGCAAACAACAAATTTTTTTTAGATATAATCAAAGCAAATTATAAATTTAGGAGACCTAAGTGGTATATATAGATAATGTTTATGCTGATGAAGTAATGGATTCAAGAGGAAATCCAACAGTAAGAGCAACAGTAATCTTAAGTGACGGTACAAAAGCTAGTGCAATAGTTCCAAGTGGTGCAAGTACTGGAAAAAGAGAAGCTTTAGAACTAAGAGATGGTGATAATAGATTTATGGGGAAAGGTGTTTTAAAAGCAGTTGAAAATGTAAACACTAGAATTGCAGATGAATTAATTGGACAAAGCCCATTTAATCAAGCTGAAGTAGATGCAATAATGAAAGAGTTAGATGGAACTCATAATTATTCTAACTTGGGAGCAAATGCTGTTCTAGGTGTTTCTATGGCTACTGCAAGAGCTGCTGCAGCTTCTCTTAATATGCCACTTTATAGATATTTAGGTGGGGCAAATGCTATGACTATGCCTGTTCCTATGTTTAATATAATTAATGGTGGAGAGCACGCAAATAATTCAGTTGATTTCCAAGAGTATATGATTATGCCAACTGGAATTGAAAATTTTAATGAAGGTCTAAGAGCAGTTGCTGAGATTTACCAAAATCTTAAAAAAATCATTGATAAAATGGGTGAAAGTACTGCAGTTGGAGATGAGGGTGGATTTGCACCAAATTTAAAATCAAATGAAGAGCCAATAGCAGTTATTATGGAAGCTATTGAAAAAGCTGGATATAAAGCTGGTGAGCAGATTTCTATTGCACTTGATGTAGCTGCAAGTGAGTTAATAAATGATGCAGGTAAATATGTACTTAAAGGTGAAAATAGAGAATTAAGTAGTTCTGAACTGGTTGCATACTATGAAGAGTTATGTTCTAAATATCCAATCGTTTCAATTGAAGATGGATTAAGTGAAGATGACTGGGATGGTTGGCAAACATTAACTCAAAGATTAGGAAATAAAGTTCAATTAGTTGGAGATGATTTATTTGTAACAAATGCTGCAATTGTGGCTGAAGGTATTAAAAAAGGTATTGCCAATGCAGTATTAATTAAGCCAAACCAAATTGGAAGTGTAAGTGAAACAATGCAAACAATTAGGCTTGCTCAAAGAAATAACTACAACTGTATTATGAGTCACAGAAGTGGTGAGAGTGAAGATGCATTTATTGCTGATTTTGCAGTTGCATTAAATTGTGGACAAATCAAAACTGGAAGTACAGCAAGAAGTGATAGAATTGCAAAATACAATAGATTACTTGAAATTGGTTCAGAAATTGGATATGCGGAGTATTTAGGGAAAGAGCCATTTTCTAAAAAATAATGAAGAAAAAAAGAAGTGGTTTAGGAATTTTTGTGCTAGTAGTGATTTTATCACTATTAGCAACAATATATTTTTCATATTATGTAACAAATGTTCTTTTTGGTGATAACTCTTTGCAGACATATAACTCTTTAAAATATAAAAAAGAGTATTTAGAAAACGAAATTTTAAGACTGCAAAAAGAGAATGCCTATTTACAAAAAGAGTATTTTGAACTAAAAAATTTGGAGCCAGAAGAATGAGAACTCTATTACTATCTACAACTATAGCAGCCTTTTTATCTATAAGCCTACAAGCTAGAGAAAACCCTTTTATTTTATATGAAGAGAAGACTGGAAAAGTTATTGAATCTCCTCCAAAAGTGAAAAATGTAACAGATTTAGAAGAAGAACAATTTATAAGAGATTATCAAAATAAATTAAAAAATCCAGAACAAGAATCTGAACAAAGAGCTCCTGCGCAAGTTCAGGAAAAATCTTACTCTAAAAAAGAGGTTGACTCTTTGATGTTAAAAACTAAGTATGAAGCAGAGCAAAAAGCAAAAGCACTTGTTAAAAAAGAGCTAACTAAAGAGCCAGAACAAGTTGTATATGTAAAACCTAGAGCTGATGCTGCTACAGATGAAACACTTATTTCAAAAAATATTTTACCTTTTATAAAAGTAGACTACAATGATAATAAGCTTTTAATTGCTACTCAAGATGCAGTTTCAAAAAAGTTTTCAATCAACAATGAAAATAAATTAGTAATAGATTTTAAAGGTAAAAAGAACTTTACTGCAAATAAACATAGTTTAAATTCGGCTAATTTTAAAGCTATATCTACAGGAAATCATGCAGCAAATGGTTTTTATAGAATAGTGATTGAATTGGCTTCTAAACCAAGTAGTTACAATTTTGACTACAATGATTCAATAATTTCAATAACTAAAAAGTAACTAGAGAAATTCTCTAGTTATTTATTGATGACAAGCAACAGCTATTTCATAACCTAAAGCAGTTACAGCTTTTATATCATCTTCTGCACTAGCTCCACCAGTTGTTAAATAATCTCCAACTACTATAGCATTTGCTCCATGTTTAAAAACATTATATTGTTCATCACCAAACATAAGTTCTCTTCCCCCTGCAATCATAAGCATCTGATTTGGTAAATAACTTCTTGATAATTCAACTAATTTAAATGCTTCTTCTTTTGATAAAGGATTTTTTACAATTGGTAATGCTTCATTTGGATGGAAAAAATTAATAGGAACAGACATTGGTTCTAAACTTGCAATTGCTTCAAGCATAGAAATTCTATTTTCTTGAGTTTCTCCAAGACCAAAAATACCACCAGTACATAAATGTAGACCAGCTTTCTTTGCATCAAGACAAGTGTTATATCTATCATCCCATGAGTGAGTTGTACAAATTGTGTTATAGAACTCTCTAGCTGTTTCTAGATTGTGATTGTAGTTTTCAACACCATGTTTTTTAAGCTCTTTTAATTGTTCAAAAGTTGCTAAACCATTACATGCAATAATTGAAATATCAGGAACAGCTTTGCTTACAGCATCAGCAGCTCTACATACATAATCCAATCTCTTATCATCTAATCCTGTTCCAGCAGTAACAAGACAAAATCCAACAGCTTTATTTGCTCTTGCTCTTTTTGCTTCTTCAACTATTTGTTCAATTTCTTTTCTTCTATATCTTTCGATATTTGCTTTGTACTTAACACTTTGTGTACAAAATTTACAATCTTCGTTGCAAGTACCACTCTCAATATTTGATATTGCACATAAATATATTTGATTATTGCTCATATTTAAACTCTTCTTTCATAAAATTATTTTCATTTGTATTTTTAAAATAGTGTGTGATTATATATTGATTTGTATTAATTTCAAGTTTTGCACACTCAATAATTGGTTTTTCTCTAGCACACACTTCACCTGAATTTAAAAATAGTGTCTTATTTATATATTCACAATGAAATTTATGAGTGTGACCAAAAATTACAATATTTGAGTCAGGAACCAAATAGTTTGGAATGTGCATGAGCTTGAAACTAATATCTTTTATCTTGAAGTAATATGGTTCAGTTTTTATATTAAAATTAGAACTATATTCAAAAAGATTTCTATCATTATTTCCAAAAATAGCAATATATTTTAAATTTGAATCTTTTAAAATATTTAAACCTTCTAAAGAACATATATCTCCAGCATGGATTAGATATTCACAGCCATCTTGCTTTAAAAAATCTATACAAGCTTTTAAATATTCTATTTTATGGTGACTGTCTGAGATCAATCCTATATTCATCTACTCTTTTTTAGCTTTTGTAGTTTTTTTCGTAGTAGTTGATTTTGCTGCTGTTTTTCTAGCAGGTTTTTTAGATGTTTTACTATCTTTTTCAATAATATCTAAACACTCTTCTAAAGTTAAATTTTCAGCTTCTTTTGTTTTTGGAATTTTGAAATTTTTTCTACCTTGTTTTATATAAGCACCATAAGTACCATTTAAAATTTGTATTTTTTCTTTAGCAAACTCTTTAATTAAAGCTTTACTTTTTGCCTCATCTATTTCACTGATAATCTCTTTTGCTCTTGTTTCATCTACCGTGTATGGGTCATCAGTTTTTAGTGAATAGTATTTTGATTTTACTTGTAAATATGGACCAAATCTTCCAATATTTGCTTTTATTTCATTTCCTTCATTATCAACGCCAACTACTCTAGGTAAATTAAATAAAAATAGAGCTTCATCTAGTGTTATTGAGTCCATATTTAAATTATCAGGAATTGCTACGAATTTAGGTTTTTCTTCATCATCTTTTGTTCCAATTTGAACAAATGGTCCAAATCTTCCAACTCTTGCACTTACAGGTTTTCCAGATTTTGGATCAATTCCTAATTCTCTTACTTGAGAGTAGTCAGATTTACTAATGTTTTCTTCTTTATCTTTTATAGTCTCTTTAAAGTCTCCATAAAAATTTTTCATTACATCAACCCAAGCTTTTTTACCTTCTGCGATGTCATCAAATTGTTCTTCAATTTTTGCAGTAAATCCTAAATCAATAATATTTGAGAAGTGATCAGTTAAAAAACTATTTACAATCTCTCCCGTTTGAGTTGGAGCTAGCTTTTTATCTTCTGTTTTTACAACATACTCTCTTGCTTGAATAGTTGAAATTGTAGGAGCATAAGTTGAAGGTCTTCCGATTCCCTCACTTTCAAGTTTTTTTACCAAAGAAGCTTCAGTATATCTTGAAGGTGGTTTTGTGAAATTTTGTTCACTTGATAAATTTCCTAATTCTAAAATTGTTCCAACTTTTATATTTGGAAGGATTTTCTCAGTGCTATCAAGTGCAGCTTCTGGATTATCACTTCCTTCTGTATAAGCTTTCATAAATCCGGCAAAAATAATTCTTTGACCTTTTGTTTGAAATTCAAACTCTTTATTTTTTCCAGCTTCTATTTTATATGTTGTATTTGCAATTTTAGCTTGAGCCATTTGAGTTGCAATTGTTCTTTTCCAAATTAAACTATAAAGTCTGTATTGAGAAGGATCTAAATAATCTTTAACCATAGTTGGTTTTAGACTCATATCAACTGGTCTTATTGCTTCGTGAGCCTCTTGAGCACCTTTTGCAGTTGATTTAAAACTTCTTGGTTTTGTTAAAGAGTAATCTTTTCCATACTCCTCTTCAATAACTTTTTTAGCTGCAGTTGTAGCAACTGTTGATAAGTTTAAAGAGTCAGTTCTCATATAAGTGATTAAACCACCTGTATGATTTGGAATATTTGCTGTATTTCCTTCATATAGTTGTTGTGCTATCATCATTGTTTGAGCAACACTAAGACCAAGTTTTCTAGATGCCTCTTGCTGAAGAGTTGAAGTTGTAAATGGAGCAGCAGGATTCCTTAGACTATCTTTTTCTTCAATGTCTACTAAAGTAAAATTTCCACTATTTAAAGAAGCTTCAATTTCTCTAGCCTCTTTTTCATTTCTAACTTTGATGTTTTTTCCATCTTTTTTTGCTAATTCACTAGATAACTCTGGATTTATAAAATCAGCTTTTATTCTCCAATACTCTTCTGGAACAAAGGCTCTAATTTCATTTTCTCTATCTACTATTATTTTTACAGCAACACTTTGAACACGTCCTGCACTAAGACCATATCTTACTTTTTTCCATAAAAGTGGTGAAAGTTCATATCCAACTGCTCTATCTAAAATTCTTCTTGCTTGTTGAGCATCTACTAGATTTTGGTCAACATCTCTTGGATTTTCTAATGCTTTAAGTATTGCATCTTTTGTAATTTCGTGAAAAACTATTCTTTTTATTGGATTTTTTTCAATTTTTAGAGCAGGAATTAAATGCCATGCAATAGCTTCTCCCTCTCTATCTTCATCGGCTGCTAGGTATATAGTTGTATCTTTCGAGATTTGTTTTTTTAAATCAGCTATGACCTTTTTTTTGTCTGTACTCACTTGATAATTTGGTTTGAAATTATCTTCAGGGTCAAAGCCTAAAGTTGATTTTGGTAAATCTCTTACGTGTCCCATAGAAGCCATAACTACATAATCAGAACCTAAGAATTTTGATATTGTTTTGGCTTTCGCTGGAGATTCCACTATTACTAAATTTTTCACTGATACTACCTTCTAACCTTTTTTTAAGAGTTTGCATTCTAACATAATTTTATTAAAGAGATAAAAAAATTATTTTATTTGAATATAATAATTTCTTCTTCTAAATCTATATTGAATTCTTCTTTTACTTTTTTCTTTGCTAAATCAATTAGATGTATCGCATCTTCGAAAGTACCATTTCCATGGTTTACTAAAAAATTTGCATGAGTATTTGAAAACTCCATATCACCAATTCTGTGACCTTTTAATCCAACTGCTTCTATTAATCTTCCAGCAAAATCACCTTTTGGATTTTTAAAGCAACTTCCAGCACTAGCAATTTGTGGTTGATTATCTCTCATTTTTACAAATTCATTTTGCATATCTTTGCTAAAACCTTTTTCAATATGAAAAACAGCTTCAAAAATGATTGAATCAATATTTGTGTGTCTATAAGAAAAATCCAAATCTTTTTTTTCAATATAGCCATCTTTTGTTTTAATACTATGTAAATAGTTAAAAATTTCCCAAGATTTTAATCCAGCATTCATTTTAACTAGCCCACCAATATTTCCAGGAAGTTTTGCTAGGAATTCTAAATTTGCTATGTCATTTTTTCTAGTATAAGTTAGAAGTTTTCCACTACTTGTTGCGCAACCAACATATAAAAGACCATTTTCTTCTTTTATATAATCAAAGCTTTCACCTAAAATAGCAAATTTTTTTTTACAATTTGAAGATATTAATAAGTTATTGGCTCTTCCTATTATTTGGAAATCTTTAAAATCGCCTATTTCATCTATTATAAAAACATTTTTTATTGGACCTATGTGAATAGATGAGTATCTTTTAAAGTCAACTGTTTTGTAATTCATCTAGCTCTTAACTCTTCATAATTTTCAGGAATTAAAAAATCTTCTGATTTAATTAAATTTTGATAATGTCCATGTTTATAACCTAATTCAAATAATTTATCTATTGCTTTATATTGAATTTCACTCAGTTTTACAGAATTATCATTTGCATAAAGGTCTAAATATTTATCTAAAGTTGATGCATCAACTCTAATTAAACCTTTTTCAAGTAGCATAGGTGCTAAAGTTTTTCTATTTTTATTTGCAACATCAACAGCTTTTATTAAAGCTTTTTCATATTTTATTGCATCATGAAGTGGAATTGAACGACGAAGACACATTCCTCCAAGTGGAAGTGGTAACTTTTCACCATCGCATAGACCTACCCAAATATCCCAAATCTCTTTTTCAACCTCTAATTCATTACTATAAGTTAAAATAGATTCATGAATTAAAACTCCAGCATCAACAACACCATCAATTACAGCTTTTTCAATATCTAAGAAATTCATATAAGTAATTCTTGCATCAGGATATGCGATTTTAAAAAGTAAGGCGTTTGTAGTGAATTCTCCACTTAAAGCTACTTTGAAATTTCTTTTTAGAGTACTATTTTTTCTTTTAATTAGTTTTGGACCATAGCCTTCACCAAATGAAACAGCAGTTTTTAGTAGAGCATAATCATCTTTTACAAAAGGGTATAAGGCAAATGAGATTGCACAAATGTCATAAATACCTTTTAAAGTAGCTTGATTTAGTGTCTCTATATCAGCAGCGATATTTTCAAATTTAGTTTCATTTATATCTATCCAACCAAATTTTATAGCGTAATACATAAAAATATCATCAGCATCTGGTGAGTGAGCAACACTAATTTTTTTCAATTCTTATCCTTTAAATTTTCTTGTGAGGATTGTATCAAGATTGGCTTTAAAATAAAAAAAGCCCAAACCAAAAGGTCTGGGCTTTTTTGTTTGGAAATAACAAATCTTATAATCTTGACTCGTATCTTCTTAACATGTATAGTTTTTTTAACATTTTCTTTCTAGCAGAAATTTTTTGTTTTTTTCTGATTTCAGTCATTGGTTCAAAATATCTTCTAGCTCTTGCTTCAGTAACGATTAGGTTTCTGTCGCATTGTTTTTTAAATCTTCTATACGCTTCGTCAAAAGATTCGTTATCTTTAACTTTAATGCCTGGCACTAAAATCACCCTCTTTCTTTTAAAATTTAGGATCGGATTATATTTAAACTATTCTTAATATCTATTTAACCTACATTTATATAGAATAAAATATAAATTTTAGTAAGGATAAGCTTTGAATTTAACACATCTTGATAATAATAATAGACCTAAAATGGTTGATGTTTCAGATAAAAATGATACAAAAAGAGTTGCTGTTGCAAGTGGTAAAATTACAATGAGTAAAGAGGCTTATGAAGCTATTATAGGGAATATTGTGAAGAAAGGACCGGTTCTTCAGACTGCAGTTATTGCTGCTATTATGGGAACAAAAAAAACTAGTGATTTAATTCCAATGTGTCATCCTTTGTTATTGACTGGAATTAATTGCGAAATTGAAGAGATTTCTTCTGAATACAGTTTTAAACTTTTTGTAACAGCTAAATTAAATGGTCAAACTGGAGTTGAAATGGAAGCATTAACTGGTGTTAGCGTTGGACTTCTTACAATTTATGATATGGTGAAAGCTATTGATAAATCAATGGTTATTTCAAATATACAACTTGAAGAAAAAAGTGGTGGTAAAAGTGGAGATTTTAAAAGATGATAGATTTAAGTGATAAAAAATTAGAGTTAAATTATCCTTGTTCTTGGGAATATAAACTTGTAGTTTTAGAGACTTGTAATATTAAAAAATGTGTAAAAGAAGTGATTTATGAAAGAGAATATTCAATAAATCCTTCAAAAACAAGTGCAAAAGGAAAATTCAAAAGTTACAATCTAAAACTTCTTGTTCACAATGATGATGATAGAACAGAACTTTTTAGACTTTTAGGAGAACATGAAGAGATAAAAATGGTTTTATAAACCATATTCTTGTTTTAATTTCTTTGTAATTTCTAAAATAGATTTTGCATAAAGATAACCTGTGTCACTTCTATATGAAAAGCCTGTATTGTAGCTTGACCATATTTTAATCCAGTTATCTTTATGCACTTCTCTCCAATATTCTAACTCAATAATTGCATTTGCAGTTGCAAATCCGACATTATTCATAAGTTTTAGTGCGTAATATTTTCTATTTTGTGGAGTGTCTTTTATATACTGTCTACTTAAAACAGTTTTTATGTTTGATTGGAAAAGCCCAAAGTCATTACTTGAAAAATTAGCCATATTTTTTCCAACACTTGACTCTTTTATTGCAATGGCCATCAAAGAATATTTCATTATAGGTTCATCTGCTAAGGATTTTATTTTATTTAAAATTACTAAATCAGTTTTTGTAAGCCCTAAAGAGTTTGCAAAACTAAAATTCAAAAATATTAAAAATAAAACTATAAACCTTGCCATTAAAATAGAGAATCCTTTAAATAGTGTTCAATTATACCTAAAAGTGGTTCAATTAATAATATAGAGATTATTGAAAGAATAACAACTAAAGCTATTATAGATCTTGTAACATTTGTCGCATTTTGCATAAACTCTTTTTTTGTAAATTCATCGGGATCTTTTAAAAACATTGCCCCAACAGGTCTTAAATAGTAAAAAGCTGCAATAACAGAGTTTATTACAATAATAATTGCTAATGCTATTTGGTCTGCATTTATTGCACTTCCAATTAAATACATTTTTGCCCAAAATAGTGAAAAAGGAGGAAGTCCTGCAAGAGAAAAAAGGAACATTCCAAGAATTAAAGCAGTTGCTGGAGATACTTTAACAAATCCACTAAAATGTTTAAAATGATATGGAGAAGTGTAATCTGTAAAACCTTTTCCCCTATTTATCCAAAGCATTCCAAAAGCACCCATATTTGTTATTGCAAATAGTATCCAATACAAAAATAAAGTAACCGTTGCTTGGTGTGTTGTTATTACTAATGTAGCCATTGCCATACCTGTATTTGCAATAGATGAATATGCTAGCATTCTTTTTACATCAGTTTGATGTAGAGCTATTAGATTTGGAATAGTCATTGTTAAAACCACAATAGTATAAAGCAGGGCGTTTATTATTTTGTCATCAACTTGTATGAATATTTCAAAAAATCTTAAAGCCACAATAAATACAGCCATTTTTGGAACTATCGATAAAAATCCTGCCATTACTGAAGTTGAACCTTGGTAAACATCTGGAACCCAAACATGGAATGGGAAAAGTGATAGCTTAAATCCCAAAGATACTAACATAAAACAAAATGCACTTAAAACTAAAATATAGTTTGAAAAGTTATCTTTTGTTAAAAAACCTTCAGCTGTAATAACTGTTGCAATTCCATCAAGTTCAAGTGTTCCTGTAACTGCATATAAAAGCATACTTGCAAATACAAAGCAAGCTCCACCAATTGAACCCATTGTAAAATATTTTATACTTGCTTCTAAACTAGCCATTTTATTATGCATTGCAATTAATACATAAAGAGCTAAAGATGAACTTTCAAGTGCTATAAAAATCAAAATTAAAGAATCACTACTAACCATAAATTGGAAAGAGGCTATTACAAAAAGATATAAAGCAAAATATTCAGCCATTCTATATTCTTGGAATCTAAGTTTTGACATAGCAAAAAAAATAAATATAATAGCACTTAATATGATAATTATTTGAGCTAGTATTGATACCCCATCAAGAAGTATTAAATCAAACATACCCCTTTTGTCTGCGTTATATGCAATTAGTGTAAATAAATCAAAAACTAAAAATAGAACAACTAAAAATACATATAAAGATTTATGTTTATTTTTATTAAAAATATCAGTTAAAATAATACTCAATGCACCAATAATAGCTATTGCCATAGGAGCAATAGAGTTTAAATTTAAAGAGTCTAAACTAATATTAATTTCACTCATTTAAAGCTCCTTTTATAGAGTTTAGTTCATTTAATTTATCTTTTGTCTCAATTTTTATAGCTTTACTCTCCATAATTTGTAGGTGATTTGTAACTGAAACATTTAATGGGTCTAGAATTATTTTTGGATAAATTCCTAAAAAGATAATCAAAATAACTAAAGAGCCTAATGCTACAAGTTCTCTTCCATAAATATCTTTTAGACTCATATTTATAATTTTTAATCTTCCAAAAAATGATTGTTTATACATATTTAGCATATAAACTGCACTTAAAACTATTGTTAAAACTGCAATTGATGCTAGAATAGGAGAGTATTTGAAAAATCCTAAAAGTGATAAAAATTCTCCTACAAATCCAACTGTTAAAGGAAGGCCAATAGATGCCATAAGAACAATTAAGTAAAGTGTTGCAAATAAAGGCATATTAGAAGCTAAACCACCAAATTTTTTGATTAGTTTTGTCCCAGTTCTATCATATAAAAGTCCAACACACATAAATAAAGCTCCAGATACAATACCATGTCCAATCATTAGAAAAACAGCTCCAGAAACCCCTTCAACATTTAAAGCAAATACTCCAATTGTAATAATTCCCATATGTGAAATTGATGAATACGCAATTAGTTGTTTCATATCTTCTTGAGCATAAGCTATCATCGCAGTGTAGATTATTGCAATTATTCCTAATGTTGCTAGTAAAGGAACAAAATATACACTAGCATCAGGGAAAAGTCCTAAAGAAAATCTAATAAATCCATAAGTTTCCATTTTTAATAAAATTGCCGCTAAAACAATTGAACCAATTGTTGGTGCTTGTCCATGAGCTAAAGGTAGCCACGTATGAAATGGAAACATTGGCATTTTTACAGCAAATCCAAAGAAAAAAGCTATAAAAAGCCAAAGTTGTAAATCAAAAGGTAAGTTTATATTCATCCAATCATATAAAGCAAAGCTCCAAACACCAGTTGCTTGATAGTAAACATAACCAAAGTATAGTATTCCTACAAGCATTATTAGTGAACCTGTAAATGTATATAAAAAGAATTTTACGGCTGCATAAAGTCTTTTGTTGTAACCCCAAAACCCAATAATATAAAACATTGGAATAATAGTAAGTTCCCAAAATATATAAAATAAGATGACGTCAAATGCTGCAAAAACTCCAACCATTGTCATCTCTAAAAATAACATAGTAATGATGAGGTTTTTTACATCTCTTTTTTCAGTCAAGCCAATAACAGCAATCATCGTCATAAATGTAATCATAATTATTAAAAATAAAGAGATTCCATCGACTCCTATTAAATAGTTAATTCCATAAGAGCTAATTATTGGGATATTTACCATAAATTGAACATCAGCACTATTTACATCAAAGTTGTAATATAAAATCATAGATAAAACAAACTCAACAAAAGTAACCACTATTGCAAATTGTCTCATAGAGTCTTTATCTATTAAAAATCCTAAAATGGCTGCGACTGCTGGAAAAAATATAAGCATTGTTAAAATATGTTCCATAAAAAACCTTTAATAAACTAATAAAACTATGATAAATAAAAGAGCTGATAAAAGCCCAAATATCATAAGTCTTAGTGATGTTGATAAATTTCCAGATTGAATAGGTCTTAGTTTTGCACCTAAATTATATACAAAGTAACCGATTTTATCTATTGTATTATCTATTAATTTTATCTCTATATATCTATTTAAAAGAACTGAAAATCTATAGTAAGGTTTTACTATAAAAGCCTTATAAATTTTTGGAATAAAATACTCTTTTAGTAAAATATTTTTGATGATTCCTATATTTTCTTCTTTTGTTTGGCTATTTTTGTATTTAAGAATTGCAAATAAAATCCCAAATATTGATGTAAAACTAGCAATTAAAATTAAAATCCAAATTTGTTCATGATTTAAATTTATTGTAAAAGCAGGAAGTAGCCTTGTTACAAACTCTTCAAAATATTTTGAACTCCATCCAGAAATTATTGTTAAAAATAATAGTGGTAGAATAGAAAATATAGCTAAACTTTTTGCTTCATGAATATTTGAATTTTTTTCATCATAATTTGCTTTTACAAAAAACACTCTCATAATTAATCTAAAAGAGTAAAAAGCTGTTAGAAATGCTGTGATTACTAATGTAATATATAAAATTAAGTAGTTTTGATTATAAACACTTTCTAAAATTTTATCTTTTGAGAAAAATCCAGCTAATGGGAAAATAGCACTTAATGCTAGTGATGAGATAATCATTATAATTGCAGTTGCTTTCATTTTAGGGTATAAATTCCCCATTTTTCTAATATCCAAATTTCCATTTGTTGCATGCATTACATTTCCTGCTCCTAAAAATAGAGCCGATTTAAAAAATGCATGTGTAAATAAGTGAAATAGGGCAATACTATATGCACCAACTCCAACAGCTGCGAACATATAACCTAATTGAGATAGAGTTGAGTAAGCTATTATTCTTTTTAAATCATTGTTTACTAAAGCCATAGAAGCTGCAAATATTGCAACAAAAGAGCCTAAACAAGCAATTATAAAACTTAGATTTGGAATTAAAAAATATATTTCATTGCATCTTATGATTAGATAAACACCTGCTGTTACCATCGTTGCTGCATGAATTAATGCAGAAACTGGAGTTGGACCTTCCATAGCATTGGCAAGCCAAGTATGAAGAGGAAATTGAGCAGATTTTCCCATAGCAGCTACAAAAAGAGAAATTCCAATTAAAAGAACGGTAAAGTTATCTAAATAAGATATAGTTTTAAAAACTATATCAAAATTTAAACTTCCTATATTCCAATAGATTAAAAACATTGCAATCATTAATCCCATATCACCAATTCTATTTACAATAAATGCTTCATTAGAAGCTTTAGAGGCTTTGATTTTTTTATAATAAAATCCTATTAGAAGATAAGAACAAACTCCTACACCTTCCCAACCAATAAATAAAACAGCAAAATTATCAGCTAATATTAGTACAAGCATTGAGAAAACAAAAAGAGATAAATAGCTAAAAAATCTATTAAAACCAATATCATCTTCCATATACCAAATAGAGTAAAAGTGAACCATTGTTGAAACAATAGTAACCACCAAAAGCATAACAACACTAACATGGTCTAGGTTAAATGAAAATGATAAATCTAAATTTCCAATAGTTATCCAATCAAATAAAAAAATCTCTATAGCAAAATCATTTTCATAAATATAAGAAAATAGATAAAAACTTGAAATCATTGAGATTAAAATAAGAGTAGAGTTTAAAAAACCAATAAATTTTAATGGTTTTGAAAAAGCAAATAAAGCTGAGAATAGAGTAGCTATGAGTGGTGAAAAGAGTGCTATATATAAAAAATTCTCCATCTTATCCTCTCATTTTTGCTAAATCATCAAGATTTAAAGAGCCAGATTTTTTATACCATAGAATTAAAAGACCAAGTCCAATAGCAACTTCACTAGCAGCAACTGCTATTATAAAAAATGCAAACATTTGACCACCAAGGTCATTGTAATATTTTGAAATAGCCACAAAACCTATATTTACTGCGTTCAACATTATCTCTGTTGAAAAGAAAAGCATTAATAGATTTTTTCTTCTAATTACTCCAAAAACTCCAATAAAAAATAGTAGAGCACTTAGAATTAAGTAGTAGTTTAAACTCATATTTCACCTCTCTTAGAAGCTTCTTTATCTTCTAGAAGCTTGTCAATATCTTTTTCTTCTAGTTCTGAAAAAGAGATATTCATTTTTTTACTTGCTAGAACAATCGCTCCAATCATTGCAATTAAAAGCATAAGTGCAGCCATTTCAAAAGGTAAAAGGTATTTAGTAAATAGAGTCATTCCAATATTTACACTGTTTGAAACTTCATTATTTACTGGATTTTGAGCTTCTATATTTTGTCCTAAAATAGGGGCTATTAATATAATTACAACAATTAATGCAATAACTCCAGATAGAAAGAATGTCAGCCTAGGATTATTGATTTTTTCTTCGACTTCACTAAGTGTGTCAAAAAACATCATTCCAAAAGCATATAAAGCCATAACAGCTCCACTATAAACAACTATTTGAACAACTCCTAAAAATTCAGCATCAAGTAAAAAGAAAAACCCAGAGATAAAAATCATTCCAGCTGCAAGTGAGCTTAGAGCATATAAAGTATTATTTGTTAAAACTGTAATTAAAAACATAGATATTGTTAAAATTGAAAAAAGAGTAAAGGCTACTATTTCAAACATTTTTCATCCTAATAAGATAGTGGAGTTTTTTTGATTTTTTTATCAGCATCTTTTGAAACGCTTCCAAAACCATCATACTCTATTTGCCATTTTAAACTATTTTTAGGAGTTAAAATATCTTCTTTTAGAGTAAAATGAGCTCTTTGTTCACTAGCATTTTCATATCTTTGTCCATGAACAATTGCTAATTCAGGGCAAACTTCTGCACAATATCCACAAAAAATACATCTTCCCATGTTTATTGTGTACTCTAGAACTTCTTTTCTTGAATTTTCATCAATTCTTGTATCCATTTTTATACATTTTGAGATACATATTTTTTCGCAAAGTCCACAACCAATGCATCTTTCATTTTCAGACTCCAAAAGTCTTAGAAGTTTATGAACTGCTCTATATCTTGGACTCAAGGGAAGTTTTTCTTTTGGATAGTGTACAGTTGCACTTTCATTTTTAAATAGAGTTCTATAAAATATTCCAATAGTTATTTTAAGACCAACAAGAAGTTCACCTTTAAGTGATCTTTTTATAATTTGCTTGAAAATATCCCAATTTGACTTAGGATAATCATCTTCTACTACAATTTTGTAATTTTTTTCATTCATCATAATTTCCTAAAACATAAGGGCAAAGCCCGTTATCAAAATATTTAAAAATGCTAAAGGCATTAAAATTTTCCAGCAAAGCCACATTAATTGATCTGGTCTAATATGTGGCCAAGTTGCTCTTGTCCATAAAAATACAAAAATTAAAAGCATAACTTTTAAAACTATTGCAATTCCTCCTGGAATAATCCAAAGAGGATTAAATCCACCTAGAAAAATTAAAGCAATTAAGAAAGATATAGTATATAAATTTGCATATTCTCCTATAAAAAACATACCCCATCTAAGTCCTGAATACTCTGTTGCATATCCTGCGACCAATTCAGCTTCATGCTCTAGTAAATCAAAAGGAGTTCTATTTGTTTGTGCAAATCCAGAAATTACGAACATAATAAAAGCTATTGGTTGTGAAAATACAACCCAAGAAAATAAGCCTTCACTTTGGTAGTTGTTTATATCAATTAAAGATAAACTTCCTATCATCATCAGTGGAGAAATTAAAGCAAGTCCTGAAATTACTTCATAAGATAAAAGCTGAATTGTAGTTCTTGCTCCTCCAAGTAATGCCCATTTTGAAGCACTACTCATACCACCAAGAAGTGCTCCATAGTGACCCGCTGAAGAGACAGCTAAAACAAATAAAAGACCAACATTTATATCGCTTATTATAGGTTTTACTGTATGTGAAAATATTGTAAATTCAGGTAAAAATGGAACAGCACTCATAGCAATAAACGCTGTAGAAACTGTAATTAATGGAGCAATCATAAAAATAGTTTTATTGGCATTTGCTGGGACTACATCCTCTTTTGTAAAGAGTTTAATTCCATCTGCTAGAAGTTGAAATATTCCAAATGGACCAACAATATTTGGTCCTACTCTTCGTTGAAAAAATGCTAAAATCTTTCTTTCTATATATGTTGTAAAAGCTGCCAAAAATCCAAAAACAGCAAGAACAACAAAGATTTTTATGATAGTTTCAATGATAATTGCTTCCATTTTAAACCTTTCTTATCTTTGCTATTTCATATCTATCTTCTAAAAACAACTCTCTGTTCTCATTTTTCAGAAAAGTAGAAACATAAGGAATATTCCCAGATAATTGATTATCTATGTAAGCATTTAAAATAAGAGTTTTATTTTTTGTAGAAACTTCAACTTTTGAATCTTTTTCAAGATTTAAATCTGAAAACTTTTCTTTTGAAAAGAAAATACCATCTTCTATATTATCTTTGAACTCTTTTGAGACACTTGTAAACTCATTTACTTGATTTAGAGGATTTTTTCTATATATAAAAATCTCATTTTCATTTAAAACTTTCTCTTCTATTTGAGGCAATTCTATTTTATTTTCATAAATTACATTAAAACTATTTAGTAAGTAACCTCTATCTTCAAAACCACTATTTAAAAACTTATTTGGTAAATCATCAAATTCTACTTCTTTGAAACCTTTGTTTGTAGGAAGAGTTTTTGTATATTCAATAGTATGTTCTATATCTTTATTTAAAATAGCATTTGCAATATCATTTAAAGTGTAACCATTATATTTTAAAGCAGCATTTGTAGGAACTACTCTTTTATCTAAATTTGTAAAAGTTCCTTCTTGTTCAAGAAGTGTTGGCATATCTAAATCTTTTTTCCCAAATGAAGCTATCGTAAAATCTGCTAATTCATTGTATCCAATACTAAAACCATTAACTTTATCTTCTAAATTACAAATTAATGATACTCCTAAACTATTTGTTTTTGGTGGAATTATTAAAACTTTGAAGTTTGTGTATTTTGCAATTAATCCAATAATTTTTGCTAAAAACTCTCTATTTTTATGAGTGATAACATCTTCACCAATAACTAAAGTGAAGTTCTTTTTATCGTTGCTAAAATTGTTTAATAGTTCAATAAAACTTTCATCTTTTTCTAATTTTTGAAGTAAAAAAGAGTCTTCAAAATCTATCAAATTTTCAAATTTACTTGGAAGATTAAAGGCATATTTTTTTAATAAAAGAATAAAAATATACTCTTGCATATTTGGTTTATGATAGATGAACTCTGTATTTTTTCCTTTTTTTCCAATTAATTCTAAATTTGTATCAACTAAGGGATGAAAAAATAGTGCATTTGCTTTATTTACTTTTACACTATTGTTTATAGCATTTTTGATACTTGGAGCATCTGTTTTTAAAAAACTTCCAATACTTATTATAAATTCACTATTTTTTATACTCTCTAGTGAACCATTGTATAAAGATTCACCAGCTGTTTTTGAATAGTTTTCTAAAAATTCTTTATATAGTTTTGCTTCATTGTTTACTAGTTTTGCTTTCGTAAAATTTGAAATTTCTTGAAGAATAAATGCCTCTTCATTTGTAATATATGAGTTGAAAATTATATTTTTTGCTTTTTTTAAAGCATTTATTATATTGTTAAAAGCAACTTCATTTTTTACTGCATCTTTATTTTCATAATCAAAACAAAACCTAACTGCTCCACAAAGTTCTTGAAAATGAAACTCATTTGTTACTCTATATACTCTCTTGCGGGTATCATCAATACTTGTTTGTTTAACTTCATAATACATAAATGAACAATCACTATAAAAAGGATTTGCTGCTGGAATTTTCTCTAGTTCCCAAGCGTTTGAAGTGTATTGGAAATTGTTACTAATCATAGCACCTGTTGGACAAACAGCAATACACTCTCCACAGCTAATACAAGAATCACTATTATGTGCTATGAGTGATTTATTTAGTTTATTCCACATAGCATAAGCATCTTTTGGCATGCTCTCTTTTAGATTTTTATCAAGTTCGTTTCCACCTCTTTTTGTAGTGCTTAAAGAATTTGAGCCAATAATATCACTACAAACTGTTACGCATCTTTCACAAACTATACACAAAGCTGGGTCGTAGTTCATAACTCCCCAATGTTGTTTTGGTTTATGAGTATCTTTTATAGAGTAATTTTGTTCTGTTACTTGCATATATAAAGTATAGTTTTGAAGTTCACACTCTCCACTTTTATCGCAAACTCCACACTGTAAAGGGTGATTTACACAATAAACTTGCATTATTGCATTTCGCTCTTTTTCAATACTAGGATTACTTGTAACTATTTGTATATTTTCTTTTGCTTTTGCATTACAAGCATATACTTGTTTCCCATCTACTTCAACCAAACAAAGCCTACAAGCCAAGGTTGCAGAACATGAGTTTAAATAACAAATTGCAGGAATAAATATATTATTTCTTCTTGCTATATTTAAAATTGTCTCACTAGGTTCTGCTGTAAATTCTTTGCCATTTATTGTAAGCTTTATTTGTTCGCTCATTTATTCACTCTTTTCTATTTTTGCTTGTTTGTATCTGTACTCTTTTGAAAAATTTGATACTTCTAAAAGAGCAATTGTTCCAAGAAGATTAGAATCTAATTTGGCAACTCTTTTGTAGTTTTGATTTTTTGTAAATATTTCAACGTGGTCACCATCTTTTATTTTTGCAATATTTAAAAAAGTTTGGCTAGTAATTAAATATTTTTCATCTCCCAAAATTTCATAAACAACAGTTCCATTAAAAGATTTTAAATTATCAATATCTTCTAAAACTTCATCTTTAAAATGTTCAACTTTTTTTTCTAACTCTTCATCTAAAATAATTACTGAAAGCTCTGTTAACTTCTCAACTCTTCCAAGTAATCTTGCAATATTTTCAACTCTTGAATGATTTTTTAAATCATTCCCAACAATTAAAACTTTATTTGAAGCTTCAAAGCTTAAATCATTTGCCTCTTCAAACTCTTCTTCTCCTGCGCTACTTTCAGCAGATAAATATCCAAGGTCAAGTTCATCTAAATAAGTTTTTGTTTTGTCATCTAAATGATTAGCAAAAGTATTTAATAAAAGTGCAATAACTGCTTCTTCACTTCCTGCTTCATATTTTATAAATTGATTGTAACTATTTTTTAATAGTGGATTATCAATAGGAGACATATAGACAAAGTTTACATTTTTTCCTCTATTTAGTACGATTTTTCTTAAACTCTCATCTTCACAAAAAGTTCCAAGTGAAACAATAAAATCACTATTTTTTAACTCTTCAATCCTCTTCATTTTTTATCTCCTCTTCTAATTTTTTAATTTCTGGTTTTATATTTTTTACTACAATTGTCCAATCTTTTTCATTGAATTTTAGTGAATTCATAAGCGTAAACTCATTTTCATAAACAAAATCAGCAACTTTTTGAATATGAGAAAAATCTCCTATTTTAAATAGAAAAATAACCACTTCTTCATTTTGTAAAGATTTTAAAATCTCAAGCATTTTGTCATAAAAATTATCTTTTAAGTGCCTTAAATCAACTCTTTTCATCTGTCAATCTCACCAAAAACAATATTTAAATTTCCAATAATAGTAACCACATCAGCTAACTGACAACCAACTAAAAGCTCTTCAAGAAGTGCCGTATGAA
The DNA here is from genome assembly GCF_013372265.1 of Aliarcobacter cibarius. Taxonomy (NCBI): domain Bacteria; kingdom Pseudomonadati; phylum Campylobacterota; class Epsilonproteobacteria; order Campylobacterales; family Arcobacteraceae; genus Aliarcobacter; species Aliarcobacter cibarius. Next base: position 404,946 of record NZ_CP054051.1, read on the forward strand.
AATAGCTAGGAGCTCTTACTTTTAATCTATATGGATACTCTTTCCCATCACTTTTTATATAAAATCCAAGTTCACCTTTTGGAGATTCAGTTGCTACATAAACTTCTCCAACTGGTGGTTTAAACCCTTGAGTTACTAATACAAAATGTTGCATCAAGGAGTAATTTTGAGTCATAATATCCTCTTTTGTTGGACTTACATATAAAGGATTATTACTCATAAGCTGAGTGTCTGATTCATAATATTTTGGAAAAACTTGTTCTATTATTTTTATAGATTCTTTCATCTCTTCAATACAAAGTCTATATCTTCCATAAGAGTCACAACTATTTGAAATAGGAACATCAAATTCAAGTTCGTTGTATATACTATAAGGCATCTCTTTTCTTAAATCCCATTTTATACCACTTCCTCGTAATGCAACTCCTGAAACAGCAAAATCTTTGGCCATTTGTGGTGTGATTACTCCAACATTTTCTAGTCTCATTCTCCAGATTCTATTCTCATTTAATAGTTTTTCGTAGTTATCTATCTCTTTTTTTAAATTATTTAAAAATTTTGCACAGTTTTCTATCCAGTTTTCTGGTAAATCTAAAGGAACTCCACCAATTCTAATAGCACTGTGAGTTAATCTTGCTCCACAGTAATCCTCTATTAAATCAAGAGCGTACTCTCTTTCTCTAAAACAGTACAAAAACATAGACATTGCACCAACATCAAGTGCATGTGTTGCTAGCCAAAAAAGGTGAGAAACTACTCTATTAAGTTCTAATAAAATAACTCTAATACATTCAGCACGTCTTGGAACTTCTAAACCTAAAAGTTCTTCAACAGCTTTTGCATAAGCATAATTATTTGAAGTTGCTGCTATATAATCCATTCTATCTGTTGTTGGCAAGAATTCGTTATAAATCATATTTTCTGCCATTTTTTCCATTCCACGATGCAAATAACCAATCATTGGTCTAGCTTTTACAACTTCTTCACCTTGTAATTCCAAAACTAATCTTAATTGTCCATGCGCAGATGGATGTTGTGGACCGAAATTCACAGTCATAGTATTATCTTCTCTTTGGAAGTGAATATTTTCAAAAAATGGTTTAAGTCTATTCGCTGTTTGCATTATTTTCTTCTTTCCAAAGTTTTTGATTTATTTGGGTCTAGATTCTTTACTAATCTTTGATTTTCTTCTTGATATTTTATATCTGTGCTTTCATTTGTTGGTTTAAATCCAAAAGGAACTTCGTGACCAAGTCTTGAAAATCTTGTAGTATCATATCTATCTATACTTGCACTATCTCTAATTTCAGGACCAATAATATCTCTTGCACTTTTTCCAAAGATTTTATCTACCTCATACCAAGAAGCTACTTCATCACCTTGAAGAGGATAAGATTTTTTTAAAGGGTGGTCATACCAATCATCAGGCATTAAAATTCTTTTTAGGTTTGGATGATTTATGAATTTCACTCCAAACATATCATAAACTTCTCTTTCGCTCCAGTTCGCACTTTTAAAGATTTTTGAGACAGATTCTATATTTTCATTTTGTAAAATTGTTGTTTTTACTCTGATTCTTTTTTTCTTAGAGATTGAAAGCAGTTCATAGAAAATTTCAAAAGAGTTATTTTGAGCTAAATAATCAACACAAGATAGTTCAACTAACATATCATATTCTAAAGTTTTTAGTTTTTCTAAAATATTTAATACTTCATTTTTTGATATTTCTAAAATCAAATGAGCATGGCATATATACAATTTTTGTATCTTACAAGTTTTTTCTAATTCTTGTAAATCTTTATAAAAAATTTCATCATTTTCTACACTAATATATTCTTGAGTTGGACTTATAAAAAATCTATCATTGTAGTAAGATTTTCTTTGTACATCATCTTTTTTACTGTACTCTCTCATATAAGCCTCTTATTTTTTATATTTCTAAAAATTGATTCTTTTCTAATCTTTTGTTGAAGCATCATTAAAGCGTATTGTAATGTTTCGGGTCTTGGAGCGCATCCTGGAAGATAAATATCTACAGGAATAATTCTATCTGCTCCTTGAACTGTTGCATAAGTGTTGAACATTCCGCCTGTATTTGCACAGCTTCCCATAGAAATAACCCATTTTGGATCAGGCATTTGGTCATACAATCTTCTTAAAAATTCTGCATGTTTTTTTGTTAAAGTTCCAGCAATAATCAAAACATCAGATTGTCTAGGACTTGCTCTAAAAATTGTTCCAAATCTATCAAAGTCATATCTTGAACCGCCTGTTGCCATCATTTCAATAGCACAACATGCAAGTCCATAAGTCATTGGCCAAAGTGAGTTACTTCTTCCAAAATTAACTATTTTATCGATAGTTGTTAATTTAATGGCAGTTCCATTGTCTTGAAAATAATTTACTTTATGCTGTGCCATTCTAAGGCTCCTTTTTTCCAAGCATATAAAAAACCAATAGCTAAAATTAGTAAAAACATAAGCATCTCTATAAATCCAAACCAACCCAAAGCTTTGAAATTTATAGCCCAAGGAAACATAAATATAATCTCAACATCAAAAAGTATAAATAAAAGTGCAACTAAATAAAATTGAGTTGATATTTTATTTGGTTGTTTTGTAACTTCTACTCCACATTCATAAATTGTTGTTTTTAATTTTTCAGTATTTAATCTAGCTATTTTTCTACTAATAAATCTTGATAGTGCTAAAGCACTACCAAAAATAGCAAAGCTAAAAATAAACATCATAAAAGCACCAAAATATGGATGAGCAAAATCTATATGAGTCATAATCTATCCCTAAAAAAATCCAACTTTGTTTTCATTATCAAATTGACCTTTTTTCTCTTTACTTATTTGTTCTTCGAAATCACTTAGTTTAAATACAGCATTTTCTTGTATAGCAAGTTTATAGGCTGTATTTTTTATAACTAACTCTATTTGTCCACCAGTTAGTTCATGTTTTGCAATTTTTTCTATATCAAAATCTTTTTCTAAAGGTAAATTTGCAGGAAGCAATTTTTTCCATAAAGCAATTCTTTGATCTTTATTTGGTTTTAAAAATTCAATTTTATAGTTAAATCTTCTAGAAAATGCCTTATCAAGATTTTCTAATAGATTTGTTGTAGCTATTAAAATTCCATCAAATCTTTCTATTTGCTCTAAAAATATATTTTGCATTTGATTGTGCATCTTATCAGCACTACTTGCAGTTCCGCTACTTCTTGAACTTAAAAATTGATCAGCTTCATTTAAAAGTAAAACTGGTTCCGTTTTTGTTTGCTCTTTAATTTCATTGTATTTATCAAAAATATTTCGTACATTTTTTTCACTTTCTCCAATGTACATAGATAAAATTTTTGAACAATCGAAACTTAAAACATCTTTTTTAAGAGATTTTGCTAATGCTAAAGCAGTAAGTGTTTTACCTGTTCCAGCAATTCCATAGAAGATTATTTTTGCATCAATTCCTCTTTTTTTATCTTTTATCCCCCAAGCTTTTAGTCTATTGATTACATTTTTATCTACTTGTTTTAAAAGAGCATCTAATGTTTCTTTTGTTTTTTCTGCAAGAACAACATCATCAAGTGTTTTTGTTGTATTAATGAGCTCAAAAATCTCTTGCTCTTTTATAATACTTTCTAGTTTTATTTTTGCAACACTTGAACCTTTTTTTGTAGGATGTGAAATTTTGTATAAAACTTCATCAGGAATATAAAAATTTCTATTAATTCCTCCAAATGGCGTTAAAACTTCATCATAATCAACTAAATTTTTTGAAATTAAAGTTGAACTCTCTTCAAGTAGGCTTCTATATTTAATTTTCTCATAATCATCATTTGAGATTAAATCTATTAAATAGTTCATCTCTCTTAGCGTTCCATCTCCACCACTATACTCTTCTTTTAAAAGAGCTAAGAATAGAGTTTGTTCTTGAATTGTTAAGTTGTTGTCTTTAAAAAAATCTTCAAGCATAATAGGATTTGTAGTTGCTTTTATTCTATCTTTTATTCTATTTTCTAATAAAGCTTGTTTTGCTTTTAATCTATTAAAACTAGGGCTATTTGCATCAAAATTTTTCTTTACAATATTTAATTGTTGAGCTAAATCGATTTTTAGAAATTGGTCTTGTAAATACTCCAGATGGTCACCATAATTTTTAATTTCAGGTAAAATAAAATCACTACTACCACTTTCTAGCATTTTTAAATAAGAACTTGAAAGAGTAATATTTGAGTTAATTAACTCTAGCTTTGAAGATTCATTTAGTTTTACTTGGTCAAAAGATGCTTGAACAATCCAGCCATACTCTAAAAGAGATTTTATAATATCTAGTTTTTCTAAATGCTCATATTTTTCAACATTATAAAATTGACCTAAAACATCAATAACATTTAAAATATCTCTTCCATTGATATACTCTTTTGAAAGGTACTGTAGAACCTTTGCTTCATCAATAGTACATTTTAGTTGCTCATAAAATTTTGTTTTTTCTACGTTTTTTGCTTTTAAAAACTCAATTACTTCTATCATTTAACCTCAGATATTTATATTTATTCTATATATATTATCTTTTTATCTCTTAACTGCAAATGAATAAAAAAATGATAAAATAACCACATTTCAAATAACTAAGAGATAAAAGAGGGAAAATGACTAGAATTTTAAAACCATTAACACTTACTTTTATAGTGCTTTTCTTAAGTGCTTGTTCAACTAGTCCAAAAGTGCTTGAAGCAATGGATAATGAAAAGACAGTTGCAAATGAGTGTAAAAATCAAAACTTTAATGTGGAGTTGGATTGTTATGATTTGATTTCACATAAAAATAGTTTTGCACAGTTAAGATTAGGAATTGATGCACAATATAAAGGTAATTTTAAAGAAGCAAAAGATAGATTTGAAATAGCAAAAAATCAGAGAAATTTTTATGCAAATGCTTTAATAGCGGAGCTTTATATAAATGGATTTGGTGTTGATATGGACGAAAATAAGGCAATTTCACTTTTAAAAGATACAAGAAAAGTAGATCCAATTGCAGCTTATAAGTTAGCTATGTTCTATTTAAGAGATGGGGATGTAGATAGTGCGATTGAACTTTTAGAGTTTGCTGGTGAGAATGGTGTAAAAGATGCACAAAATCAATTAACTATTCTTTATTCAAATTCTCAATATTTTGAACCAAACTTTGAAAAAAGTACATATTGGCAATCAAAATTAGATGAAAATGAGAAAGATTTTATGAAAGATGTTTACGGAAGATAAATGAAAAGACAAATTTTAAGTACAGCTATAATAGCTTTTATGTTTACAGCATGTTCGTTTAAAGTGCCTGATGTATTGAGTTTTGAATCAGGTGATAAATATGAAGGACCTTTAAAAGAAGCAAATATTTGTCAGAAGATGGAAAGAGATAATGATAAATTAGCTTGTTATAAAAAAATTGAAAATACAAACTCTTTTGCACAACTAAGATTGGGTACATATTATGCTGATAAAAAAGATTATAAAAATGCTACAAAATATTTAAATATGGCAAAAGAGAATGGAAATATTTATGCAAATCTTCCAATCTCATTTTTATATTATAAAGGTGATGGTGTAAATAAAGATATAAATAGATCTTTTGAGTTGTTAAATGAATCAAGTAGTGTTGATCCAGTAGCTGCATATCAATTATCAAGATTTTATCTTCAAGGGATAAATACAAAAGTTGATGTAGAAAAAGGAATTGAATTACTTGATTTTGCTGGACAAAAAGGTGTAAGACAAGCTCAAGATATGCTTTCAAATATTTATAAAACAGGACTTTTTGATCAGCCAAAAGATAAAGTAAAATATGAGTTTTGGCAAAATAAACTTAAAAATAATGTAGAAGATAATAATCACAAAATTTATGTTTTATAATATCTTAAATAAGGTCGCCAATTTTATTTAAAGAATTAAATATGAAAAGTAACATTTTTTCTGGATTAACTGTTGGAATAATAGCTTTACCATTATCTATGGCTTTAGCTATTGCAACAGGAGTTCCCCCTCAATTAGGACTATATACAGCTATAGTTGCAGGTGTTTTTGCTGCTATTTTTGGAAGTAGTAAAGTAAATATATCTGGTCCAACAGCTGCTTTTATAGTTATACTCATCCCAATAGTTCAAGAATTTGGAATAACAGGACTTCTTTTATGTGGTCTAATGTCAGGTATTATATTGATATTTGTAGGGCTTTTGAAGCTTGGAAATTTAATAGAATTGGTACCTTATCCTGTTACTGTTGGTTTTACTTCAGGAATTGCTGTTGTAATTGCAACTTTTCAAATAAAAGATTTTTTTGGATTAACTATTGAGAACTTTAGTGGAAGTTATGTAGATAAAATAGTTTTACTATTCAACTCTTTTGGCACTTTTAATCTTTATGAATTTTTAACAGCTAGTGCTACACTTGCTATATTGATTATTTGGAGAAAAACAAAAAGTAAAGTACCAGCAGCATTAGTTGCTTTAGGATTTGTAACAATATCTGTTGAATATTTTAATTATAAATTTGGATTAAATATTTCAACGATAAATTCAACTTTTACATACGATATAAATGGAATTAGTGGAAATGGAATACCTCCTATTCCTCTACAATTTTCTTTACCTTGGGGATTTTTACCACCTGAACAAATAAATATTGATTTGCTATTAAAACTACTCCCTCACTCTATTGCAATAGCTATTTTAGGTGCTTTAGAATCTTTATTGTGTGCTGTTATTAGTGACGCAATGACTGGAAATAAAACAGATCCAAATAAAGAGTTAATAGGTCAAGGAATTGCAAATATTGCTGTACCATTTTTTGGAGGAATACCAGCAACAGCTGCAATTGCAAGAACAGTTGCAAACATAAACTCTGGTGGAACACAAAAGTTATCTTCGATTGTTCACTCTTTATTTATTTTATCTTCAATATTATTTATAGCTCCATACATTTCATATCTTCCTATGGCAGCACTTTCTGCGCTTTTAATTATGGTTGCTTGGAATATGAGTGAAGTTAAACACTTTTTTAATATATTAAAAACTGCTCCAAAAGATGATATTTACGTATTACTTACATGTTTTTCTTTGACAGTTTTAATAGATATGCAAGTTGCTGTTGCTATTGGAATTGGTTTGGCATCAGTGTTGTTTATTAAAAGAACGATTGATTTATATTCAATTGAACTATCAAGTAGCAATTTAGAAGAGCATATAGATTTACCAAAAAACATATTGATATATGACATAAATGGTCCTATGTTTTTTGGGGCTGCTCAAAAAGCTTTAAAAACTTTGTTAAATATAAATGATGAAAAAAACATTGTAATACTTGATATGAAAAATGTATCAATGATGGATATGACAGCTATTGTTGCTTTAAAATCTATTGTAGAGAATTTTCAATCAAAAGATAAAAAACTTATTTTTTCTGGACTTAATCAAAGAGTGTTAAAGAAATTAGAAAGAGCTGAAATAGATTATGTTACAACTTTCTCAAATATGCATGATGCAATAGAGTATGCAAAACATATAAAAAATGTTATGCATTAATAAAATTCTGATAGAAAAGTAGATTTGAATTTACTTTTCTATAAAACTATAAAGTGTTTCTATCTCTTTTGCCCAAATTGATTCATCAATAGTTTCAAGTATAAGAGGGATATCATCCATTCTTGGGTCATTCGCTAAATATTTAAAAGTATCCCAACCAATTTTACCCTCTCCCAGACTGTCATGTCTATCAACACGGCTTCCAAGTTCTGGTTTTGAGTCATTTATGTGCATTCCACTTAAATATTTGAATCCAACTATTTTTTCAAATTTATCCCAAGTTTTATCATAGGCTTCTTTTGTTCTTATATCATACCCTGCTGTAAACATATGGCAAGTATCTATACAAACACCTACACGATTTTTGTCTTCTATTTTGTCAATGATATAAGCAAGATGTTCAAATTTATATCCAAGATTGCTTCCTTGACCAGCAGTATTTTCAAGAACAAGTTTTATTCCACTTGTCTTATCTAACACTCTATTCATAGATTCTGCAATATTATTTAAACACTCTTCTTCACTTATTTCTCTTAAGTGTGATCCTGGATGAAAATTTAATCTATCAAGAGCTAGAATTTCACATCTTTGAACTTCTTCAATAAAGCTATTTAAAGATTTTTCTCTAGCTTCACTATCTGGGTGTCCTAAATTTATAAGATATGAATCGTGAGGAAGTATATGTTTTGCTAAGATTTTACTTTTTTCAAGATTTAAAAACCACAAATCGATTGTTTTATTATCTAAAGCTTTTGCACTCCATTGTCTTTGATTTTTTGTAAATAGTGCAAATGCTTTTGCACCAATCTCAATTGCATTCAATGGCGCGTTATAAACACCACCACTTGCACTTACGTGAGCTCCAAAATATTTCATTTATATTCCTATTATTTCAAAAAGTAACATATGTAAACACTCTAAAAAAGAAATTGATACATATTTGTTACTTTTTATCATATCCTAAAACAGCTAAGTATAGAATTCAAAAATAAAATTCTGTCCAAATTATTACAAGAATTTGTACTAAAAATCAAAAAAATCAAAAGTAAAAGGTTTATCTTAAAATGAAGAGAGTCGTTATAATCGGTGGAGGATATGCAGGGATTTATGCATTAGGTGAATTGGTAAGAAACAAGAATATAAAAATTACTTTAATTGATAAACATACATATCATAATTTGCAACCTGAGGTTTATGATTTAATAGCAAATAATTCAACTTTTGCTGATGTAACGATAGATTTAACGACTCTTTGTAAAGGATTTGATCATGATCACTTGGATTTTAAAAATTTAAAAGTTAGAAAAATTGATCAACAAGCAAAAAAGATTTATACAGAAGAGCAAGAAATTGTTGAGTTTGATTATTTAATTTTAGCAGCAGGAACTAGAACATTTTTCCCAAGTTCAATCCCTGGGCTTAATAATGCGGATGACATAAAAAAATTACACAGAGCAATTACGTTTAAACAAAGTTTTGAAACACAACTTTTTGAAAAAGTTAGAGATGAAGTAAAACAATGTGCTGATACTCATATTGTAGTAGTTGGTGCTGGTTTATCTGGAGTTGAAATTGCAGCTGAAATGGCATATTATTCAAATAAATTTTTCAAAAGAGGTAATTTCTCTTGTGATAACTTAAAAATCTCGTTAATTAGTAGTTCTTCTTCTATTCTTCCAGGATTAAAACAAGATTTAATAAATATCTCTCAAAAAAGATTAAAAGATTTAGGAATAAATGTAATTACTGGAATTAAACTTCAAGAAGTTGGTGAAGGTTACTGTAAATTTTCAAATGGAACTAGAATACAGCACTCTTTTGTAATATTTACTGGAGGAATTGAGGCTTCTACAGTATCAAGTGAACTAGATGTTGCAAGAAATGGAAGAGGACAAATTGTTGTAAATGAGTTTATGCAAACTGATAAATATGAAAATATTTTTGCCGTTGGCGATATTGCAGAGATTAAAAATAGTGCAGGTGAAATAATGCCTCCAAATGTTACGATTGCAAGAATTAGTGGAGCAAATGCAGGTATAAATGTTTTAAGATTAATGGATGGAAGACCTTTAATTAAATGTAATCCAAAACTAGATGGTATTTTAATTGCTCTTGGTGGAAAATTTGCAGCTGGAGATATTTATGGGCTTTTAACTGTAAAAGGAAGATTAGCTTATGAAATTAAAAAATATGTATTTAGTTCATATAGAAGACCTTTATTAAAATTAATTAAAAAAGGTTATGCAAAACTTAAAAGATTATAGAAATTAAATTTCTATAACTCTTAATCTCTTATAATTTTGATTAAAACACCATTATCATTATCTCGGTGAATAATCTCTTTTCCTTCTTTGTCAAATAACTCTTTTAAGAAATGTTTTGGATAAGTAGAACTTAGGTTTTCGTTATTAAATGTCTCTATATCTTGACATTTAAAAGTACTTTTACAAACTTTATCTTCATAAATTTTCATATCTAAAATGGCAACACCTGCATTAAATATTTGAACTTGAGTATAATCTTTATATTTAAAAATGAAACCTTTATCGTGAAATTTCATTTTAGGAGTTTTAAATAAAATAGTTGCGCTGTTTGAAGCTAATTGAGGCTCTTTTTGGCTACATCCAGTTATTAAGAATAGTAGAATCGATATAAATAATATGTTTTTGATTGGAAATCCTTTATTTAAAAAATTTTAACTATAATTATACCTTATTTTAAAAAATTGAATATATTTTATAAAAAGGAATTTTATTGTTAGTTCATATTTGTTGTGCAGTTGATAGCCACTATTTTTTAGAAAAAATCCAAGAAGAGTATCCAGAAGAAAAACTTGTAGGTTATTTTTATGACCCTAATATTCATCCATATAGTGAATATAGACTTAGATATTTGGATGTTGAATACTCTTGTAAGAAATTAGGAATTCCATTACTTGAAGGGCCTTATAACCTTGAAGAATGGTTAAAAAAAGTAAAAGGAATGGAACATTTACCTGAGAAAGGAGATCGTTGTACAGTTTGCTATGATGATAGACTTGATAATAGTGTTCAAAAAGCCTTAGAATTGGGTCATGATAAGTTCACTACAACTTTATTAATTTCTCCAAAAAAATCCCAAGAAAAATTAGAGATTATAGGAAATAATCTTTTTAAAAAAACTGGAGTAGAATTTATTTTTAGAGATTATAGAAGTGGTAATGGTGCTGAAATTCAAGGACTAAGAGTAAAAGAAAATAGTCTTTATAGACAAAATTATTGTGGTTGTTTATTTGGTTTATCAGCTCAAAGAGAACATCAAAAGAAAATAATGGATGAGATGTTTAATCCAATTTCAAATCAAATAATGCCAGAATCAATAGAACAAAGATTAGAGCTTTACAAAAAAAGAAATACTCTTGAAGATGAAAATAAAGAGTATAAATTAATTAAACAAAGATTTTTAAATTATAGACTACTTAGTGGAAAAGTTGTTGTAAACAAAGAGGTGATACCTTCATATATATTTGTATATTCCACTGTTAATAGAAATCAAACTAGTTCAAAAATTGAATATCAAAAAGATGGTATAAACTATCTTGCTAAAGATGAAGTTAAAATAATAACTTTAGAAACTTTCAACAAACTTGCAAAAACTAACTATGCTAGTACAAAAGAGCTTATATTTAAATCTATGAGCTTTGAAGAAGAGATAAAATTAAGAGCAGATATTTTAAAAAATCCTTTTGATTTAAGTGCTTTAATCGTTCTTGATGAGGTTATGGATGCTAAGTATGAAATTTTTATTAATGCAGTAACTTATGAAGATATAAAAGAGGAAATTGTATGAAAATTTTAGTTAGTGCAATGGAAGCTTCATCAAATATTCATTTAAAAGAGTTAAAAAAATATTTGGATGATGTTGAATTTGTTGGAGTATTTGACAAAGAGTTGGGTAAACCTTTATATGATTTAAGTTCTTTAGCGATTATGGGATTTGTTGATGCTCTTAAAAAATTAAGATTCTTTTTTCGTTTAAGAGATGAGCTTGTAGATTTAGCAAAAGATTGTGACAAAGTTTTACTACTAGATAGCTCTGGATTTAATCTACCTTTAGCAAAAAAACTAAGACATACTTATCCGGATAAAGAGATTATTTACTATATTTTACCTCAGGCTTGGGCTTGGAAAAGAAAACGTGTAATTGCTTTGGAAAAATATTGCACGAAGTTGTGTTCAATTTTACCTTTTGAAAGTGAAATTTATAATGATAAAAATAAAATCAGGTATGTAGGGCATCCTCTTTTAGACGAGATAAAAAATTTTAAAGAAAATTTAACTACTTCAAATAAAATTGTTTTTATGCCAGGAAGTAGAAAAACAGAAATTACAAATCTTATGCCAATTTTTAGAGAGCTTACAAAAAAAATACCAGAAAAAGAGTATATTTTAGTAATTCCTTCAAAATTTGACGATGAATATATAAAAAAGATTTATGGTGATATAAAAGATTTTACTATATCAAAAAATTCTCATGAGGCACTTTATCAAGCAGAATATGCATTTATTTGTTCAGGTACAGCAACACTTGAAGCAGCACTTATAGGTACACCTTTTACTCTTTCATATATTGCAAAAAAATTAGATTTTTTTATAGGAAAAACTTTTGTAAAACTCCAATTTGTTGGACTTGCAAATATATTTTTTGAAAAAATGAAAAAAAGTCAACTGCATAGTGAATTTTTACAAAATGATGTTACTGTAAATAATCTTTTAAATGATTATAATAATATGAATAAAGAAGATTTTTTTAACAATTCAAAGCTTTTAAGAGAGTATCTAAAACACGGTAGTTCAGAGAATGTAGCAAGGATTATAAAAAACTAAACTACTTTTAGATATAATCTTCAACTTTAACAAATTTTTATTCAGGATTAAAATATGTTTGACATTATACAAATTCAAGAGATTTTACCTCACAGATACCCACTTTTATTAGTTGATAGAATTACAGAAATGGAATTATCTAAATCTATAAAAGGTTTTAAAAATATCTCTATTTCAGAACCAGCATTTCAAGGCCATTTCCCAGGACATCCAATTTATCCAGGTGTTTTAATACTTGAAGGTATGGCACAATGTGGGGGGGTTTTAGCTCTAAAAAGCTCAGGATTAAGTGATGAGCAAATGAAAGATAAAGTTATATATTTTATGAGCATAGACAAAGCAAAATTTAGGAATCCTGTTCGTCCTGGTGATAGACTAGATTATGAATTAATTGCAGTTAAAATGAAAAGTACTCTAATGGTGCTTGAGGGAAAAGCTTATGTTGATGGAAAACTTACAGCTGAAGCTGAATTTAAAGCCATGATTGTTGATAAATAATTAGGATTAAAATGAATAATATTCACAAAACTGCCATTATTGAAGATGGTGCAATTTTAGGTGACGGTGTAACAATTGGAGCTTATACAATAATAGGAAAAGATGTAAAAATTGGTGATGGAACAGTTATTGATTCCCACACAGTAATTGTTGGTAAAACAACAATTGGAAAGAATAATCATATTTTTTCACATGCATCAATTGGAACAATTCCTCAAGATTTAAAGTTTAATCCAAGTGATGATGTAGAATTAATTATTGGAGATAATAATAAAATTAGAGAATACACATTATTTAATCCAGGTACTGTAACAGGACATAGAAAAACAGTTATTGGAGATAATAACCTATTTATGGGATATACACACGTAGCACATGATTGTGTAATTGGAAATAATTCAATTTTTGCAAATGGTGTAACACTTGCAGGGCATGTTGAGTGTGGAGATTTTGTGGTTATTGGTGGATTAACTCCTGTTCACCAATTTTGTAAGATAGGAACTGGTGTAATGATTGGAGGAGCAAGTGCTGTTGCTCAAGATATTCCACCATTTTGCCTAGCTGAGGGTAACAAAGCTACTGTTAAGGGATTAAACTTAGTTGGATTAAGAAGAAGATTAGAAAATAGAGAAGATATAGATGCTTTAAAACATGCGTATAAAGGTTTATTTAATATGGGAAATCCTCTTCAAGATGCTGCACTTGATTTATTTGAAAATGATCAAAATAAATATGTTAAGGAATTAGCAAACTTTGTATTAAATACAAAAAGAGGAATTCCTTTTGAAAGAAAATTAAAGAGTAATGATGAGTAAAATAATTTGTGATTTTTGTGGAGCAGCTGATACTAAAGCAAACCCTATTATAACTGGTGATAATGCCTGCATTTGTAAATCTTGTGTTGGTGCAGCTTACGATATTATGAATGGTGAAATTATATTAGATGAGACATCTAATAATTCTAAAAAACCAAAAGATGTGAAAATAAAAACTCCAGCAGAGTTAAAAAAGATTCTAGATGAGTATATTATAGGTCAAGATAGAGCTAAAAAAGTTTTAAGTGTAGCTGTTTATAACCATTATAAAAGAATATTTAGAAAAGATGAACTTGAGGGTGATATTGAGTTAAATAAATCAAATGTTCTTTTAATAGGACCAACAGGAAGCGGTAAAACACTTCTTGCGCAAACTATTTCAAAATATCTTGATGTACCTTTAGCAATTGCAGATGCAACTAGTTTAACTGAAGCTGGATACGTTGGAGATGATGTTGAAAATGTTGTTACAAGACTTGTTCAAGCAGCAGGTGGAGATATTGAAAAAGCTGAAAGAGGAATTATTTTCATTGATGAGATTGATAAAATTGCTAGAATGAGTGAAAATAGAAGTATAACTAGAGATGTTTCAGGTGAGGGAGTTCAGCAAGCTTTATTAAAGATTGTTGAAGGTGCATTAGTAAATATACCTCCAAAAGGTGGAAGAAAACATCCAAGTCAAGAGCTTTTACAAGTTGATACATCGAATATATTATTTATTTGTGGTGGAGCTTTTGATGGTTTAGAAGACATCATTAAAAGAAAACAAGGTTCAAATGTTTTAGGATTTAATCACGAGAAGAAATCAAAGAATGATGAATCAAAACTTATTTCTAAAGTTGAAACAGATGATTTAGTAAAATATGGGCTTATTCCTGAACTTATTGGAAGACTTCATATGATAGCAACTTTAAATGAGATTACAAAAGAAGATATGGTTCATATTTTAACAGAACCAAAGAATGCATTAATAAAACAGTATATAAAACTTTTTGAAATGGATAAAGTTACTCTAGAATTCGAAAAAGATGCTCTTTTAGAATTAGCTGATTTAGCAATTAAAAGAAAAACTGGTGCAAGAGGACTTAGATCAATTTTAGAAGATATTATGCTTGATATTATGTTTGACCTTCCAAAATATAAAAATAAAAAAATTATTATTACAAAAGAAGTTGTTTTAAAAACTGATCAGCCAAAAGTTATAGCAAAGGATAAATAGATGATTGTAGATAAATTAATAGGTTTTTTCTCAAATGATATGGCAATAGACTTAGGAACAGCTAATACAGTTGTTTCTGTAAGAGGAAAAGGGATAATTATAAATGAGCCATCAGTTGTTGCAATTCAAAGTGAAAAACATGGAAAAGATAGAATTTTAGCAGTTGGACAAGAAGCAAAACAGATGATTGGAAAAACTCCTTTAAATATTAAAGCGGTTCGTCCTATGCAAGATGGTGTTATTGCAGATTTTGAAATGACTGAAAGAATGATTAGATATTTTATTGAAAAAGCTCATTCAAGAAAATCATTTATAAGACCTAGAGTAATCATCTGTATTCCTTATGGAATCACACAAGTTGAGAAAAAAGCAGTTGAAGAATCAGCTATGAGTGCAGGGGCAAGAGAAGTTTTTCTTGTTGAAGAGCCAATGGCTGCTGCTATAGGAGCTGGAATAGATGTTTCTGGACCATCTGGATATGTTATAGTTGATATTGGTGGTGGAACAACTGAAATTGGTGTTACATCTTTAGGTGGTTTAGTATTATGTAGATCTATCAAAGTTGGTGGAGATAAAATAGATAAAGCTATTATAGAGCATGTAAGACAAAATTATAATCTATTTATTGGTGAAAGAGTTGCTGAAAATATTAAAATTGAAATTGGTGCAGCAATAAAACTTGAAACAGAATTAAAAATGCAAGTAAAAGGAAGAGATAACTCTGGACTTCTTTCAACTATTGAATTTGGAAGTGAAGGTGTAAGAACAGCAATCAAAGAACCTTTAAGAGAAATAGCTTCTGCAATAAAAAGTGTTTTAGAAAATATGCCACCAGATTTAGCAAGTGATATTGTTGACAATGGAGTAATTATAACAGGTGGAGGAGCATTAATTAGAGGTTTAGATAAATATCTAGCTGATATTATAAAACTTCCAGTACAAATTGCAGATGATCCACTTTTATCTGTTGCTTATGGAACAAGCCAAGTATTAGAACAACCAGAATTATTAAAATTAATTACAAATAACTAATGCGAAAGCTAATTTTTGTAGCATTTTTTATAATAGCTATTTTATCTTACATATTTAAAGTAGATGAATTAATTGTAAAGAATTTTACATTTTTAAGTGATATCAAAACATTTTATGTAAAAAATGTTTTAGATGTCTCAAGCTTGTTTGATAAATATTTCAATCAGGCAAAAACTATAGAAAAACTCAAACAAGAAAATAAAGAGCTAAGAGATTATAAAGTTTTGTATGATATTGCAAAACAAGAGTTAGCTGTAAAAGATGAGTTCTTAAAGAATTTAAATGTACCACAAACAACTTCTCATGTTGAACTGGTAAAAGTTATCTCATATTTAAGCTTCAATGATTTCACAAAAGTTTCTTTAGCTAAAGATTTACAAAGTGATAAGATTTTAGGGCTTATTTCTGATAATTTCGCAGCTGGAATAGTAGTTAATCAACAAAATAGAGCAATTGGATTATTAAATGGTAATAAAGATTGTTCATATTCAGTCTTTATAGGAGAACAAAAAAGTCCTGGAATTATTATGGCAGGTGAAAATGAAGATAGCCTTCAAATAAAATTTATTCCAGTTTTAGCTGAAATAAAAGAAGGCGATGAAGTTATTACATCTGGAATGGATAATATATTTTATGAAGGCTTAAAAGTTGGAGTTGTAACGGAAGTTATAAACTTAGCTGATATGAGAATCGCTAAAGTTAAACCATATATAAATGCAAGTAAAAAAAGATATTTTTATCTTTATGGAAGTCAAGCGCCAGAAAAAATGACTAATAACTAGCCATTATTCTTTCAACATCTCCCCAAGATAAATCTTCTTTTTTATTTTTGAACATATTATAAATATATCTAGCGAACATATCAGTCTCAATATTTACTCTACTGCCAATTTTATATTTTTTAAAAAGTGTATTTTCAATTGTATGTGGGATTATTGTAAGTCTAAAAGAATCACTAAAAACATCATTTACTGTAAGTGATACACCATCAATAGTGATACTTCCTTTTGGAATAACATATTTAATAAACTCTTTTGGTAAAGAGATATAAAAATCTGTGGAATTACCACTTTTATCTATTTTTTTTATAGTACCAATGCAATCAACATGACCTTGAACAATATGACCTTCAAATCTATCACCCATTTGCATAGCAGGTTCCATATGAACTTCATTTTTATAGTTTTCTAAAGCTAAAATTTTTGTACTTTCTGGAGATAACTCTACGCTAAAAGAGTTATTTGATATTTTAACTACAGTCAAACATGCACCATTAACTGCTATTGAATCACCAATTTTTGGTTTATAATTTGATTTTAGTGTTAAAATATTATTTGAAAAACTTTCAACCTTTGCCAACTCTCTTATAAGTCCTGTAAACACTTAAAAAACCTTTAGATAAAATTTGGTTATAATAGCCAAAAATTCATAAGAAGCTAATTTTTACTAATATTTAAAAATCTGATACTCTTTATAAAAAGGAAAGTTAATGCAATACGATATTATCGTTGTTGGTGCGGGACATGCTGGTATAGAAGCAGCACTTGCAGGTGCAAGGTTAGGGAAAAAAACATTATTAATCACAATGCTTGTTGAACAAATAGGAGCAGCTAGTTGTAATCCTGCTATTGGTGGTTTAGCAAAGGGACATTTAGTAAAAGAATTAGATGCTCTTGGTGGAGAAATGGGACTTTGTACAGATGCTACAGGAATACAATTTAGGATTTTAAATGATTCAAAAGGTGCAGCTGTACAAGGAACAAGAGCTCAAATTGATATGGATGAATATAGAGAATATATGAGAAAAGTTTGTCATAATACTCCTAATTTAAATATTTATCAAGATGAAGTAACTTCATTGATAGTTGAAAATGATGAAGTTCTTGGAGTAAAAACAAAACTTGGTGAAGAATTTAAATCTAAAAAAACAATTCTTACGACGGGAACCTTTATGAGAGGATTGATTCATATTGGTGAAAATACTTATGAAGCTGGACGTGCTTGGGAATTACCGTCATCTACTCTGTCTATACAATTAAAAGAGTTAGGTTTAAATGTAGGAAGACTTAAAACAGGTACACCTTCAAGATTAGATGCAAATTCTATTGATTTTTCAGTTATGGATATGCATGGAGGAGATATAAAACCTGCACCTTTTTCTTTTAGAACAGATAAAAAAACATTTAGTCCAACACAGTATCCTTGCTATGTAACATACACAAATTTGGATACGCACGATATCATTTCTTCAAATTTTCATAGAGCACCAATTTACACAGGGCAAATTCAAGGTTCAGGTCCAAGATATTGTCCAAGTATTGAAGATAAAGTAAAAAGATTTAGTGAAAGAGAGAGACATCAACTATTTTTAGAACCTCAAACATCAAAATGTACTGAATATTATATAAATGGAATGTCAAGTTCTCTTCCAATTGAAGTTCAAAAAAGAATGATTCACTCTGTAAAAGGTTTAGAAAATGCAAGAATTATAAGATATGGATATGCTATTGAATATGATTATGTTGATCCAACTGAACTTAAACATAGTCTTGAAACAAAAAAGATAAAAAATCTTTATAATGCTGGTCAAATAAATGCTACAACAGGATATGAAGAAGCAGCAGCTCAAGGATTGATGGCAAGTATAAATGCATCTTTAGCTATAGATGGAAAAGAGCCTTTTATTCTTAGACGAGATGAAGCATATATCGGAGTTTTAATAGATGATTTAGTTACAAAAGGAACTCAAGAACCATACAGAATGTTTACAAGTAGGGCTGAGTATAGACTTCTTTTAAGAGAAGAAAATGCTGATATTAGACTTTCAGGTTATGGGCATAAATTAGGACTTTTAGATGATGAAACTTTTGCTAAAGTTGAGGCTAAAAGAAAAGCTTTAGAAGAAGCAGTTGAGTTTATGGCATCTACTTGGATAACTTCTAAAAAAGAGACTTTAGAACTTTTAGAATCTATTGGCGAAGAGAAAATCAATGATAAAGTTCTTTTAATAGATTTAATTGGAAGAAACACTATTGATATTGAAAAATTCGATGTTTTAGTACCTAGTTTAAAAGAGTTGGATGAATATTTAAAAAATCAAATAATTATTGAAGCAAAATATTATAGATATATCCAAAAACAACAAAAACAAATAGAAAAAATGAAGAAAATGCTAAAACTTTCTATACCTGATAATTTCTCTTATAGAGGACTTCCAGGTCTTTCAAATGAAGTAATTGAGAAGTTAGAAAAACACAGACCACCAACACTTTATAATGCAAGTTTGATATCAGGAATTACACCAGCAGCTCTTGATATTATTCATCTAAATTTAAATTTAGTTACAAGAAAATAGAAGATTTATCTTCTATTTTCTTTTTAAAATTGCTCCGCACTCAATATGATTTGTATATGCAAATTGGTCAAAAAGAGCAAATCTTACAATTTCGTGAGTTAAAGTTAATTCTTCTAAATCTCTATGTAAAGTTTCAGGATTGCAAGAGATGTAGATAATATTCTCAAAATTTTTTGATAAATTTCTAGTTGTATCATCAAGTCCACTTCTTGGCGGATCCATAAAAATTGTATCAAAATCATATGATTTTAGATCTACATTTTTTAATCTATTAAATGCTCTAACTTCATTTAAAGCTTCTACAAACTCTTCAGCACTCATTCTTATAAATTCAATATTTTTTATATCATTTAGTTCACAATTTCTTAAAGCTGATTTTATAGAAGTTTTTGAGATTTCAGTAGCTAATACTTTATTGAATTTTTTTGATAGAGGAATTGTAAAGTTTCCACCACCACAATAAAGTTCACATAAATCTTTTTTTGAATCTTTTGTATTGTTTAAAACCCATTCAATCATCTGTTTATTTACATTTGTATTTGGTTGAGTGAAACCATTTTCTTCATAAGTAAATTTAAAACTTTGATTATTGATATTTAAATTTTCATTTATAAAATCACTGCTTAAAACAATTTTTTGTTTTCTGCTTCTACCAATAATTTTTATGTTAAATTTATTTTCAATTTGTTTCGCTAATTCTTCCCAATATTTTTCTAATTTCTTATGATAAAGTAAAGTTACAAGCATATCAGAAGTTGAACTTCCTAAAAATTCAATACCAAATAGTCTAAAAGATAAAATCATATCACTTTGTAACTCTGCAAGAAGTTTTGGCATAAGTTCAGCAATTTGAGGACTTACTATTGAGCAAGAATCTATTTGTAAAATATCTTTTTTTGTATCACTCATTGCATAAGATAAAACATCTTTTTCATTGTTTTCATCTTTTTCCCACCAAATTCTAAATTCAGCACGATTTCTAAAATTTGCATCA
Source organism: Aliarcobacter cibarius (assembly GCF_013372265.1). Lineage (NCBI taxonomy): Bacteria > Pseudomonadati > Campylobacterota > Epsilonproteobacteria > Campylobacterales > Arcobacteraceae > Aliarcobacter > Aliarcobacter cibarius. The sequence continues at coordinate 425,298 of NZ_CP054051.1, forward strand.
CTACTTTTTATAATATCAAAATTGATATTTGTGAAATTAGAAAATCTATCTTTTTCTCTGTTTGTTTTAAAATCTAGCTGTTCTTCATAAGTTTTGTCATACAAAGTACATGAGGCACATAGCCCAAAATATTTACAAGTCATAAAATCTAATCCTTTATTAAAAGCTGTATTATAGGGAAATATTGGTAAAAGTAGATATAATTTGTGAATTTATAAAAAGAAGATATATGAAAAATAGTTGGCAAGAAGATTTAAAAATATTATTGAATTGTGATTTAAAAACGCTTTATCCATTAGCAAGAAGTATGAATAGAAAGTTAGAATTTTATGTGGGTCCTACAAACAGTGGGAAAACTTATAATGCTATGAAAAAATTAAAAGAGGCAAATAGTGGACTTTATTTGGCACCTTTGAGACTTTTAGCTTTAGAAGGTTATGAAGATTTAAAAGAGTCAAATATTGAAGCTTCATTGGTTACTGGTGAAGAGCAACAGCTAAATGAAGATGCTGCACATATTTGTTCAACTATTGAGATGATTGATTTTGATTTAGAAGTTGACGTAGCAGTTATTGATGAAGTACAAATGCTTGAAGATGATGATAGAGGTTGGGCTTGGGTAAATGCTATTATTGGAGTTCCTGCAAAAAGAGTAATTATGACAGGAAGTGTAAATGCTCTTGATGCTGTAAAAAAGATTGCTCAATATTTAGATGAAGAGTTAGAAATTGTAAAGCATAAAAGAAAAAATGAGTTAAAAATTTTAGATAAATGGACTTCTCTTGATAAACTTGAAGATGGAACAGCTTTAATTGCATTTTCAAGAGCTGAAGTTTTAAAGCTTAAACAAAAACTTCAAAAAAAATATACAGTTTCTGTTATTTATGGGAATTTGTCTCCTGAAGTAAGACGAGATGAAGCAAGAAGATTTAGAGAGAAAAAAAGTCAAATTTTAATAGCAACAGATGCTATATCTATGGGATTAAACCTTCCTATTAAGACAATTTTATTTACAAATGATACAAAATTTGATGGAGTGTCAAAAAGAAAAATAACTGTAAATGAGATAGTTCAAATTGCTGGTCGTGCTGGAAGATTTGGACTTTTTGAAGCAGGATATTTAGGAGCTACTAGAAGAGATATTTTAAATTATATAGAAGAAGAGTTTCAAAGTCCAATAAGAACTATAAAACCACCTTTTAAAGTAAAAATAAATAACTCTCAACTTGAATCACTTTCAATGCATTTAAAGACAAAGTCTTTAGGAAAAGTTTTAAACTTTTTTGCATTAAATATGAAATTTAATGGTCCTTTTGAAGCAGCAAATTTATCAAGTATGTTAGAAGCTTCAAGAATAGTAGATTCAAAAGATGGTTTAACTCTTGAAGAAAAATATCTTTTAGCTCAAGCACCAATAACTACAAAATCAACAATTATTCTTCAAGCATATAACTCTTATATTGCAAGTGTTGTTAAAAAAAGACCAAATCATTATAAACCATCAATTACTTTACCACAAAAAGCAATTACACAAAAAGATTTACTCTTGGTTGAAGATGAGGTTAAAAAAATATCTCTTTATCTTTGGCTTTCATATAAGCTACCAAATCTTTTTCCTGATCATGATAAAGCATACATTTTGAGAAATTCTTTTAATAGCTTTATAGAAAAATCTTTAAAAGGAACACTTATAAGTGATGATAGCTTCGTAGAAAAAAGATTTGAAAGTAGATTTAGAAAAGAGAAAAATGATAGAACTAAAACAAAAGAGTACAATAAAGATGTAGAAAATAGAGATAAAAAAGCGAATGGTTTTAGAAAAAGAAGCAGGAAAACTTTTTAATTCAAATTTAGATAAAATATTAGAATTTTACAAAATATAAAGGTTTTTGGTGTTTAATTTTTTTAAAGTTGATGAGAATCTTTTTTATAAAGAGTTGTTTTCTGATAAGTTTGATGTTACAAAATTAGACAAAATCATTAAAAAAGGTGTGGATATAAATAAACAGGATGAAAATGGTAATAGTTTACTATTTTTACTTGTATCTGCTAAAAAATATGATGCCATAAAACTACTTTTAAGTAATGGAGTTGATAAATATCTAGAAAATAAATTTAAAAAAACTCCATTAGATGAGGCTTGTGAGAAATCAGATGGAGCAATGGTTAGATTTTTACTAGAAAATGGCTATGACATAAATGCTAAAAATTCAATAGGAAGAACTATATTGCAAAGTACTGCAATCTTATCTAATGAAAAGATTTTCCAAGTTTTAATGACATATAAACCAGATTTTAATATTAAAGATGCGGAAGGTAAAACAGTTATCTTTCATGCTATCGAAGGTAAAAATTTAAACATTTTAAGAGATGTTGTAAATAATATTGAAGATATAAATTCTTTAGATAACAATTATCAAACAGCATTATTTTATGCTGTTTTAAAAGATAATCCAGAAATAGCAATAACTTTAATAAACCACGGAATAAATGTAAACTTTTTGGATAAAACAGGAGAAAATGCTTTATTCAACGCAATAATACAAGGTGAAATAAATATTCCTGTTATTGAAGCTTTAATCAAAAAAAATATAAATATGAATATTGTTGATAATAAAAATAGAAATATTATTGATGAACTGTTATTTATTGTTGATTTACAAGCAAGGGATGAAAAAAATCTAGAGGGAAGATATAAGCTTATATCTTCAAAAAGAGATTATTTATCACTTGCTTTATTGTTTATTGAAAATGGTTTAGAGATTGATATTTTAGATATTAATGGAAAAACTACACTGCAAAAAGAGATAGAAAATAAGAATTTTGCAAATGCAGATTTTTTAATTAAATGTGGTGCGAATGTAAATGTTACTGATGAGAATAATAGAAATATCATTTATAATGAGATATTAAAAGGATATTCAAATTATAAAATGATAGATTTTTTAGTAGCTAGAGGCTCAAATATTGATATTAAAGATATTGATGAAAGAAGTGTAGTTGATGTAATTGTTGAATTAATAGCTGTTACAAAAAATTTTAAAAAATTAACTCCTCAACTTGCAACTATATTTAAAGAGGGGGAAAAGTATGATATTTTACTTAAAAAAGTTCTTACTTGTAAACCAAATATAAACATATCAAGACTTGATGGAACAAATGTTTTATTTGATTTAGTACTTTATAATGATTTTGAAACTTTAAAACTTATTATAAATTATGGAATCAATTTAAATACTCAAGATAAAAGTGGTAGAACTCCTTTAGCTTTTATGGTTGAAGATGGATTAAATATTAGAGAGAAAAAAGAGAAAGAGAGTTTTTTTGAAAGACTTGTAAATTTTTTGAAGTATAGAGTTAACGTTGATATTCAAGATAATGAAGGAAGAACGGTAATTCATAAAGCAGTTATAGCAAATGATATTGCTGTAGTTGAAAAGCTTCTTACAAAAAAGGCCAATCTTAATTTAAAAGATATACATGGAAGAACAGCTCTTCATCATACACAGTGGAAAGGAAATTTCCAAATAGCTAGATGGTTAATAGCAGCAGGTGCAGATATTAATCAACCTGATAGTAGTGGATTTACAATCTTAAATTATGCGGCTATTTTTGGTCATGCAAAGTTGATTATGACTTTAGTTGCTGCTGGAGTTTTAATGTACAACAAAAATTCAAAAAATAGAAAAGTTGCACAATTTTTTAAAGATAGAGAGAAAAATCTCGATAAAATGATTTTAGAAAATTCTACTGATGGTTACGTGAAAAGTACTTTGGAATCTGTTGTAGAGAATCTAAAAAAAGAGGTTAATGAAGCTTTAGCTCAATAAATTATATAAGGAATAAAATGTTTAATAAATCAATAATAATACTTGCAGCTGGTCAAGGTACTAGAATGAAATCAGATACTCCAAAAGTATTACATAAAATTTCTGGAAAACCAATGCTTTATTACTCTATAAAAGAGGCTTTAAAATTAAGTGATGATATTACTGTAGTTTTATATCATCAATTTGAAAAAGTTAAAGCTGAAATAGAAAAATATTTTACAAATATAAATTTTGTAATTCAAGATCACAAAAATTATCCAGGAACTGGTGGTGCAGTTATGGGAATAACACCAAAATATGGAAAAGTTTTAGTTTTAAATGGTGATATGCCCCTTATTCAAGCAAGTGAATTAGAAAAATTTGATATAGATGCAACTATTGTTATGTCAGTTTTAGAATTAGAAAGTGCTGATGGATATGGAAGAGTAATTATTGAAAATGGAAATGTAAAAAAAATAGTTGAGCAAAAAGATGCAAGTATTGAAGAGCTTAAAATTAGAACTGCAAATGCAGGAATTTATCAGTTTTGTTCAAAATTTTTACTTGAAAATTTACCAAAATTAAATAACAATAATGCTCAAAAAGAGTATTACATAACAGATTTAGTTGAAATGGCTATAAATCAAGGAAAAGTTTTAAAACCTTTAATTGTAAATGAAGAGAATTTTAAAGGTGTAAATTCTAAAGTGGAATTGGCTGATGCTGAGGTAATTCATCAAAATAGAATTAAAAAAGAGTTCCTAAGAGCAGGTGTGATTATGAGATTACCTGATACTATTTACATAGAAGAGGGAGTTGTTATAGAAGGAGAATCTATTATTGAAAATGGTGTTTCAATTCTTGGAAACTCAAAAATTATAAATTCACATATAAAAACAAATTCAGTAGTTGAAGATTCAGTTATTATTGATAGTGATGTTGGGCCAATGGCAAGAATAAGACCAGCAAGTGAACTAAATAAAACACATATTGGAAATTTTGTAGAGACAAAAAAAGCTAAATTAAATGGTGTAAAGGCTGGACACTTATCATATTTGGGAGATTGTTCTATTAATGAGGGAACAAATATTGGTTGTGGAACAATAACTTGTAACTATGATGGAGTAAATAAACATCAAACTATTATAGGAAAAAATGTTTTTGTTGGAAGTGATACACAATTTGTTGCTCCTGTAACTGTTGAGGACGATGTACTTATAGGTGCTGGTTCTTGTGTAACTGGGAATGTAAAAAAAGGCGAATTGTATTTAACAAGAGCAAAAGTAAAAACTATTGATGGTTATTTTTACAAACATTTTGAAAGTAAGAAAAAATAATGCTTTTAAAAAATAAAAATATTCTTGTAGGAGTTACTGGTTCAATAGCTATTTATAAAGCTTTAGAATTAATAAGATTATATATAAAAGCAGGAGCAGCTGTAAGAGTTGTTATGACAGATGCTGCAAAAAAATTTATAAATCCAATTACTTTTGAAGCAATTTCACAAAATAAAATTTTAGATGAAAGTAGTGAGAATTGGGATAAATCACAAGATTATAATCATATTGATATTGCAAAATGGAGTGATATATTTATAATTGCACCTGCTAGTGCAAATACTATAAATAAATTATCAAGTGGAATTGCTGATAATTTATTGCTTCAAACAGCTTTGGCTTATACAAAAGCTATTGTTTTAAGCCCAGCAGCAAATACGAATATGATTGAAAATTCAATTACAAAAAAAAGTTTGGAAAATTTAACAAAATTGGGTTTTGAAATTTTAGGTACACAAACAAAAGAGCTTATTTGTAAAGATGTTGGAAATGGAGCGATGGCTGAGCCAATTGATATTTTCCATAAAACTTGTAGAGAACTTTTAAGAAATTTTTATTGGGAAAATAGAAAAGTTGTTCTTAGTGGTGGAGGAACAATTGAAAAAATAGATGATGTAAGATATATATCAAATTTTTCAAGTGGGAAAATGGCTTCAAGCCTAGCAACAGCTCTTTATTATTTAGGGGCAGATGTATCTTTGGTAGCTTCTAGGGGATTAGAATATGCACCAAAAGGTATAAATAGAATTCAAATTTTTAGTACTTTAGAATTTAAAGAGAATTTAGAAAAAGAGTTAAAACTAAATCAAAATTCTAAAAAAACATATTTATTTATGGTAGCTGCTATTAGTGATTATGTACCTAGTTTAAAAGTTGATGGAAAGATAAAAAAAGAGACTTTAGGGGAGACTTGGAATTTGAAACTTAAAAAAAATATAGATATTTTGGCTAGCATAGAAAAAAACAATATTATTTCTGTTGGTTTTAAAGCTGAAATGGACAAAGTAAATGCAAAAACGAATGCAGAGAATATGTTGATAAATAAAAATCTTGATGCAGTTTGTTTAAATATTTTAGATGAAAATAATAAATTTGGAGATGAAAATAATATTATTGAACTAATTTTTAAAGATGAATCAAAAAATTTTAGTGGAAATAAGTTAGATATTTCATTTTCTATTTTAGAAAATCTAGAAAAAAAGTTTGAAGCTCATGAATAACTCAAATTCCCCTAAGCATATTGCGATAATTATGGATGGAAATGGACGATGGGCTAAAGAAAGAGGTCTTAAAAGAACAGCTGGGCATGAAGAAGGAGCTAAGGTTGTAAGAGAGATTACAAAACACTGTTCAAAAATAGGTGTTCAATATCTTACTTTATATGCTTTTTCTACTGAAAATTGGTCAAGACCAAAACTAGAAGTTGAATATCTTATGAAACTTTTAGAAAAATATTTAAAAAATGAAATTGAAACATTTCTAAAAAATAATATTAGATTTAAAGCAATAGGAGATTTAAGTAAATTTTCCAAATCTTTACAAATTACTATTAAAGATATAGAGAATAAAACATCAAATAATTCAGGCCTTACTCAGGTATTAGCTTTAAATTATGGTTCAAAAGATGAAATTTTAAGAGCTATAAAAAAACTTAATGAGAATAATCTTGAGGTAAATGAGAAAAATTTTGAATCTTGTTTAGATACAGCCGGATTTAGTGAGGTTGATTTATTAATAAGAACGAGTGGAGAAATAAGACTTTCTAACTATTTACTTTGGCAAAATGCTTATGCTGAAATGTTTTTTACATCTACATTGTGGCCTGATTTTACATCAAATGAGTTAGATGATATAATCGATGATTTCAATAAAAGACAAAGGCGATTTGGTGGAATTTGATATTGTTTGGGCAGTAGCTTTAGTAGTATATATTATAAATTTACTAGCTTTATCTTTTTATGATTTAAAATTTAGAGCAGTACCTGATTATCTTTTATTAATAGCTTTAATTACATCTTTTTTTGTTACTAAATTTGATTTCTTTGAGGCATTAAAAAATGCATTTATTTGTACTGGAGCGATAGTTTTATTAAATTTTATTGTTACATTTTATATACAAAATATAAAATCTAGAATTTTAAAAGATGAAACTCTTAAAACTCAAACTGCTTTAGGAGAGGGTGATATTCCTCTTATTGCTTCTATTGGAGTTGTTTTAGGTTTACAAGCTACAGTTTTTGCTATATTCTTAAGTGCATTTATTGCTATAATACATGCAATTTATCTTAAGTTTTCTAAAAAAGAGAATGAAATTCCATTTATTCCATCATTGGTTGTGGGATTTTTTATAGAGTATTTTTTTAGTGTATCAACAATGATTAAGGATTTTTATTGAGATTAAACAACTATCTACATTCACAATTTGCAGTTACATTTTTCCCTATATTTTTGGGATTATTTTTTATTACTTCTATGGTATTTTTGGTAAAAATTGCTAGTTTAACATCGATTATTACTATGAATTTTTTTGAATTATTCAAATTATTTTCATATTCAATTCCTCAAATTATTTTTTTTACTTTACCTATAACATTTTTTATATCTTTAGCAATAACTTTATCTAAGCTATCTAGTGAATATGAGCTAACAGTAATAACATCTTTTGGTTTAAATCCAGAAAAAATATTAAAAATCTTTTTCCCCATTACAGCAATTTTGACACTTCTTCTTTTAGTAGTATCTGTTGGGTTGATACCAAAAGCAAAATATTTATCTAAACAATTCATTGAAATAAAGAAAAAAGAGGCAAATTTCAATATAAAAGAGAGTGAATTTGGACAAAAATTTGGAGATTGGCTTATTTATATTGATGGTAAAGAGAACAATATATTTAAAGATTTAAAACTTCTTCAAACAGATAAAGATAGAGATCAATTTGTGATTAGTAAAGAGGCAGTTCTTGAAAATTTAAAAGGTTTCTTAAGTTTTAGATTGGACGATGGAACAGTTTATATTGTTGATAATAAAGAATTTAGCCAAATAAAATATGATAGATTATTTATAAATGATTCAATTGCTGATGATAAAGAAGATAAATTTTTAGATAGTTATACTTTTTGGAAGGATAATTTTAAGCAAAATAAAGATCTAGATGATATAACTTTTTATATCTTAACATCTATTTTTCCACTAATTTCACTATTCCTTATTATAACTTTTGGATATTTTAATCCAAGATATGAAAAAAATAAAACTGTAGCATACTCAATTTTAGCAGTTGTGGTTTATTATGTATTAATAAAATATATTGGAGATAGATTGTTGATTCACTCTATTTATATAATTCCAATTATTTGGCTTTTAGGAAGTTATATTTTATATAGTAAAACTACTAAAAAAGAGTATTAAGCTTTGAATTTAAAGTTTACAATATCTTATGATGGAAGTGTTTTTTTTGGAAGTCAAAAGCAACCAAATAAAAATACAGTTGAAGATGAACTTTTAAAAGTATTCAAAACTTTTAATATTGATACAAAAATAATTTTAAGTGGAAGAACAGATAAAGATGTTCATGCCACAAAACAGGTATTTAATTGTGAAATACCATCTTATTGGACTGATTTAAAAAAATTCAAAACAATTTTAAATAAAAGAATAAACCCAAGTATAAAAATACACAAAATTGAAAAAGTAAGTGATGATTTCCATTCTAGATTTAGTGCAAAAAGAAGAGTTTATCGATATTTAATTACTCAAAAAGAGACAAATCCATTTAACCAAAAATATATTTTACATTGTAAAGAAATAGATGAAGATATAATTAAAGAAGCCATAAAAGAGTTTATAGGTGCTTATGATTTCAAATATTTCTTTAAAACAGGAAGTGAAAAAGAAAATACAAAAAGAGAGATTTTTAATGCAAAATTTTATAAATATAAAGATATTTATGTTTTTAGATTTGAAGCAAACTCTTATTTAAGATCTCAGATTAGACTCATGGTAGGATTTTTACTAGCAATAAATGAAAAAAAATTAACTATTACTGATTTAAAACAACAGCTAAATCTTCAAAATCATATCTTTAAAACACCTATTTTAGCAAATGGTCTTTATTTAGCACAAATAAAATATTAAAAAATACTTACTAAGACTTGACAAACATTGACTCAATAAGCTATAATTCTTTAGCAGTTTAAGATATAGAGTGCTAAAGAATAAAGAGAGTTGGATTTATGATAGATAAAAAAGAGTTTTTATTACAATCTATTATTAAAGCATACATTGAACATCTTGAGCCAATTGGTTCAACGCAATTAAAGTCTATGTATGATTTAGAGTACTCAGCTGCAACAATCAGAGGTTATTTTAAAAAGTTAGGAGAAGAGGGTTTTTTAGCTCAAGAGCATATAAGTAGTGGAAGAACTCCTACAAATGAAGCTTTAAAACAGTATTGGATAGGAAAGTTAAATTTTAAACTATCTGGTATAAATATTAAAGCTTTAGAATATTTAGCTAATAAAATTGGATTAACGGTCTTTTTAAAAAAAGAGAAAAGTGAAATTTTACAAAACTTGATAAACGTTGAGAATAAATATATAATTTTAGAGTTTTCTAGTTTTGCTGTTAATATAAAATTTAGTTCAGCTTTATACAGATTTTTGAATGATTTGAAGCAAACTTCTTTAGAAGATATTTTAAAGGTCTCAAAAGATGTTGGAGCTTATGAACTTTATAGTGCTATAAATCAAACATTACAAAACAGTGATTTTGATATATTCAATTATAAAGAGTTTTTGAATCTTGCTTTAAACTATGATTTTGATGAGTTTACAATAAATAGATTTTTAAAAGGTAATATTATGGATGAGCTAAAAGAAGGTTTGTACTTTGATGGCTTTTTACCAGAGAACTATATTGGAATATGTAAATTTTGCAAAATCAATAATGAAGATGTAAAGATGTTTATTATTGGTGAGTTATCAAAAGATTATGAATACTTTCTTGAACAAATTACAAATTTTTAGGAGAAAAAATGAGCGAAAATATTAAAGAAGAAGTTATAACTGAAGAGATTGAAAATAATAAAGAGTGTTGCAATGAAGAAAAATGTTGTGAAGCAACAAAAGAAGAGAGCTTAGAAGATGTTATTGTTAGGCTTGAAGAAGAATTAAGACAAAGTGAAGAGAAATTTTTAAGAGTTCATGCAGATTTTGAGAATATTAAAAAAAGATTAGAGAGAGAAAAATATCAAGCGATAGATTATGCAAGTGAAAAGTTTGCAAAAGATTTATTAACACCTCTTGATACTTTAGAAATGGCATTAAAATCAGCTAGTGTTAATATGAGTGCAGATGAGCTTTTACCAAAGTTAAAAGAAGGAATAGAGCTTACTATTAAAAGTTTTATCACAACTTTCGAAAAACACAATATTACAAAAGTTGATACAGATGGGGAGTTTGATCCAAATGTGCACAATGCGGTTATGCAAGTAGATAGTTCAGATCATGAAACAGGTCAAATTGTAAGTGAATTACAAAAAGGTTATATGTTAAAAGATAGGTTATTAAGACCTTCAATGGTTAGTATCGCTAACTAAAAATATTGACCGTAATGTCATTAAACTATAGAATTTAAAATGATTTACAAATTTAAAAATGAAATTTAATAAAAGGATAAGAAAATGAGTAAAGTTATAGGTATAGATTTAGGAACAACAAACTCTTGTGTTGCAGTTTATGAAAATGGTGAAGCAAAAATTATCCCAAATAAAGAAGGGAAAAATACAACTCCATCAATAGTTGCATTTACAGATAAAGGTGAAATTTTAGTTGGAGATCCAGCAAAAAGACAAGCTATTACAAACCCTGAAAAAACAATTTATTCTATTAAAAGAATTATGGGTCTAATGATGAATGAGCCAAATGCTAAAGCTGCTCAAAGTAAAGTAGGGTATAAAATTGTTGATAGAAGTGGAGCTGCTGCAGTTGAAATCGGTGGAAAAGTTTATACTCCACAAGAAATTTCTGCAAAAATTTTAGGAAAATTAAAAGCTGATGCGGAAGAGTATTTAGGAGCAAAAGTTACAGATGCTGTTATTACAGTTCCTGCATACTTTAATGATGCACAAAGAAAAGCTACTCAAGAAGCTGGAACAATTGCTGGGTTAAATGTATTAAGAATTATTAACGAGCCAACTGCTGCTTCATTAGCGTATGGACTTGATAAAAAAGGTGAGGAAAAAGTTTTAGTTTATGATTTAGGTGGAGGAACTTTTGACGTTACTGTTTTAGAAATTGGTGATGGAACTTTTGAAGTTTTAAGTACGGATGGAAATGCTTTCTTAGGTGGAGATGACTTTGATAATAGAATTATTGATTGGTTAGCAAAAGAGTTCAAAGATGAAAATGGATTTGATGTTAAAAATGACAAAATGGCACTTCAAAGATTAAAAGATGCTGCTGAAAATGCTAAGAAAGAGTTGTCTTCTGCTGAATCAACAGAGATTAACTTACCATTTATCTCTATGGGACAAGCAGGACCAGTTCACCTAGTAAAATCTTTAACAAGAGCAAAATTTGAGTCAATGACTGAAGATTTAATTGATGAAACATTAAGTCATATTAAAGTTGCTTTAAAAGAAGCTGGACTCGCAAAAGGTGATATTGATGAAGTTATTATGGTTGGTGGAAGTACAAGATTACCAAAAGCAAACCAAGTAGTTAAAGAGTTCTTTGGAAAAGATTTAAATAAAGGTGTAAATCCAGATGAAGTTGTTGCTGCTGGAGCCGCTGTTCAAGCTGGAGTTTTAAGAGGAGATGTTAAAGATGTTCTTTTATTGGACGTTACTCCATTATCTTTAGGAATTGAAACTTTAGGTGGAGTTATGACTAAACTTATTGAAAAAGGAACAACAATTCCAGTTAAAAAATCTCAAGTATTCTCTACAGCAGATGATAATCAACCAGCTGTATCTATTCATGTATGTCAAGGAGAAAGAGAATTTGCAAAAGATAATAAATCTTTAGGTATGTTTGAACTTTCAGATATTCCAGCAGCTCCAAGAGGTGTTCCTCAAATTGAAGTAACATTTGATATTGATGCAAATGGTGTATTAAATGTAAGTGCAAAAGATAAAGGAACAGGGAAAGAGAACAAAATTACAATCTCTGGAAGTTCTGGATTAAGTGATGATGAAATTGCAAAAATGGTTGCTGAAGCAGAAGCAAATAAAGAAACTGATGCTAAGAAAAAAGCTTTAATCGAAACAAGAAATCAAGCTGATGCTATGTTACATAGTACAAGAAAAACATTAGAAGAAAATGAAAATGCAATTTCTGAAGATGAGAAAAAAGCTATTATTGATGCAGCAGCAGATTTAGAAGAATTATTAAAAGATGATAATGCAACAAAAGAGCAAATTGAAGAAAAACTAAAAGTTTTAACTGAAAAATCTCACAAATTAGCTGAAGCTATGTATAAAAAAGAGGGTGAGCAAGGAGCTGGTGCAGCAAATCAAAAAGCAAAAAAAGATGACGATGACGTTATTGATGCAGAGGTAGAGTAAAACTCTACCTTATGCAAACTCTTCTTTTCTTATTTTTAACTTTCCTTATAGTAGTATTACTAATATATATTTTTTTTAAATCAAAACAAAGTCGATTAGAAAAACTTTTAAATGGCACTTGTCCTAGTTGTCTAGAAACAAAAAAGAGTTTTTCCGATATGAATACAAATACAAAGTTTACTCAAGAAGTAATTCAATCTAGAATCTTAAGAGATCATGGATGTTCAGGAGTAAAAGAGGTTGAATTCTCTTGTAAGAGTTGTGATTTAAAAGAGATACACTCTATAAATTCTCAAATGGGTTGCAGCATATGAAAAATTTGATACTTATAATTTTAGCTATATTTTTAGCAACTGGTTGTTCAAAAAAACAAGAACAAATTCCTCAAGCACCTATAGTAGAAAAAGATAAAGAAGTTGTAATCGAAGAACAAAATGAAAATTTAGAAAATGGAATGCAGAAAGTATCGTTTTTAGAAATTGATGGTTTTTTTGATGATGATTTAAATCATGCTTTAGAAGTTTTTAAGAAAGATTGTAAAAAATCAAAAAAATATGATGAATTCAGAAATGTTTGTAAGAAAGCAGAATTTGAAAAAGATGGAAGAAAATTTTTTATGTTAAATTTTGAACCATATAAACTTTTTGATAGTAAAGCTAAAGATGAAGGAACAATTACAGGTTATTATGAGCCATTATTATATGGTAGCTTGAAAAAAAGTGCTAGATACAAATATCCTATTTATAAAACACCTAAAAATTTAATAATTACAGATAGACTAAATTCAAATGGAAGCAAAAGAGGAAAAATTGTAAAAAACAAAATTGTTCCTTATGATACAAGAGAACAAATAGAAAAGAATCCAAAAAATAAAAATTTAGAGCCAATTGCTTATGTTGATGATAAATTTGATTTATTCTTTTTGCATATACAAGGTAGTGGGAAAATAAAACTTGATACAGGTGAAATTATAAATGTGGGATATGCAGAACAAAATGGTTGGCCATATCTTAGTATAGGTTCATATTTAATAGAAAAAAATTATATTACAAAAGACGAGATGAGTGTTCAAGCAATGAAGGATTTTTTTAAAGCTAATCCTAAAATAATGGATGAAGTTTTTAACTCAAATCCTAGTTATATATTTTTTAGAGTTTCACCAAATGGTGCAACAGGAGCTTTAAATACAGTTTTAACTGCTAAAAGAAATTTAGCTGTTGATAGAAGTTATATTCCTTTAGGGATGCCAGTATTCTTAAGTACAAAAAATCCTGTTACAAAAGAACCTTTAAATCAATTAATGGTTGCAGCTGATGTCGGTGGGGCTATAAAAGGTGAGATTAGAGCGGATTTTTTCTGGGGATTTGGAGATGATGCCTTTCATTATGCTGGAAGAATGAAAGAAAAAGGCAAAATGTATATATTAAAGCCTAAATATTAATTAATCTATTTTAAGATGGCTGTTGTATTTACATACAACAACCATTTCCACAACATGAATTTACTGGTTCATCCTTATAAAATTTAATAACTAAATTGTTAAACATTTCTTGAATTTGAAAATCATGTTTTCTACAAAATGTTTTATTCATTATATTCTTCATTTCAATGGCTTTTAACATAGCATCATCTTTTGAAGAAAAATTTAAATCATTTTGTAAATTACTTCTTTTAAAACAACCACATTGGTCTTGTACAATAACTTTAAACATAAAAAATACCTTTAAATAATAAAAATTAAAGGCAAAATATTATCTAAATTTACTTTTTAAAGCAAATAAATAAGAAAAAAGGGTATAATTTAGTTAAACTTTAAAGGAAAGCAATGCATATAACAAATCTTCTATCACAATACTTTGGTAAATTTGCAAAGAGAAGGTTTCCATCTTTTATTCAAAAAATTATAAATTCAAGTTATGTAAAGCTTATGAAGCTTGATATGACAGAGTTTAAAAACGCGAAACATTATAAAACTTTAAATGAACTTTTTACAAGAGAGTTACTTATAAATAGAGAAATTGATAGTTCACCAAATATTTTTATATCACCAACAGATAGTTTAATTACAGAATGTGGAAAATTAAAAAAAGATATAGCTTTACAAATTAAAGGTATGTCTTATAGTGTTGAAGAACTTTTAACTTATTATTGTAGTTCAAATTTTAATAAATTAGAAGATGGTGAGTTTATGAATTTTTATCTATCTCCAAAAGATTATCATAGATATCATGCCCCAATAGATTTTAGATTGAAAAAGTTGATTCATGTTCCAGGAAAACTTTATCCTGTAAATTTAAAATATTTAAATAAAGAATTTGAACTTTTTGTACAAAATGAGAGAGTTATTTTAGAGTGTGAAGCTGAAGGTAAGTTGTTTTATATGGTTTTTGTAGGTGCGTTAAATGTAGGTCAAATGGTATTTGAATTTGAAAAATCTGTTGAAACAAATTGTGATACAAAAGAGATTAAAGTTTATAATTATGAAAATATTGAGATATCAAAAGCTGAGTGTTTAGGATACTTTAAAATGGGTTCTACTGTAGTTATGCTTTGGGAAAAAGATTTTGTAGAATTAGAAAATCTTTTAAATAAAAATGTTAGGTTTGGTCAAAAAATTTCAAATATAAGATAGAAAATGAATACAAAACTTTTTTTCAAAATTGCATGGTTACTTGTTGTCAGTTTATTATTTTATATCATATTTGTAATTTTCTTTTTATCTCCAAAAATAAATGATTATTTATCTAATATAGAGTTAGAAATATCAAAAGTACAATTTGAAAAAATTGCACAGGCAATAAATATTGAATCAAAAAAATATGAAGATGAAAATCAGTTAATTGAGCAAGTGAAATTAATAGTTTCTAGTTTAACATTAGGGAAAGCTGGTTATATTTTTATTTTTGATGCAAATGGAAAAGTTATTTTTGATCCAAGTGGAGAGTTTGCTTCTAAATCTTTAGAAGATGTAATAATTCCAGGGGTTGGCAAAAAGTATCTTTATGAAGAGATGAAAGCTCATGCTCTTGCTAAAGAGGCTTTAGAATACGAGTGGAATAGAATTTATGACCCGTATAATTATACTTATAAAAAAATATCATGGATTGTTCATAATGATAAATTTAATTGGTATATAGCTTCTAATGTATATAAAGAGAATTTTCATAATTTTACTGAAGGTGTTAATTCTTTAATTTTAAATATTTCAATTCTTCTTTTCATGGTTTTAACTTTAATTGGAATATTTATTACAGTTAAAATAGTTTCACCTATTAATAAAATGTTGATGGAAGTAAATAAAATAAATGTTGTATCAAATTTAGATAAAACTGATAAAACAACTAAATCAAAAGATGAAATAGTTTATCTTTCTAAGCAGTTCAATACTTTGGTTGATGAAGTTGAAACAAATAGAAAAAATATTGAGATTCAAGAAAGAGTTTTTAAAGATAGACTTTACATAGATTCTTTAACTGGAATTAAAAATAGGGTAGCCTTAGAAGATGATATAAAAGAGTGTGAATTTGTATCTATTGTTTTAATAGATATAGACTCTTTTGCAGATATAAATGAACTTTATGGATTTAAAGTAGGAGATTTAGTATTAATTGAGACAGCAAAAATTTTGAATAATTTCTCAGAAAAATTTGGTGTAACTGCATACAGATTGTATGGAAATGTTTTTGCACTTGTAAATACTACAATGATGAATTTTTCTAAGTATGATGAGTTTATTAATGAAAGTTTAAAAGTATTTAAAGAGAATGCTTTATTTATTGAGGAAGAGAATTTAGAACTTTATATAAATGTTACATTAGGTATATCTATTGCTCAAGAAGAACCAATAAAAACTGCAACAATTGCACTAAATAGAGCAAAAAAATCTAGTAAAAGATTTTTTGTATATAACACAGAAATTGATACAAAAGAGTCAATTAAAAATTCTATTCATTGGAGAGAGAAAATAAAAGAGGCTATCAACAATGATTGTGTAGTACCATTTTTTCAACCAATATATAATACAGAAAATCAAATTATTAAGTATGAAGCATTAATGAGAATAAAAGATTTTGATATACATGGAAAAGAGATTTACCATTTACCATATCTATTTTTAGATACAGCATTTAAAACAAAACAGTATATATCACTTGCTAATCAAATGTTGGGAAAAATAATAGATCTTTTACCAACTACGCAAAAATATATATCATTTAATATAAGTTTTGAAGATATTATGAATAATGATTTTATAGATATGTTAGATAAGTATATTGATAAATTAGATATTGAAAATAAAGCTAAATTAGTATTTGAAATTTTAGAAAGTAATTCTATAGGTGAATATCAAATTTTAGATGATTTTGTTAGTAAATACAGAAAACAGGGAATTAAAATAGCTATTGATGATTTCGGAACAGGATACTCAAATTTTGCACATATTTTAAAAATTAGACCTGATTTTATAAAAATTGATGGTTCCTTAATTAAAAATATTACAACAGATAAAAACTCAAGTGAAATGGTTAAATCTATAATAGATTTTTCTAAAGCTTTAAACATAAAAATTACAGCAGAGTTTGTTCATAATGCAGAAGTTTATAAGAGATTATTGGATTTAAAAGTTGATGAATTCCAAGGTTTTTATTTAGGAAGACCTGAAGCAACTATTGAATAATTTAATAGAATAAAAAGTAAATTTTAGTAAGAATTTATAAATCAAATACTAAGGAGAATTTATGTCACAAACTACGAAAATAACTGAGCTTGAATTAGCTGGTACAAAACAA
This sequence comes from Aliarcobacter cibarius, assembly GCF_013372265.1. NCBI lineage: Bacteria > Pseudomonadati > Campylobacterota > Epsilonproteobacteria > Campylobacterales > Arcobacteraceae > Aliarcobacter > Aliarcobacter cibarius. The sequence goes on from NZ_CP054051.1 coordinate 442,798, forward strand.
GGTAAGATTATTGTTTCAAATGTAGCAGAACCTTATGGAAAAGATACGGATGATGTTGTAAGTATTGCAATAGCATTAAATGGGGAAGATATTCAATGGAAAGCACATATTCCATATGAAAATATTGATGGTGTAATTCAAGCTTTACAAAAAGCAAAAGAGCTTAAAAAGTAATTTTAAAAATTCAATCTTGTGATATAATTAAGCAAAAAAAGGCTTATTATGTCACAACTGTCTATAATAGGAAGAATTGAACCTATTTCAATTTTAGATTTAGAACTTTTTGATTTAGATGCAAAAATTGATACAGGTGCTTATTCAAATTCTCTACATTGTGATGATATAACTGTTGAAGATGGTTTTGTAACTTTTAGACTTTTGGATAAAGTACATCCTTCGTATCATAATAAAAAAATAAAAATCCCACTTTATCAAGAAAAAAGAGTAAAGAGTTCAAATGGAATAATTCAAAAAAGGGCCTTTATTCAAGTAAATGTAAAATTTGCAAATAAAATTTATAAAACTGTTATTTCATTGACATCAAGAGCTGATATGAAGTACCCTATGTTAATAGGAAGAAAATTTCTAAAAAATCGTTTTTTAGTCGATGTTTCAAAAAAGAATTTATCTAAATAGGAAAAAAGATGTTAGTTTATATTTTATCAAGAAATGAAGAGTTATATTCTACAAAAAGATTGTATGAGGAAGCGAATAATAAAGGTTGGGAAGTAAGAGTTATTGATTATTTGAAATGTACAATAGAGATAATGAAAAATGAGTTAGTTGTAAACTATGAAGGAGAGATACTAAAAGTTCCAGATGCAATAATTCCAAGAATAGGTGCAAGTAGAACATTTTTTGGTGCTGCGATGGTAAGACACTTTGAAATGCAAAATGTTTTTTCAACTACTGGAAATTTAGCACTTACAAGAAGTAGAGATAAGTTAAGAAGTCTTCAAGTTCTTTCTAAAAATGGAGTAGATTTACCACGAACAGTTTTTGCTTCAAATAAATCAAATGCAAAAGATGTTATTGCTTTAAGTGGAGGAACACCTTTAATCTTAAAGATTTTAGAAGGTACGCAAGGTGTAGGTGTAGTTTTAGTTGATAGTAAAAAAGCTGCTAAGTCAGTTCTTGATGCATTTTATGGAATGGATGTAAATTTACTTGTACAAGAGTATATAGAAGAAGCAGGCGGAAGTGATATTAGAGTTTTTGTAGTAGATGGAGAAGTTGTTGCAGCTATGAAAAGACAAGGTGCTGAAGGAGATTTTAGATCAAATCTTCATCAAGGTGGAAATGCTACAATTTATAAATTAAATAGAAAAGAAAAAGTAACAGCAATTGCCGCAGCAAAAGCAATGGGACTTGGAGTTTGTGGTGTTGATATGATAATTTCAAAAAGAGGTCCTCTTGTAATGGAAGTAAACTCATCTCCAGGTCTTGAGGGAATAGAAAAATCTACAAATATAAATGTAGCAGCTAAAATTATGGATTACATAGAAAAGAATATAAAACCTAGTGATTCAACAAGTACTGTAAAAAGAAAAATTAAAAAAGATACTATAGGCGCGTAAAGTAGACTTTAGCTTTTTTTATAAGCTAAAGTCTCTTTTCCTTCGTCTAACCAATATGCTATTCCACCATATAAATGTGATACGTTTGTATATCCTTGGTCTATTAAGAAATTTCCAATAGATCTTGTTCTATTTGCATGTGCACATATTAAAACAAATTCTTGATCTTTTGATTTTACATATTTTTGGAATTCATTCATCCAATTTTCTATATCGTAGTTACCAAAATCATCAAAAAATGTAAGAGGAATACTATTTTTTATAATTCCTGTACTATAAAATTCACTTTCTCTTCTTACATCTATCATTATAATATTTTTATCAATAAGTTTTTCTACTTCATTTGGATACAAATTTATTAATTTATTCACAATATACTCCTTTAAAAATGGAATATTATCATAAAAAATTATAATTTAATTAAAATAAAATATAATAAATACTAATAAACGAATTCTTTACAAAAATTAAATATAATAGGCAAAAATTTTAAAAGAGGATTATATGAGAAAATATTTTTTTGTAACTTTGTTGACAATTACAGCATTGTTTTCTTACGAAGAATTAACAGCTGATAATTTTGACCAGAAAATAAAAGGTAAAAATGTGATTATTGACTTTTATGCACCTTGGTGTCCACCTTGTAAAGTTCTGGCAAATAATTTAGAGGATTTTGAAATTCAAAAGCCAGATAATGTTGAAATATTTAAAGTAAATATTGATAATGAGGTTTTGCTTGCAAAAAAATATAAAGTTAAAAAACTTCCAACTATAGTTTACTTTAAAGATGGAAAAGAGGTAAAACAAGAGTTTGGTATAAGAAGTGTTGAAGAACTTTTAGAAACAAGTAAAAAAGAGTTTAATTAAGGATATTCATGAAAAAAATCATTCTATTTTTAATGCTTTTTATCTATTCATTTTCATTGGAATTGAATAATAAAGTTCTTGAACCAGAAGAAGCATTTAAAGTAAATTTCACAAAAGAAGAAGATAGGTTAAATATTAAAATAAATTTGGGAAAAGATATATATTTATATGATGATAAAATACAAATAAATATTACTAAGCCGAAAAAAGTTGAGCTTGTAAAAGAATTAACTTTACCAAAACCTGTTCCTTATGATGGTTTTATAGTACATTTTGATGATTTAAATGTTGATGTTCCATATAGCTTATTAAAATCTAAACTGGATTCAAATAAGTACGAAATTGAGATTAAATTCCAAGGTTGTTCAAAAGCAGGACTTTGTTATGCTCCAATGAGTGAAAAACAAGTTGTATTTTTTGAAGCTGATGTAAAAGAACAAGTTGTTGAACCTATTAAAGAAGATGCACAACAAAAAGATGAAGTTAATTTAAAATCAGAAAATGAAAATCTAAGTGAAACAGATAATATAGCTGCTGCATTAAAAGATTCTAGTACACTATTAGTTCTTGCAACATTCTTTGGATTTGGTTTATTATTATCATTTACTCCTTGTGTTTTCCCAATGATTCCAATTTTATCTTCTATTATTGTAAAAGCTTCGCAAAATGAGACGATGAATGCAAAAAAAGGTTTCTTTATGTCTTTAATTTATGTGCTTGCTATGAGTGTTGCTTATACAATCGCTGGGGTTATTGCTGGAATTTTTGGAGCAAACTTACAAGCGTCTTTACAAAATCCTTATGTATTGGTAGCTTTCTCACTTATATTTGTAGCATTAGCTTTTTCAATGTTTGGATATTTTGAAATTAGACTTCCAAGTGCAATCCAAACAAAAATAAATAAAACAACAGAAGGAAAAGAAAAACAAGGAGTATTAGGAATTGCAATTATGGGATTCTTATCTGCTTTAATTGTTGGTCCTTGTGTTGCACCACCATTAGCAGGTGCTTTAGTTTATATTGGACAAACTGGAGATGCAATTCTTGGAGGTATAGCTTTATTTGTTATGAGTTTAGGAATGGGAGTTCCTCTTTTAATAATTGGAGCTGGAGCTGGTAAATTTATGCCAAAACCAGGTGGCTGGATGGAAAGCGTAACAAAAATCTTTGGATTAATTATGCTAGGTGTTGCTATTTGGTTACTTGATAGAGTAATAAATCCAACAGTAGCTATTTACTTATGGGCATTCTTATTATTGGGAACAGCTATTTATTTAAGAGTTTATAAACATATCATTTCACAGCTTATATCAACTGTAATATTTATTTTTGGTGTTATTATGATTGTTGGAGCAGTAAGTGGAGCAACAAATCCATTAAAACCACTTGATAAGTTTATAAATAATGGTGTATCATCTGTAAAACAAGATGAATTAAAATTTACAAAAATTCAAAATATAACACAACTTGAAGATGCAATTTCAAAATCTTCAAAACCTGTAATTCTAGATTTTTGGGCAACTTGGTGTGTTTCATGTAAAGAGTTAGATGAAATTACTTTTAAAGACCCAGAAGTTATTAAAAAACTTCAAAATTTTACACTTTTAAAAGCAGATGTTACTCAAAATAGTGATGAAGATAAAGCGTTACAAAAAAGATTTGGGATTGTTGGACCACCTGCATTAATTTTTTGGGATACAAATAAACAAGAGGTAAAAAGTGCAAAAATAGTTGGATATAAAAATCCAAAAGAGTTTTTAGAAGTTTTAGATAAAAACTTCAAGAATTAAATATTTTTGATATATAATAAATCCTTTTTTAGGATTTATTATGGAATTTACATTTGAATTTTTAGTTTTTGCTTCTATTGTCGTATTCTTATCTGCTTTAGTTCAAGCAACCATTGGATTTGGTTTTCCTATGATTGCAACTCCTCTTCTTGCCATGATGACTGACATGAAAACAGCTGTTATATATGTTGCTATCCCAACTTTGTTACTAAATATTAGCGCGTTAATTAGTGAAGGAAATTTTTTACAAACTATAAAAAGATTTTATCCTTTAGCTCTTATGGCAATGATTGGTAGTGCTATAGGTACTCAAATTTTACTTTATAGTAACTCTGAAATATTTAAATTTCTTTTAGCAGTCTCAATACTATTTTATCTATTTAGCCAAAAAATATCTTTTGAAATGCCTTGGGTTAGGCAAAAACCTAATTTATCAACTTTTATTTTTGGTTTGAGTGCTGGAATTATTGGAGGATTAACAAATGTTATGGCATTGGTTTTAATTATCTATTCTTTAGAAGCAAGACATACTAAAAAAGAGATAATTCAATCTACAAATCTTTGTTTTATGTTTGGAAAGATTATTCAAGTTATACTTTTTGCAGTTCATGGTTCTTTTACCCAAGAGATACTAGAAACATCTTTATATAATTTATTAATAGTTGCTATTTGTATAATTATAGGATTTAATTTAAGAAAAAAGATAGCTTCCGAAAGTTATTTTAAAATGATTAAAGCTTTTTTACTTTTAATGGCATTAGCTTTGATTTACCAAACAATATTATAAAATTGAAGATGGGTAATTAACCCATCTTCTAATATTTTACATAAATATAAATACTCCGATAATGATTGGAATTAAATAAATAAGACCAAAAATAGCTCCTAAAGCCCACCATTTACCTTGAGAAATATATCCTGCTCCATACCAAATAGGAGAAGGTCCTGTTCCATAAGGAGTAATAATTCCCATAACTCCCAAGCTTCCAGCTAAAAGAATAGTAAATGTAAGCAATTGATCTGCAGGTATAAATGTAGATGCAATAACCATAAATAACGGAACTAATGCAGTAACATGAGCTGTTGTACTAGCAAAAAAGTAGTGTAGTACATAGAACAACAGTATTAAAGCAATAATAAGTGATGTTAGACTTAAGTCAGCAAGCATTGATTGAGAATTTTTACCTATAAAATCTAATATACCTACTTTTTTTAAACCATCTGCTAGTGCAACTAAAGTAGCAAACCAAATAAATACATTGAATGCAGCTTTATCTGAAAGTAAATCATCCCAAGTAATAATACCTGATAAAATCATTATAGAAACAATACTAATTGCAGTTATTACTCCCCCAATAAACAGAGTTAATTTTATCAACTAGCATATTTCACACTAGGATGTAAAAAGAAATTTGCAACTTTTTGTGGATTTCTTTGTAAACTCTCCATATAATTTTGTGTGTTTTCTTTCAATTCTTTTTGATTCTTTGGCAGACCATTTTTATGTACATTACTTTTATAATCTTGATTTAAATATTCATCTGGGTTAAATTCAGGAGAGTATGGTGGTAGATAAAATAGTTTTATTTTATCTTTATTCTCTTCTTCCCACTCTTTTACTTTTTTAGCATGATGTACTCTTAGGTTATCTACTATCATAAATACTTTTTTATCATTTGACTTTATTACTTTTTCTAAAAAATCTATAAAATTATCAGTAGCTATTGAATCATCATAAAGTGCAAACATTGATTTACCTGTATTAGTAATAGCACTTATCATATTAACTTTAAACTTTTTAGCTGTATGAGTTAATATTGGTTTTATTTTACTTCCTATTGGTGCATATCCTTTTAGATTACTTGGCAATGAAACACAAGCTGTTTCATCTGCCCACCAAACATCAGCATTATTTATTTTTGCTTCTTTTTTTATCTTTGGGTACTCTATTTCAAGCCAAGCTTTTGTAGCACTATCTTTTCTCTCATAAGCTCTTTTTATTGGCTTTTTAGATGTAAATTGCCATTTAGCTAAATAATCTCCAACAGTTGATATTGGCATATCAACATCAAGTTCTCTCAAAATCAATTGTTTTACTGCTTCCCTTGTCCATAGGGCAAATTTAAATTTTAGCTGTTCTGGTGTTGTATCTATTAGCATACTAATAATTCTTGATTCTTGTTCATCACTAAGGCGTTTACCACTCTTTTTTGGTCTACCTGTCTTTTGAACTTTAAGAGCTTTTTGTCCATCTTTTTTGTATTTACTATACCATCTTGAAGTTGTAATTTTTGATAAACCTAAAATACTAGCTGTCTCAATATTACTAACACCACTCTCTCTTAATTTTATTGCTCTATCCCGAAGATATTGCAATGTTTTTGAATCTACTTTTCTTGCATCATTTTTATCTAATTTTTCCATTAGAAATTGTACCAACAATATCCATAATATTAGTTTAATTTATCGGTGTAGTAATATTGTTGAATCAACTCCTAGTTCTTTTCCAAATATCCAAAGAACTAAAGCAACAGTTGCAAGTCCAGCCATTAAATATTCTTTAAATGTAACAGAACCTAATTTTTTTAATTCTTCTGCTGCCCAAGTTGGAGCTTCTGGAGATCTTTTTTGTGTTGGTGGATATAAAACATAAGTAAGCCAAGGTGTTAATAAAAACATTGGAATCATTAATGGAAGCATTATTGTTGCCCATTCCATCCATGTTATAGCATGGCTAGTACTTTTTGCAATCAAATCAACTGCTAGTAAGTTCGGAGCAAGAGCTGTTAAAAACATTGAACTTGTTACACAAGTTGATGCAATTGCAACCCAAGATATATAAGCACCAATTTTTCTTGGTTCATTATCTGGTAAAGAGTTGAAAATTTGTGGAATATTAATAGCTACAGGATATATACTTCCTCCACTTCTTGCTGTATTGGATGGCATAAATGGAGCTAAAATTAAATCAGAGAAAGCAACAGCATATCCTAATCCTAAAGTACTTTTTCCCATATATTTAACCATAAGTAATGATACTCTTTTTCCAAGACCTGTTTTTTTATAACCTTCTGCAAACATAAATGCTGCAAAAATTAGCCAAATAACACTATTTGAAAAACCACTTAGTGCCCATTTTACACTCTCTTTAGAATCTCCAACTAAACCTAAAAGTGCAACTACTGAAATGGCAGTAAATCCCACTAAAGCTGCTGGTACAGGCTCAAGAATTAACCCAATAACTACTCCTAAAAATATTGCTAAAAAATGCCATGCATTTTGTGACAAACCTTCTGGAGCAGGTATAAACCATAAAACTAGAACTACTAGCACAGGTGCTAATAATTTTAAACTCCTTGTAGACATAAATCCTCCTAATAAAAATATTAAATTATTATAATATAATTTTCTAATAAATAATTTTAAGTTGATATTAAAAAATAGTTATTTAACAAATCTTTGATATACTTTATTAAAATTTATGGAGGGTAATAATGAAAGTAATACTATTATTTTCTTTAATATTTATAGAATTATTTGCAAATGAATGGAAAATACAAAATGATCCATATTATAAACATAAGGTCACACAATTTGAAATGTTAAAAGATAAAAGTGATGCTAAAATTGTGATGCTTGGAGACTCTATTACTGATGAGGGTGAATGGAGTGAGTTATGGGGTAAAGTTGTACAAAATAGGGGTATTAGTGGAGATACTACTAGTGGAGTTTTAGATAGACTTTATACAATTAGTCCAAGTATAGAAGAAGTTTATATAATGATAGGTGTTAATGATATTATGCGTGGTGCAAAAGCGCAAGATGTATATTTAAACTATGAAAAGATAGTTCAATTCTTCCAAAAAAAAGGTATTAAAGTAAATATTCAATCTACTTTATACATAGGTGAGAGTAGAAAAAAAGATTTCAATGTAGAAGTTGAAAAATTAAATGAAAAATTAAAACTATTTGCTAAACAAAACAATATAAGATTTATAGATTTGAATCAAATTTTATCATCAAATAAAGTTTTGAAAGCAGATTTTACAAAAGATGATTTACATTTAAATGGAGATGCTTATAAACTTTGGATAGCAGAGATAAAGTAGTATGTTAATAAAAAGTAGTGGTGTAAAATTTTTATCATTTTTTATATCATTTTTCTTCATAATTTATCTACTCTACTTAATTTACATATCATTTTTTGTAGTTAAAAATCAGTTTATGGATATAGGAGACTCAACTTATGTAAATCAAGTTAGAGTTGATGAATATACTAAAAATCTAAGTGATCATTTAACAAAAGATTGTAATAAAGATCAGGTTTGTGAAGTTAAAAATATATTAAACTTTGTAACAAATATACCATATAAAATAAATGATAGTATTGCAAGAACTCCAAAAAAAGTTGTAGAACAAAATTTTGGAGATTGTGATGATAAATCAAATTTGTTAATATCACTTTTAAGACAAAAAGATTATGAAGCTTATTTTGTATTAGTTCCTGAACATATATTTGTCATAGTAAATCTTCAAAATATAAATTTAGGTAAACCAACTTTATATATTAATGATAAAAAATTTTATATTTTAGAAAGTACAGCAACAAATTCAGAAATTGGATTTGATTTGAAATATAAATTAGATGAAATTGAAGCTGTGATTGATCCATTTATAAATAAAAAATTGATTATAGATAAATTAGATTATAAGTAGAGGAAAAAAGTGAAAACTATTATAATAACTGGTGCTTCAAATGGTATTGGGAAAGTTTTAGCTGAGAAATTAAGAAATAAGTATCATATTATAAATATTGATATTATTGAAAATAATATAGATAAAGTTGCTTTTCACAAATGTGATTTATCAAATAAGTTTGAGCTTTTAGAAACTATAAAAAAAATAAAAAATAGTATAGATTCTCTTTATGCAATTATAAATAATGCAGCAAAATTTACACAAAAAAATATAAGCGAACAAAGTATAGAAGAGTGGGAAAATATAATTTCTATAAATTTAACGGCACCTTATATACTATCAAAAGAGTTTGCAGAACTTTTAAAAAAATCAAAAGGACATATCATAAATATCTCTTCAACTAGAGCAATTATGAGTGAAGAGGGTACAGAAGCTTATAGTGCTTCAAAAGGAGGTATTAGTTCATTAACTCATTCTTTAGCGATATCCTTATCTCCTGAAATAAAGGTAAATTCAATAACTCCTGGATGGATAAATGTTGATAAAAATTATAAACCAACAAAACTAGATAATGAACAGCATCCTACAAATAGAGTAGGTGATGCACAAGATATTTTAGATGTAGTTAATTTTTTATTGAAAAATAGAGGTTTTATAACTGCTAGTAATTTTGTTGTTGATGGTGGAATGACAAAAAAAATGATTTATGTTTAATTTTATAAAGGTAATAGATGACTTATGAAGAGTGGTTTTTAAAACAAGGAGAATTGCATGCAAATGTAATGAAAAAATTGGAAGGGAATACTAAACAAGAGATAATTGAATATTTTAGATTTGAAAATATGGTTAAGAATGAACCAGATTTTTGTCCTTTGTATAAAGATAATAAGAAATGCCATGATATGGAAGATTTAAATTGTTATTTATGTGCTTGCCCTCATTTTAGATTTGATGATAATGGATTTAAAAAAAATCCTGATGGAAAAGTACTTTATTCAGTTTGTAGCATAAATTCTAAAAAAGGAAGTGAATATGTGGGTGATAACTATATTCATCAAAATTGTTCAGATTGTATAGTTCCACATAAAAGAAAATATATAGAAAAGAATTTTCATAGAAATTGGTTTGAAATTATGAAAGATGTTAGAAGTAAATAACTATTTTTCCATATCTATTATAAAGTAATTGTATCCATCTTTATGTTTATAAACTAATTTATATTTATGAAGATTTACAATTGCTTTAACAATATAAAGTCCTAGTCCAAATCCATTACTTCTTTTTTCTTCTTGATAGAATGCATCAGTATAATAATCTAAACTATTTTTAAGGGCTTCTCCTTTTGAAGCAACTTTTATACTTTTGTTGTTGGCTTCAATTTTCGCTTTTTTATCTGTACTAAATTTTAGTGCATTGTCTATTAAGTTTTTTAGAGCAATAGACATCATATAAATATCAACATTGAATGTGAAATTTTCTATATTTTTTTCAATATTGTTAGGATTAATTAGCATTAAATCTATAGTTTTATCAAATATTGTAAGAAAATCAACATCTTCTTTATAAATCATGGTGTTTTTTGAAGTAAGTTTTTCTACAGTTGCTAACTCTTTTATAATATCATCCATTCTTCTAAAAGCTTTTTGAAGATTATCTCTAGTTTTTTCATTTTCTAAGGTTTCTGCTATGAACATAGCCTTTGTTATAGGAGTTTTTAACTCATGCATCATATTTCTCATAAATAAATCTTTTGATTTTGATTGATTATTTATAATATTTATAGCTTCATTAAAACTTCTTGCAATTGTTCCAATTTCATCATTTCCAGTATAATTTAGCTTTATATCTTTATTACCTTTTGAAAATTCAATAATTTGTCTATTTAGAATTTTAAGTGGTTTTAGTTTTCTAGTTAAAATTTCATACAAAATTAAAAATATTAAAAGTGCTAAAATAAATCCAGCTGATATAAAAGCAATACTATAATTATGATATTTTGTATCTTTTAGCATAATATTGTAACCATATTGTTGTACATAAATATAAAATGTTTCATCATATTTATAAACTCTATATGTACCCAAATAATTTTGCGTAATAGTTAATTCTTGAGCATTATTTATAATTTCTAATATTCTGTCTCTATTATCAATAGGTCTAATATTAAACTTTTTATATAAATCTACGAGTCTCTCTTTTGTTGGATGATCTTGGAAAAGTATTAAGAAATTTTCAGCAATCATCTCATATCTATTTTGTAAATTAGAATCATGTCTTTCTTTATCATATCTTATAAACATTGCAAATGTAACAAAGATAGATATAAAAGCCAGAGTAAAGATAATATTTACAAAAGTATTGATAGAGATATTTTTTATCATATTAGTTGATAACCAATACCTCTAACTGATCTAATATATTGTCTGCTATCATCAATATTTGATAATTTTGTTCTTATTCTAGAAATTATTACATCGATATTTTTTAAAGATGAATCATCTTCTATATTATCACTTGTGTAAATAAAATCTTCTCTTGATACAACACCATGATTTCTTTGAATTAAAAGTTTTAAAATATCATACTCCGCCAGAGTCAAATTTAATGCAACATTTTTGAATATGATTTGTAAGTCACTCTCTCTTAGTTCAAAAATTTGATCCTCTTGATTTTTATTACTATTTGATTTCGAATCAACTCTTTTTAAAATAGTTTTAATTCTAGCTTGAAGTTCTCTTGGATTGTAAGGTTTTGGTAAATAATCATCAGCTCCACGCTCTAATCCCATAACTTTATCTAAGATGTCATCTCTTGCAGAGCTTATTATTATAGGAATATTTGATTTTTCTCTAATTTTTGGAATCAATTCTAATCCATCTATTTCAGGAAGAGTTAAATCCAGAATTAATAATTCATAATCTTTGTTTAAATCAAGCATAGATAACCCATTATAAGGGCTATCTGTAGTTGTAACATCTATATCAAATGATCTTAAATAATCCGTAATGATTTGAGCTAATTCTAAATCATCTTCTATCATAAGTATTTTAATGATGATATATCCTTTTTATTTAATTACAAACATTATAGTTTGTCCATATCTATTTACATAAATTCTTTTATGTTTATCATTGTATTTTTTAAGTGCTGTTTCAATATTTGTGAAGTTTTTAACCTCTACATCTTCTATTTGTATAATTATATCTCCAGCTAAGAAACCAGCCTTTTCAGCTTTAGATTTCGGTTCTACATCTGTTATTAAAACACCACTAGCATCTGGAGAAAGTCTATACTTCTTTATAACTTCATTAGTTATATTATTTAGCTTTAATCCACCAAGCAAAGTATTAACTTCAGTTTGAACTCCAACCAAGCTAGTTCTATCTCCTAAAATTATATCTAAACTTATATCTTTTCCATCTCTTTCAATTTCTAAATTGATTTTTTCATTTGGTTTAAATGATGCAATTGTATTTTGTAATGCATTTCTATCTTTTATTGATTTACCATTTATAGAGTAGATTAAATCTCCTCTTTTTAAACCATATTTAGCAGCTGGTGTATCACTAGATATATCTAAAACAACAGCTCCTTCTTTTCTTTTATATACTAGTTTAGAATCTTTTTCAAGTTCACCTATCGCAACTCCTAAATAACCTCTTACAACTTTACCATCTACTACAAGTTTAGTTACTACATCTTTTACCATATCAACAGGAATTGCAAATCCTATTCCATCATTTCCACCACTTTTTGATAAAATTGCAGTATTTATTCCTATTAGTGCCCCTCTACTATCTACTAATGCTCCACCACTATTTCCAGGATTTATAGATGCATCAGTTTGAATGTAGTTTTCATATTTATTAATTCCTACTTTATCTTTATTTAAAGCGGAGATAATACCCATTGTTACAGTATTACCAACACCAAAAGGATTTCCAATAGCAAAAGTTACATCTCCGATTTGAAGAGAGTTAGAATCTGCTAATTTTATAGGAGTTAGTGGTTTACTAGAATCAATTTTTATTACAGCAATATCGCTATCCCCATCTTTTCCAATTAATTTTGCAGAATATTCTGTAGGATCATCCCCAATTGTTACGCTTATTTCATCTGCATTTTCAACAACGTGGTTATTTGTTACAATGTATCCATCTTTTGTAACAATAACTCCAGAACCAAGTGATCTTTGAACTCTATTTTGTTTAAATTGATTTGAGAACTCTTCTCCAAAAAATTTTCTAAAAAATGGGTCATCGAACATTTGCATAGGAAGATTATCAATATTTGAATCTACACTTCTTTTTGCTGAGATATTAACAATAGAATTTACGGATGATTTTATACTATTATTAAAAGATAAAATTTCAGAAGTAGAGTTTGGGGCTATTCTCTGTGGACTTTTATCCACCTCTTCAAATTCAATAGTTTTTGCAAAAAGTGAAGTAGCCAATACAATAGATGTAAAAAATAGTTTTTTATTCAAATTAGAATCCTTAAATATAAAAATTTATAATACAAGAAATATAGCAAATCAATGTAAACTATTTTACAATAAAAAGTTAATCAAGAGTAAATTTAAAATAGGCAAAAAGCCTATTTTAAATTACAGATCAGTTTTTAAAATAGCACCACTACTTGCATTTGTAACTAAAGCTCTATATTGTCCTAACCATGAAGATTTAATTGGTTTTTTAACAGGTACAAATTCGTCTCTTCTTTGAGCAATTTCTTCAAATGTTAAATTTACACTTAAAATATATTTGTCAACATCGATATGAATTTCATCACCGTCTTTTAATAAACCAATCATTCCACCCTCTGCAGCCTCTGGAGAAACGTGACCAATAGATGCTCCTCTTGTAGCACCACTAAATCTTCCATCAGTTATAAGTGCAACTTTATCTCCTAGACCCATTCCCATAATAAGACTTGTAGGAGCTAGCATCTCTTGCATTCCAGGACCACCTTTTGGACCTTCATATCTAATAACTACAACATCTCCAGCTTTTACTTTACCACTTATAATTCCTTTAATAGCTTCAGGTTGCCCATCAAAACAAACAGCTTTCCCAGTAAATACTCTACTTCCTGTAATACCAGCAGTTTTAATAACTGCTCCTTGTTCAGCCAAATTACCATATAAAATTGCTAATCCACCAACTTCTGAATATGGATTGTCTATAGTATGAATTATGTTAGTATCTTTTATGTAAGCATCTTTTATTCTTTCTAAAAGACTTTCACCTGTAATTGTAAGATTGTCTAAAAGAATATCATCTCCTCTTTTTGACATCTCTTTCATAACAGCATTTACTCCACCAGCTTTATTTATATCTTCCATATGTACAGTGCTTAGAGAAGGAGAAATTTTTGCAATATGTGAAACTCTTTTTGAAATCTTATTTATGTCTTCAAGATTGAAATTTACACCAGCTTCTTTTGCAATAGCAAGCATATGTAAAACTGTATTTGAGCTTCCACCCATTGCCATATCTACAGCAAAAGCATTTCTTACAGCTTTTTCATTTAAAATATTTTTTAATTTAAATTTTTCTAATGATGCTCTATCAAGAGCGATTTCACAAATTCTTCTTGCAGCTTTTCTATATAACTCTTCTCTTTCTTTTGTTAAAGCTAAAATAGTTCCATTTCCTGGTAAAGCAATACCCATGGCCTCCATTAAAGTATTCATAGAGTTAGCAGTAAACATACCAGAACATGAACCTCCACTTGGACAAGCATTACACTCAATATCTTTTAACTCTTCTTCACTAATATCACCTGCTTCAAATTTTCCAACAGCTTCAAAAGCAGTAGCCAAATCTATTGGAGTACCATCTTTTGTATAACCTTTTTGCATAGCTCCACCACTTACGAAAACTGTTGGAACATTTACTCTTAATGCTCCCATAATCATACCTGGAACAATTTTATCACAGTTTGGAATAGCGATCATAGCATCTAATTTATGTGCATTCATTACAGTTTCAATAGAGTTTGCAATTAACTCTCTACTTGGTAGTGAAAATAACATTCCATCATGTCCCATAGCAATTCCATCATCAACACCAATAGTATTGAATTCGAAAGGAACACATCCATTTTTTCTAATTTCATCTTTTATAATAGTTGATACTTTATCTAAGAAAAAATGTCCAGGAATTAACTCAATAAATGAATTTGCAACACCAATAAACGGTTTATTAAAATCTTCATCTTTTAATCCAGTTGCTCTAAGTAAAGATCTATGGGGAGTTCTATCAAACCCTTTTTTTATCTCATCACTTCTCATATTAGTCCTTATAAAAATTTAAAAAAATACTTTTTGATTATACAAATATTCATTTTCAGATTACATTAAAAATAGAGTAATTTTATAATTTCAAAAAAAAATTAAAAAACTCTTGACAAATATAAAAAAAGCCACTATAATTCCAGTCCAATTTAAGTAAAAACTTAAAAGGGTTCTTAACAAAAATGCGAGTGTGGCGGAATAGGTAGACGCGCGGGACTTAAAATCCCGTTCCGGTTTCGGAGTGTGAGTTCGATTCTCACCATTCGCACCACTAAGAGTAGAGGATTGACAGAGTTGGTCGATTGTACCGGTTTTGAAAACCGGCGAGGTTCACGCCTCCGAGGGTTCGAATCCCTTGTCCTCTGCCACTTAAATAATCAAATTTTACTTTTTTGATTTGTCTTTGTTGGAGGTATAGCAAAGCTGGTAATGCCTCGGATTGCAAATCCGACATGCGTTGGTTCGAGTCCGACTACCTCCTCCAATCTATTTAATTTTCTTCAAGTTAGACTTTCACAACAATTATTTCACGATTAATTTGGTATTATTCCGCACTTTATTTCAAAAGAATAAAATATTACAAAAAAGGAACGCAAAATGAAAAAAATTTTATTAGCATCAGCTGTAGCAGTGGCATTATTTACAGGTTGTACAGAAGATAAAAAACCAGCAGAAACAAAAGTGGAAGCTCCTAAAACAGAAACTGCAAAAGCAGTAGAAGCTGTAAAAGAAGCAACAGCAGAAGTAAAACAAGAAGCTAAAGAAGCAACAACTGCAGTTAAAGATGCTGCTCAAGAAGTAAAAGAAGCAGTAACTGCTCCTGCAGAAGATAAAAAATAATTAAATAAATCCGTGTTTTCACGGATTTATAATAAAACTCCATTTAAAATATAGTATCTTGCAACATAAAAACTAACCAATAATACAAATATTGAATTAAAGATTAAAGACAATTTGTAGATTTTCCCCTTATTTAATCCTTCAAATTTTGAAAAAATATTTGTACAGATAGAAAAGAAGAGTCCTAAAAACAAACTACTCCATATAAAGTATCCAATAAAATTATACTCAGTTTGTAGCATACAAAAAGGACATTGATGAGTTGGAAGTTCGTAAATGTATGTTGAAAAAAAGTAAGTTACACTAAAATAAGCTAAATAAGTAAATAAAATATTAGAAAATAGAAGTAAAAGAGACTTTTTTTGTAAGCTTGAAATAACAGTTAGTATGTATAATAAATAAAAAATTGTGATTAAATTTGGAATATTTAAATTAAAAGGAATATTCGTAGATACACTACTTACTCCAAATATTATAGAACAGCATTCTACAGGCTCTTTAGTTGGTATATTTATTAAAAAATATAAATCTAAAATGAGTTCTACACTAAAAAGAACAAATATTATAATAAAAAAAGAAAATTTTAATTTTGTGTATTTATAATCTTTTTGCTTTAAATCTAAATAGTTAAGAATAATCCAAAATCCAATGAAAAATAGATTTATTACTTTTAAAACAAGAGAAAAATTCCCAAAATCATTTGAAGAAAAAATTCCTGCAGCACACATTGCTCCATGAACTAAAAAAGTTAAAGAATCTATACTATATATAAAGTAGAAAAAAGTGAATATTTTTGAAAAAAGAGCAAATGAAATTATTAATATAACTAAATAGGCTTTTTTTTCTAGATTGTATTGTAAAGAATTACTTTTAGTATAATCCCAATTCTTAAGAATTTGAATAGAAATAAAAAAAGATATAAAAAGTAAAAAATAAATCACTATTTGAGAAAAAAGTAGAATAATAATTTCGTTTGATAAAAATAAATTATTCATGAATAGTTCCATTTTTTAGTTCTATTTCTAAATCAACAAAATTTTGGTTAAAAAATATAGGGTCATGACTAGCAATAATTATAGTTTTTCCTAAATCTTTGAGATTTTTAATAATATTTATAAAATTTTGTGAGTTATCATAATCCAAAGATGCTGTTGGTTCATCGCATAAAATAAGTTCACCTTCATTAACTAAAGCTCTTGCAATTGCACATCTTTGTTTTTCTCCACCTGAAAGATTAAAAATTAGTTCATCTTTTTTATGATAAATATTCGCTAGTTTTAAAGCCGATTCAACTTTAATATCAATCTCTTTTTGGGAGAATCCTAAAGGAATTAATGGAATTGATACATTGTCTCTTACATTAAATTCATTAAAAAGATTAAAAAATTGAAAAATAAATCCTATATTTTTTGCTCTAAAATTACTTGAATGAATATCTGGAAATTTAGAGATTAGTTCATCTTTATAATATACTTCACCACTTGTTGGTTTTTGCATAGTTGATATTATTGATAAAAGAGTTGATTTACCACTTCCACTAACACCTTTTAGAACTGTACAAGAACCTTTCTTTATCTCTAAATTTATATCTTTTAGCGAATAAAACTCTTTATTTGTATTTTTATAAAATATTTTATTTAGATTTACTATTTTTATCATTTTAAACTTTCAAATGGATTTATTGCTGATGTTTTCCATGCAGGTATTAAAACTGCACTTAAAAAAGGAATCATAAAGAATAAAAATATAGTAAATATTGATGAAACATTAAAGTAAGTATCTAATAGAAAATTATTTTCTAAATTGTTAAATCCAATAAAAATATATTTTAAAACAGGAGCCTGTAAAATAAAAACAAAAATAAATGCAAAAATAGTCCCTAAGATAAATGCAACAAATGAGATTATAAAATTTTCAGTGAATTTTAATTTGATAATATCTTTTATGCTAAATCCCAAAGCTTTTAATATAGCAATCTGTTTTTTTTCATTTGAGCTAATTTGAGAATATACTTGAAAAATGATTAAGCTTAAAGTAAAAATTACAACTATAAATAGTGTTAGAAAAAATCCGCCTTTATAGTTAAAAATATTTTCATAATTCTTTTTTATTTCAGCTTTTTCTATAACTTTTATATTATTGTCTAATCTATAAACTTTTTCTCTTATATTATCTCTTTCTAGTTCATTCTTTACATTAAAAGTTATATCTGTAGCATGATTATTTTCTATTTGTAAAATTTGTTTAGCTAAATTTATATCCATTATTATTAAATCATTTGCAACTAAATTTTCTTCACCTTTAAGGCTTTTTTGGATTTTGAAAATTTTATTTTCTATTATAAATTCATTTATGAATTGATATTTTTCAAGAAGTTTTTTTACTCCTTGACCAACAATAATTGAATCTTTTTCTAAATCTTTACTAGAAATTCCAACAATTGTAAAATAGATATTGTCACTTATAAATTTATATTGTCCATAAACTCTTTCTTCAATATTTGAAATTCCTCTTATAGTTTCTAATTTTTTTATAATTTCCAAATCTATATTTTTATTAAATTTATTTTGAATTATAAAATCACTATGATTTTCTAATGTTTTAAAAAGACTATTTTGTAAAGAGTCTTTTATAAAAAGTGTAGAACAACAAAGAAATACAATAAATATTGAAAGAATAAATATTGCTAGATGTCTAGATTTATGTTTATAAATTTGTAGAAAAACAAAATTAAGAAAAACACTAGTTTGCATAGACAAAATCCATATAGTTACTTTTAAAATTTAAGTCGCTTAACTCTTTTTTTGAAATTGTATAGTCTTTAAATCTTTGATTATAATCTTTAGTAGAATATGCAAAATTTGAAAGTTTTGTCATCTCTAAAGTTTTATATTGATTAGGATAATTTTTATAAACGAATAGTAAAAATGTAAGAAATATTAAAAAACTTACAATGGTAACTATTGAAAAAAGTGTATAAGCTCTAATAATAGACTCCTTATGAAATATAATAATTTTAGCAATTTTAAGTTAAGTAACTATTAAAAAAGGGTATAATCGCACGAATTTTTAAGGAGAGTTTATGGCAAATAAGAATCAAATTGATGAATTAAAAACAATTTTACTTCAAAGAAAAGATAGTCTTTCACAAAATATACATAGTAGTATTGATAGTATTGATCAGTTAAAAGATCAAGATATTAATGATGACCTTGACTATGCAGATTTTGTGAGTGATTCATTTACTGAAGGGATGATTGCAAATCACCAATTAGATGAGCTAAAACAAATTGAAGAGGCTCTAAAGAAGATAAAAGAAGGAACTTACGGTATTTGTGATATGTGTGGAATTAATATTCCAATAGGAAGATTAAAAGCAAAACCTTTTGCAAGATTTTGTACAGAGTGTAGAACTGTATTTGAGCAAGAGAATTCAAAAAGAGCAAAAGCTTGATAAGAAGAGTTTATCCATTAAATGATAAAACTTTAAACTTTAAATTTTTACAAAATGAAGAAGATTTTATAGTAGAAGAGCAACCTATAAAGTTCTCAAATTCTGGGAACTTTGTAGTTTTAGAGATAAAAAAACAAAATTGTGATACTTGGGAATTATTAGATAGATTATCTAAATTTTTAGGTGTATTTTCAAATGAAATAGGTTATGCTGGTCTTAAAGATAAGAGAGCAACGACAATTCAATATATTACTATTCCAAAAAAATATTCAAAAGAATTAAAAAATTTTAAATCAAAAAAAATTGAAATAAAAGAACTTTGTTTGCATAATAAAAAATTAAACATTGGTGATTTAGAAGGTAATAGATTTAAAATTAATTTACATGAAGTTGAAAAAGCTGATATTTTTCATATAGAAAAAATACTAAAAATTATTTCAAAATTTGGTATGCCAAACTATTTTGGTTATCAAAGATTTGGAAAAGATGTAAAAGATAACCTAGAAAAAGCCAAAGAATTACTTTTCGGAGATGGAAAAGTAAAAGATAAAAAAGTTGCGAAAATGTTAATGAGTGCATATCAAAGTACTTTTTTTAATGCTTGGTTAGTTGAGAGATTGAAATTAGATAAAAATAGTTTTAAACTTTTAAATGGTGATATTTTTTATGATATAAAAAATGATAAACTTTTTACTCCAAAATCTATAAGCGAAAAAGTTTTAGCTGATTTTAAAGAGCATTTAATAACTCCAACTGGATTACTTCCTGGACGAGATGTTTATAAAGCAAGAGAAGAAGCATTAAAAATAGAACAAAAATATGATGACAGTGCAATTAGTGAAAAAGGATATAGAAGAGAAGCTATAATTTTTCCCAAAAATATAACTTGTAAATATGATTTAGAGAAAAAGATGTGTAGTTTAGATTTTACTCTACCAAAAGGATCATATGCAACAGTTTTAGTTGAATTCTTAGCTAATAGAAATTTTTCTTAATGTAGAGGTTTTAGATTTAATGAGAACATAGTCTCACTAAATCTAAATTAATTTTTTAAGGAAGTATTATTTTATCTGAACCGTAGTAAATTGTATTTCCGATAGCTATCATTCTTTCTTCATTATCGAAACTAAAATCATAAACTGTATCTTTTTTAAAGTCTTTATCAATATTTATTAAGAAACCTTGAGATTCAACAGCATATAAAGAATTTGTAAATGCTAAAGTATGGAATTTAGCGTACTTATATTTTTTCTTAGCAACTTCTTCTAAACTAGAAGATAATTTTATTAATTGACCATCTATTGTTGCAACATAAATATCTTTTCCTGAAACAACAACATCTCTTATTCTATAGTTTTTTGATAAAATCTCTTTTGGAGATATTGATACTATTTTATTTGAACTAGCAACAATTAATGTTTGTTCATTTTCAATTACACCTAACTCAATTATATTATTTATCTCATGTTCATGATCAACAGCTATATTTTTAATTTGTTCATTATTTGTTGAAGAAACTATTAAAACTCTACCATTTAAAGTTGGGAATAATATAAGGTTTCCAAAAAATAATGGATTTGCAATTCTTGTATCATTCGCTAAAGATATTGGTAAATATTCTTTGAAAAGGGTTTTATTACTAGTTAAATCAATTAATTCCATAGTATTATTTGAATGAATAACTGCCAATTTATTGTTTTTAACTGAAGCTGCAACAATTGGATCTTTCATTGGTTTTTCTTCGTTACCAATTAAAATCTTATCAATATAATTTGTTGCAATAATTTTACCATCTTCTGTTGTATTTAAAAATTGAAATCCTTCTGGAAGTTCAGTATTTGAAACACCTGCTTTTGTAATAAACTTATTGTCTTCTAACGTTCCACCAATTCTATTAAATGATTTAATAGATGAACCAATTGAGCTTTTGTTTAGTTCAATGTCGTCACTTGTTTCTTTTGGTTCATAATATTTTTTACCAGAACAAGCTGTAAATAAAACTAAAGCTAGAGTTGAAATTAATATAGATTTCATGTTTTTCCTTATTTTGTAAGTAGATAGTGGTTTAATAAATTAACTAATTCAATAGTTCTTGAATCATTTGATATTTTTGCTAATGTATCTTTAGCTTCTTGATATTTTTTTTCATTAGTTAAAATAAGAGCTTTGTTAAAAAGTGCATAATCTTTTAGTAAAAAATCACCTTTCATGCTTAGCTTGTCTAAAGCTTCAAGATTACTATCTTTTTTAGCAAGTTCAAATTCTAAAAGTTCTTTTAAAATAGGTAAAGATATTTCAACTGATTTTTCATCTTTTTTCGCTTTTAAATACAAAGCAACTTCATAAAGATTTTTATTTTTATTTTTTAAATCTTCAAGTGCTTTTTCATCACCCTTTTCTAAGTAACTATTTAAAAGTAAATTTGATTCATATTTGTTTGATTCATCAAAACTTTTTTTAACAACATAAAAAATCGAACCAAGAACAATAGCTACAACCAAAGCAATAAGTAGATTTTTATATTTCTTAAAAAATCTCTCACTTTTTACAAAACCTTCAAGAAGTTTTTCTTCACTACTTAATTCAGATTTTATATAATCAACATTCTCTTTTATGCTCATTTAATTAACCTTTTTTAAAACTAACTGATATATTACAAAATTTTTAATAAAATAATACTTTTATGAAATTTTTTGTATAATAATGGGCTATAAATTTTAAAGGTTGAAAAAATTATGAATAGATTATTAGTTGCTACTTCTATTGCATTTGTGTTAAGTTCAAGCTTATTTGCAAAAGAAAAAGTAGAGGAACCTACACAAACAAGATTTGAATCATTGTCAAAATTAACAAAAGTTATTGGAACAGTTGAAAAATACTATGTTGATGATATAAAATTACAAGAAATTGTTGATAAAGCATTAAAAGGTTTAATGCAAGAATTAGATGCCCATTCTAGTTATTTAGATAAAAAAGCTAGTAAAGAAATGAGTATTCAAACTCAAGGGGAGTTTGGTGGTTTAGGGATTACTGTTGGAATGAGAGATGGTGCGTTAACTGTTATTTCTCCAATTGATGATACACCAGCTTTTAAAGCAGGAGTTAAATCACTTGATATTATTTTAAAGATAAATGAAACTTCGACTATTGGAATGACATTGGATGAAGCTGTAAATATGATGAGAGGAGAGCCTAATACTGATATAAAGCTAACTCTTGTTAGAAAAGGTGACCCAAAACCAATCGAAGTAAAAATGAAAAGAGATGTTATAAAAGTTCAATCTGTTTTTGCAAAAAAACTTGAAGGTGAAAATATTTTATATCTTAGAATCTCAAGTTTTGATACAAAAGTTGCAACTGAGCTAGAAAAAGCAATCAAAGAAAATAAAGATGCAAAAGGTATTATTTTAGATTTAAGAAATAATCCTGGAGGACTCCTAAATCAAGCAATTAGCGTTGTTGATATGTTTGTTAAAAATGGAGTTATAGTTTCTCAAAAAGGAAGAGATGTTGCAGATGAGGAAAAATTTGAAGCGAATAAATTAGGATTTAAGACAGATTTACCTTTAGTTGTTCTTGTTAATGAAGGTTCAGCATCGGCATCAGAAATTGTAAGTGGTTCTTTACAAGATCACAAAAGAGCAGTTGTTATAGGAGAAAAAACTTTTGGAAAAGGTTCAGTTCAAGCTGTACTTCCAATAGATAATGAAAAAACAGAAAATATCAAACTTACAATTGCAAAATATTATTTACCAAGTGGAAGAACAATTCAAGCTGAGGGAGTAACACCTGATATTATTGCAAGTGCGGGTAAAGTTACAAAAAGTGATGAGAATACTATAAAAATTAAAGAAGCAGACCTTAAAAAACATTTAGAAGGTGAGTTAAATAAGGTTGATGAAAAAATTAAAGCAGAAGAAAAAGCTATAAAAGATGAGAATAAAAAAGTTATTTCAAAAGATGATTTGATGGAAGATAATCAATTAAATACATCTTTAGCAATTTTAAAAAGTTTAATAATAATGAATAAATAATAGGAAGAATAGATGAATATTGAAAACATTAAAGCTTTAGGACTTTGGCCAGATAGTAAAAAAACAACAACAAATAAAGGTTTAGCAGAACTTGAAAATTTAGGTTATAACCTTTTTTACATAGGTAAAAATGCTGATTTATATAGTTGTCCAGGAGATGAAGCAAAAGTATTACTTGTAAGAAGTGATAGAACTTCTGTATTTGATATACCACTAAATTTAGAAATAGAAGGTAAAGGAAAAATTCAAACTGCTATTTCAAATTTTGGTGCAAGTTTTGCAAAAAAAGCTGGTATAAGAACTGCAATTTTAGATGAGAATGTTTCAAGTGATGTAGAGGAATTTGAAAGATGTCAAATGATGGAACTATGTAAACCTTTAGAGGCTGAAATTGAAGGTGAAGTAGTTCAATTTGAATTAATCTTTAGAAATTATTTAACAGGTTCTTTATTTGAAGCTATTAAAAATGGTTTAGATCCTTATGGATTAAATTTACCTTCAAATTTAACTGAATGGCATAAATTTGATAGTGCTATTTTTACTCCTACAACTAAAGGTATTAAAGACGAGCCATTAAAAACTAGTAGTGTAAAAGAAAAATTTCCTGAAATTATTTCAAGTTTAGAAAAACTATTTAATGATTTTACAGCTTTTGCAAAAACAAGAGGTATTGTTGTTGTTGATACAAAGTTTGAAATATTTGTAGATAAAAATGGTTCATGGGTTTTAGGTGATGAAGTTTTAACTCCAGAAAGTTCAAGATTTATTGCCTTAGAAGATTTTGAAAAAGGCAATTTTATCTCTATGGATAAACAAATTTTAAGAGATTTTGGTAAAAAAGAGAATTGGAAAGAACAATCAAAATCTTTAAAAGCTGGAGAAAAACTTCAAGTAAATGTACCACAAGAGATAAAAGATAAAATTTTAAATGGATACAAGACTATTTTAGAAAGATTAAGCAAATAAATTTTTAGATATAATCAGCAAAAAATATAATAAAAGGTATGGAAAATATGAAAGCAGTTGTAAATGTTGGATTAAAAAAAGGTGTTCTAGACGATCAAGGAAAAGCTATTAATCATGCTTTAGGAACTTTAGGATTTAAAGATTTGATTTCTGATGTTAGAGTTGGTAAACAAATTATTATTGAGCTTAATTCAACAGACAAAGAAAAAGCTAAAGAAGAAGTTATAAAAATGTGTGAGAAACTTCTTGCCAACACTGTTATCGAAGATTATAGTGTTGAAATAGTAGGTTAATATGAAAGTAGCAGTATTACAATTTCCAGGAACAAACTGTGAATTTGATGCAAAGTATGCATTTTCAAAATTAGGTTGTGATGTAGAAGTTGTTTGGCATAAAGAAGGTAAGCTTCCTGAAGGTACAGATTTAGTTGTTGTTCCAGGTGGTTTTTCTTATGGCGATTATTTAAGAAGTGGAGCTATTGCTAGATTTGCAGCTATTATGGAAGATGTAAAGAAATTTGCATCAAATGGTGGAAAAGTTATAGGAATTTGTAATGGATTCCAAATTTTACTTGAAGCTGGACTTCTTCCAGGTGCAATGAAAAGAAATGATACATTACATTTTATTTCAAAATATCATCACCTAAAGGTTATAGATAATAATAATGATTTTTTAAAACTTTTAAATGTTGGTGATGTTGTAAATATACCTGTTGCACACCATGATGGAAATTATTATATTGATGATGCTGGATTAAAAGAGCTTGAAAAGAATAACCAAATTTTATTAAAATATTGTTCAAAAGATGGAGAATTAGTTAGCATGAATGGAAGTGTTTCTAATATTGCTGGAATTTGTAATAAAGAGAAAAATGTTTTTGGTTTAATGCCACATCCAGAACGTGCTATTGAAGACATTTTAGGTTCAACTGATGGTGTTAATATGTTGAAAGGATTTTTAAAATAGAAGTACTCTTCTATTTTAAGTAAAATGAAAAAAGTAATATTACTTTTAATATCAATAGTAACAGTTTTTGCAGTTAATTTGTTTGCAGCAAAAAATCTATATCTAAGTATCCTAAAAGAACCTACAAGTGTACATAAAAATCAAAAATTTGAAGTAAAAGTTAAAGCTTTAGTTACAACTACTGATTTTACTTCTCTTACAACAAATTTTTCAAATCAATCAAATATTACTGTTATGAATCCAAGTTCACCTTGGAAAAAGATTTCAGATGATACTTATGAAAATAGTTTTTATTTTAAGGTAAAATCTTCAAATTTCAAATTACCTATTATTGAGGTAAAGCTTTGGAATTCTAATTCTCTTATTGATATTAGCACAATTGAAACTGGAAATATAGGTTTTTCAAATATTGGAAAAAATGATGATAGATTTTCTAAAGTTATTGCTGATAATATAATACTAAAAGCATATAAAACAAAACAGTATAACAATCAAGAAGCATTGACAATAATTGATATTGATGCAGTTAATTCTAATTTAGAAGATTTTAATTTAGACAATGTAGTTGAACAAGGTGTTTCAAGTATTAAAGAGTGGGAAAATATTCAAAATTTAGTTTATTATGTTGTAACACCAATTTACGATAAGAATCTTACTTTTACATACTTTAATTCATTATCAAACTCATTTAAAGAAGTAAGAGTTCCTTTAATATTACAAAATGAGCTTGTAAGTACACAAACAGATTTAAATCCAAATGATTCAACATTTGAAAAATATAAAAAAGTAGCGTCTACAATAGTTTGTATATTTTTATTGATTCTGTTTATTTGGAAAAGAAAAAAATATTTAATACCATTTGTTGTAATAACATTTATTTTTGCCTTAATATACAATCTTCCAAATGATAAAGGGAAAATACAAACAGATTCTTTTGTATATATTTTACCGACAAAAAATTCAACAGTATTTTTTAAAGCAGATAAAGAGTTAGAAGTTGAAGTGTTGGAAAAAAAAGGACAATTTATTAAAGTTTTAGGTGTTGAAGATGGATTTATAGGTTGGATAAAGGAGGATAGTTTTGAGAAAAATTAGAGGAATTTTTGTATTTATTCAATTTTCAATAACTGTTGCAATTGTTGTTTTTTTTATGTATCTATTTAGAAATCATGCACATAAAGTAATAAAAATTTGGATGAAAGTTCAAATGTTTTTTTTAGGAATAAAATTAGAAGTTGAAGGAAAATTAGATGAGAGTTGTGATTTAATAATAATTAATCATCAATCTCTTCTTGATATTATAATAATGGAACATATTCATAGTAGAAATATTGCTTGGGTTGCAAAAAAAGAGATTGCAGATCTATTTTTCTTTGGACATATAATAAAAGCTCCAAGAATGATAAGTGTAGATAGAGAAAATAAAGCAGGATTAATTAAACTTTTATCTGATGTGAAAAATAGATTAGAAATTGGTCGACCAATAGCAATGTTCCCAGAAGGAACAAGAAGTGATGGAACTTATATGGGAGAATTTAAAGCTGGAGCTAAAATGGTTGGAAATAAATTTAACTTAAAAGTTCAACCAGTAGTTATGTTTAATACTAGAAATATAGTAAATTCACAAAAAGCTGAAGCTGCACCAGGTGTTGTTAAAGTTGTTTATTTAGAACCAGTTCAAGCTAGTAAAGATACTTCATGGTATGAAGATACAGAAAAAAATATGAGAGAAGTTTTCGAAAAAGAGTATAAAAATTATGTCAAATAATTTGCAGATTATTTTTTCAGTTGGTTTAGGTGGAGCACTTGGATCAATATTGAGATTTTATGCTGTAGATTATATACATAAACTAGGAATAAATAGTTTTCCAATAGGAATACTATTTGTAAATTTAGTAGGTTCATTAATAATAGGCATATTATATGCATATTTTTCAACTCAAGAAATCTCAACAGCGGTTAAAGCATTTTTAGTTGCTGGATTTTTGGGAGGATTAACTACATTTTCAACTTTTGCATTAGATACTTATTTACTGTTTAATAGTTCGTTAAATTTCGCAATATTAAATATAGCTTTGAATCTATTTGGATCAATATTTTTAGTTATGATTGGTTTCAAGATAACTCTGCTTTTTATGAAATGACCTTAGTCAAAATTTTTTAAGTTTTTTTAGTTATAATAATTTTCATATCAAAAAAAGGATAGATGATGGGTATGCCAAGCGGTATGCAGTTATTGGTGATTGTTTTAATTGTTTTAATTCTATTTGGTGGTAAAAAAATACCAGAATTAGCAAAGGGTTTAGGTAGTAGTATTAAAAACTTCAAAAAAGCTGTAAAAGAAGATGAAGAAGAAGTTGCGACTGCATCTAAAATTGAAGATAATGAAAAAAAAGCTGATTCAAAAGTAAGTGAAACAAAAAAGGTTTAATTTTAATAAATAAAGGATTTTTATGAGTATGCCAAGCGGTATGGAATTATTAATAATAGTTCTAATTGTTTTAATTTTATTTGGTGGTAAAAAGATTCCAGAACTTGCAAAAGGGTTAGGAAGTGGTATTAGAAACTTCAAAAAAGCTGTGAAAGAAGATGAAGAAGAAGTGGTTGCTAAAAAAAGTGATGAAATAGAAAAAAAACCTGAAGCACCTGTACAAAATCAAGAAATAAAAAATTCATAAGAGAAATAAATTGCAGAATATTATTAAAGAGTATATAGAAAAGATATTAAATAGAGATATCGTTTTGGAAAAACCAAAAGATGTCTCTTTAGGACATTTTGCTACTCCAGCTGCTTTTTCATTAGCTAAAGAACTTAAAAAATCTCCAATGCAAATAGCCGAAGATTTGGTTTTAAAACTAGAAAATAAAGATTTATTTGAAAAAGTAGAAGCTGTAAAAGGTTTCATTAATTTTACTCTTTCAAATACTTTTATAGAAAAACTTGCAAATGTGGCTTTAGAAGCAAAAGATGATTTTGCAAAAGGTAATATAAAGAATGAGAAAATTCTTTTAGAATATGTAAGTGCTAACCCAACTGGACCACTTCATATTGGGCATGCAAGAGGTGCTGTATTTGGAGACACTTTATATAAAGTTGGAAAATACTTAGGTTATGATATTACAACGGAGTACTATATAAACGATGCTGGTGCTCAAATGCAACTTCTTGGAGTTTCAGTTAGTTTAGCTGCAAGAGATTTTATTTTTAATGAAAGTGTAGAATATCCAGAGAGTTATTATAGAGGTGAATATTTAATTGATATTGCCAAAAAAGTTATAGAAAAATATGGAAAAGATATAATCTATGATGAGTCTAGATTTGAAGAGATGGCTATTTTTGCAAAAGACATAGTAATGGAAATTATAGTTAAAGACTTAGCTGATTTAGGAATAACTTTTGATAATTTTGTTTCTGAAAAGTCATTATATGGTTCTTGGAATGATACTAAAGCTGTATTAGAAAAAAATGGCTCTTTGTATCCTAAAGATGATAAAATTTATTTAAAATCTACACAATTTGGCGATGATAGTGATAGAGTTGTTGTAAGAGATAATGGAATCCCAACATATCTTGCAGGAGATATCATTTACCATAAAAATAAATTTGATAGAGATTTTGATAAGTATATAAATATTTGGGGAGCTGATCACCATGGATATATTACTAGAGTTAAAGCTGCTATTGAATTTTTAGGTAATGATTCATCAAAGTTAGAAGTAATTTTATCACAAATGGTACAGCTTTTAAAAGGTGGACAACCATACAAGATGAGTAAAAGAGCCGGTAATGTTATTCTTATGTCTGATATTACAGCTGAAATAGGAAGTGATGCTCTAAGATTTGTATTCTTAACTAAAAAAAGTGATACTCACTTAGAATTTGATATAGATATGTTAAAAAATCAAGATTCTTCGAATCCAATTTTTTATATAAATTATGCACATGCAAGAATAAATCAACTTTTTATTAAATCAGAGCAAAAATTTGATGATATAGTAAATGTAAGTTTTGATAACTTAAATAGTGAAGCTTTAAATTTAGTTTATGAATCACTTTTATTAGAATCTATTTTAAATGAAGCATTTACAAAAAGAGATATGCAAAAAATTACAGAATATTTATATAATTTAGCTTCTAGTGTACATAAGTTCTATAATGAACATAAAATTATAGGAAGCAGTGAAGAAAAAAGTTATCTAAAAGTTTTAAGTATTGCTAAATTAAGTTTAAGGGTAGGATTGAAACTTCTGGGAATAGAAGCAAAAGAGATTATGTAATCTCTTTTGAAATTATGAATTAACTTTTTACTTTTTGAAAGCTTTCTAAAAATTCTTCTATATTATATTTTTCTCTATATTTTTCACTCATTAAATGAACAAAAATATCACCTAAATCAATTACAGTCCAATTATCATCTTCATCAACTCTTAAAAATTCTTCACCTTTAGGTTTTAAATCAATTTTTAAATGATCCAATAATGCATTTGCATGTTTAGGATTTAGTGTTGAAGCAATTACAACATAATCAACTAAATAATCTTTAGATGTTAAATCAAATATTTCAACGTTATCAGCTTTCTTATCTTCTAAAATAGTTTTAATGTTTTCTATTCTACTATTCAAATTTTTCCTTTTTTTGTAAATTTATTAAATCTTCCCAAATATTTTTTGGTACAAAATTTAAATCTAGTTTTTCTCTTAGTCTAGTAGAGCTAATATCTATATTTACTTCAAGAGTTTTATATTCATTAGTTGCTAGATTATAACCTTCCCTTTTAGCGACAATAAATTCTAAACTAGATTTTAGTTCTTCAATATTATGCCACCTATGAAGAGATTTGAGGTTGTCCTCACCTATTATAAAATAAATTTTACAAGGTTTATGTAATGACTTAATATATCTTATTGTTTCATAAGTATAGCTTAGTTTTTTTTGATTTATTTCGAAATCACTAATTTCTATTTTAGGATTGTCTTCAAAAACCTTTTTTAACAGTGCAAATCTAATTTCTGGTTCAAATAAAAAATCTTTTTTTAAGGGATTTAAATAAGTTGGAACTATTATTAGTTTATCTATATCAAGTTCTTTTAAAGCTTTTTCAACTATAGCTTTATGTGCTATATGTACAGGATCAAAACTGCCACCAAAAACTGCAATTTTCAATTATTTTGCACCTTTATTTTATAATTAAATATTATTATAGCAATTTTTGGATAAAATATTTGCTATTTTAGATTTATATAAAGGGAATAAATGGCTATTAAAGTTGCAATAAACGGATTTGGAAGAATAGGAAGATGTGTAGCTAGAATTATTGCTAATAGAGATGATGTTGAATTAGTTGCAATAAATGATACAGCAAAACCAGATATGCTTGAGTATATTACAAAATACGATACTGTTCATGGAACTTTTGAAGGTGATGTAAAAGTTGAAAATGGTTTCTTAAAAATGGGGAAAATAAATGCTAAATTATATTCAACTAGAGATGCTAATGAACTAAGTTTTACGAAAGATTGTGGAGCTGAAGTAGTTTTAGAGTGTACAGGAGCTTATTTAACAAAAGAATCTTGCGAAGTTCATATTAAAAACGGTGCTAAAAAAGTTGTTATGAGTGCACCTGCAAAAGATGATACAAAAACTTATGTTGTTGGGGTAAATGAACATACTTATGATGGTGAGAAAATAATTTCAAATGCATCTTGTACAACAAACTGTTTAGGACCTGTAGCAAAAATTATTGATGATGCATTTGGAATAGAAAAAGGTTTAATGACTACAATTCATTCATATACAAATGACCAAAATATTCTAGATGTAAAACATAAATCTGATAAAAGAAGAGCAAGAGCTGGTGCTCAAAACATGATACCTACAAGTACTGGTGCAGCTAAAGCTATGAAATTAATTATGCCTCAACTTGAAGGTAAATTACATGGACAAAGTGTAAGAGTCCCAACTCCAAATGTTTCAATGGTAGATGTTAATTTCGTAGTTAAAAAAGATACAACAAAAGAAGAAATAAATGCACTATTTACTCAAAAATCAAAAGAGTTAGCTGGAATAGTGGCAGTTGATAATGATATGTTAGTTTCAAGTGATATTATAGGAAACACAAATTCAACAATTATTGCTACAGATTTAACTCAAGTAATTGGTGGAAATATGATAAAAATTATGAGCTGGTATGACAATGAGTGGGGATATTCAGCTAGACTTGTTGATTTAGCTGCTTATGTAGCTAAAAAATAAGGGGAACTATATGAAACTTCAAGAGATAAAAAATATTGATATTGCTGGTAAAAAAGTATTTATAAGATGTGATTTTAACGTTCCAGTTGATGAATATAATAATATAACAGACGATAGAAGAATAAGAAGTGCTTTAAATACTATTAGATATTGTATTGATAATGATTGTTCAGTAATATTGGCTAGTCACTTTGGAAGACCAAAAGGTGGATTTGAAGAGAAATATTCTTTAGAGCCAATTGCAAAAAGATTACATATACTATTAAAACAAGATATAAAATTAGCTCCAAGTGTTGTTTGTGACCAAACTTTAAAAATGGCAAAAGAACTAAAAGCTGGTGAAATTATGCTTTTAGAGAATATGAGATTTGAAGCTGGTGAAACAAAAAATGATGAAGAACTTAGTAAAAAATTAGCTTCTATGGCAGATGTTTATATAAATGATGCCTTTGGTGTTTCTCATAGAGCTCACTCATCTGTTGAAGGAATTGCAAAATATTTTGATGAAAATCATAAAGCAGCTGGATTTTTACTTGCAAAAGAGATTAAATTTTTTCATCATATAGTTGAAAATCCAAAAAGACCTTTTGTATCAATTGTTGGTGGTTCTAAAGTATCAGGAAAACTTGAAGCTTTATATAATTTAGTTCCAAAAGTTGATAAAATAGTTATCGGTGGAGGAATGGCATTTACATTCTTAAAAGCATTAGGACATGAAATTGGTAAATCATTAGTTGAAGAAGATTTAATTCCTGAAGCTTTAAAAATAATGGATTTAGCAAAACAAAAAGGTGTAAAATTATACTTACCTGTTGATATTGTTGCTGCTGAAGCATTTGATTCTGAAGCGATTGCTAAAATTGTTCCGGTTCAAGAGATGCCAAAATCTTGGATGGGATTAGACATAGGTCCTGCAACAGCTCTTTTATTTAGTGAAGTTTTAAGTGATGCAAATACAATTTTATGGAATGGACCAATGGGTGTTTATGAAATGGAAAAATTTGCAAAAGGTAGTACAAAAATATCTCATGCAGTA
The DNA here is from genome assembly GCF_013372265.1 of Aliarcobacter cibarius. Taxonomy (NCBI): domain Bacteria; kingdom Pseudomonadati; phylum Campylobacterota; class Epsilonproteobacteria; order Campylobacterales; family Arcobacteraceae; genus Aliarcobacter; species Aliarcobacter cibarius. The sequence goes on from NZ_CP054051.1 coordinate 475,581, forward strand.
GCAAGTTCATATGCAACAACAGTTGTAGGTGGGGGAGATACGGCAGACTTAGTAAGAATTACTGGAGATGAAGCTGATATGACATTTATTAGTACTGGTGGAGGAGCTTCTTTAGAATTAATAGAAGGAAAAATTTTACCAGGTGTTAAAGCATTAGTTATCGAGGAAGATAACTAATGCCTATTATTGCAAGCAACTTTAAAACTAATCACACAAGAAAAAGTACATCATTATTTATTGAAAAATTAAATAACTATTTACAATCAAATGATATTAAAGATGAAGTTTATGTATTTCCTACTTCAACATCTTTAGATTCATTTAATACAGTTTCTAATTTACTTTTGGGTGTACAAAATGCTTATCCAGCTAAAAATGGATCTTTTACAGGAGAGATTGGTTTGGAACAGCTTGAAGAGTTTGATATAAAAACAATTTTAATTGGTCATAGTGAGAGAAGACATATCTTAGGTGAAACTCAAGAAGAAATTGCAAAAAAATATGAATTTTATAAAAATTTAGGATTTAGAATAATTTATTGTATTGGGGAACCTCTTGAGATAAAAAATGCTGGATTAGAAAAAACTTTAGAATATATTTATGAACAATTTATAGATATAGATACAAATTATTCTAATCTAATTTTAGCTTATGAGCCTGTTTGGGCAATTGGAACGGGTGTAACTGCAACAAATGATGACATAGGAAGTGTTCATAAAGCTATTAAAGAAAAGATTAACAAGCCTTTACTTTATGGTGGAAGTGTAAAAGTTGAAAATGTAAAAGAAATTTGCAAGATAGAAAATGTTGATGGGGCTTTAATAGGAACAGCTTCTTGGAAAATAGAAGATTTTATAAAAATAATTGAAAATACAAAGGATTTGAAATGATAATGAAGGGTAAAAAAGGTGTTATCTTAGGTGTTGCAAATGATAAATCAATTGCATATGGTATAGCAAAAGCATGTTCAGAACAAGGTGCACAAATTGCATTTACTTATTTAAATGATGCACTTAAAAAAAGAGTTGAGCCAATTGCAGCTGAATTTGGTAGTGAAAATTTAGTTTATCCTTGTGATGTTTCAAAGCCTGAAGAAATAGTTGCATTAAGAGAATCTTTACAAAAAGATTTAGGAGAAATTGATTTTATTGTTCACTCTATTGCTTTTGCTCCAAAAGAGGGATTAAGTGGTAGATTTCATAATATCTCAAAAGAAGCATTTGATATAGCAATGGATGTATCAGTATTTTCACTAATAGAGATAACAAAAGAATTAAAACCATTACTTTCAAAAAATTCTTCAATTTTAACATTAACATATTATGGTGGAGAAAAATATATTCCAAACTATAATTTAATGGGAGTTGCAAAAGCAGCTTTAGATATGACTACAAAATATTTAGCTGAAGATTTAGGAAGAGATGGAATTAGAGTAAATGCAATTAGTGCAGGACCAATTAAAACTCTTGCAGCTGCAGGAATTGGAGATTTCAGATTTATGCTTAAATGGAATGAAGCACATTCTCCTTTAAAGAAAAATGTAACTATTGATGAAGTTGGAAATTCAGGTATGTATTTACTTAGTGATTTAAGTAGTGCAGTTACTGGAGAAATTCATCATGTTGACAGTGGATTTAATATTATGGGAATGCCAGCTGTTGAGTTTGAAGATGGAAAACCAAAAATTGCTTGGAATGGAACTGACAAGTAAGTTTTAGAAAGATAAGAATTTTTTCTTATCTTTTTTTATATAAAATTTTAGATTTAAACTTAATAAGAGTTTAAATTTAAAATTTTAACAAGAGGATTATTAAATGAATATAGATTTTAAAGAACTGGCAAATAAATATCAAACACCTTATTATGTTTATGATTTTGATCATATTACAGCGCAATATACAGAACTAAAAGAGTCTTTCAGAGCAAGAAAATCATTAATTGCTTATGCCGTTAAAGCTAATTCAAATTTAAGCGTTATAAAACATCTTGCAACTCTTGGTGCAGGTGCAGATTGTGTAAGTATAGGAGAAGTTAAAAGAGCTTTAAAAGTAGGAATCCCTTCATATAAAATAATTTTTTCAGGTGTTGGAAAAAGTGATGATGAGATTAGAGAAGCTTTAAAATTAGATATATTACTTATAAATGTTGAAAGTGCTGAAGAGTTAAATAGAGTTGAACTAATAGCAAAAGAATTAAATAAAATTGCAAGAATTTCAATAAGAGTAAATCCAAATATTGATCCAAAAACACATCCTTATATTTCAACAGGGCTTCATGAAAACAAATTTGGTGTAGATATTGATACTGCTAAAAGAATGTATATCCAATGTAAAAATAGTGAATTTTTAGAACCAACAGGAATTCATTGTCATATAGGTTCACAACTTACTCAACTTCAACCAATTAAAGATGCTATAAAAATAGTTGCGGATTTAGTTAGAAATTTAAAAGCAATAAAAATAGAGTTATCATTTATGGACGTTGGTGGAGGATTAGGAATAGTTTACAAAGATGAAACACTAATTAATACATATGAATATGCACAATCTATTTTAGATACTATGTTTGGACTTGATTTAACAGTTATTTGTGAACCAGGAAGATTTATTGTGGGAAATTCTGGAGTTTTTGTAACAAAAGTTTTATATGAAAAAGTAAATGGTAATAAAAGATTTGTTATTGTAGATGGTGCAATGAATGATTTGATTAGACCAGCTTTATATAATGCTTATCATAGAATTGAAGTGTTAAATGATAATAAAGAGTTTAGTGATTGTAATATTGTAGGACCTGTTTGCGAAAGTGGAGATTTTTTTGCAAAGAATATCGAATTACCAAAAACTACTCACAACGATTTAGTTGCAATTTATAGTGCAGGAGCTTATGGTTTCACAATGGCAAGTAACTATAATACAAGAGGAAGAGTTGCTGAAATTGCTGTTGAGAATGGGATTGATAGATTAATTAGAAGAAGAGAAACTTTTGAAGATTTAATTGCTTTAGAAGAAGAGTTCATTAAATAAGGTAAGTTTATATGGCAAATGAAGATGGATTATTAGAACTAAGAGAACAATTAGATAGTATTGATAACAAAATTCTAGATCTACTAAATAATAGAATGAAATTGGTTCATAAAGTAGGCGCTCTAAAAGCAAAAAGTGGTGGAGCTATTTACAGACCTGAAAGAGAAAAATCAATTATTGATAGATTAGAAAAAATAAATAATGAAAAAAATGGTCTATTAAATAGAAATGCTATTGAAGCATTATTTTTAGAGATTTTTGCAATATCAAGAAATATAGAGTTACCAGAAAATATTGGATATCTTGGTCCTCAAGGAAGTTTTACACATCAAGCAGCAGAAGCTAGATTTGGCGCTATGAGTTCTTATGTTTCAATTAGTTCTATTAAAGGAATCTTCAAAGAATTAGAATTAAAAAAGATAAAATACGGTGTTGTTCCTATAGAAAATTCGTCTAATGGAATAGTAAACGATACTATAAATGGGTTTTCAAATTTTAATTCAAAAATTATTGCTGAAGTTGTTTTAAATATTCATCATACATTAGCAACAACTTGTGATAAAATTTCTGATATAAAGAAAATATATTCAAAAGATATAGCTTTTGATCAATGTAGAAAGTTTTTAACGAATTTTGGATTAGATGAAGTAGAATTAATTCCTGTTGAATCTACTACCAAAGCTGCAAAATTATCAGCAATTGAACCAAATAGTGCAGCAATTTGTCCTCATGTTGCTGCAAAATTGTATAATCTTCCAATATTATTTGAAAATATTGAAGATAAAGACAATAATAAAACTAGATTTTTTATATTAAGTGATTTTGAAAACACTCCAAGTGGAAATGATAAGACTTCAATTTTAGTAAATCTTCCAGATGAACAAGGATCTCTAGTGAAGTTTTTAAATGATTTTAATGATGCAGGAATAAATTTAACAAAAATAAAATCTCATATAGTAGAAGGAAATTCTATATTTTTTATAGATTTTGATGGACACAAAGATGATGAAAATGTTAAAAAAGTTTTAGAAAAACATAAATCAAGTATTAAGATTTTAGGATCTTACGTTAAAGAGATAAAAGATATTTAAAGGAAAAATTATGAAATTTAATAAAGTATTGAAAAATTTATCAACTTATGAAGCTGGAAAACCAATTGAATTAGTTGTAAGAGAATATGGTATAGATCCAAAAGAGGTTGTAAAATTAGCTTCTAATGAAAATCCATATGGAACAAGTCCTAAAGTTGTTGCAAAAATAGAGAGTTTGGCAAAAAATATGTATTTATATCCAGATGATTCTATGTTTGAATTAAAAGAAGCATTAGCAAATAAATTTGATTTAGAAAGTAAAAATGTAATTATTGGTTCAGGAAGTGATCAAATTTTAGAGTTTTGCATCCATGCAAAATGTAAAAAGAAATCAAATGTTTTAATGGCAAAAACTACATTTGCAATGTATGAAATTTATTCAAAACAAGTTGGAGCAAATGTTATAAAAACAGAAAGTAGCCAACATAATTTAAAAGAGCTTTCAAAATTATATAAAAAACATGGGGCAGATGTAATTTTTCTTTGTATTCCTAATAATCCATTAGGTGAATGTTTAGACAAAGATGAAGTTTATGAATTTTTAAAAACTATTGATAAAAATACATTAGTTGTAGTTGATGGTGCTTATCAAGAATATGCAAGTTTTAAAGATGAGAAAAAAAGAATTTGTCCAAAAGATTTAATCTCTAAATTTCCAAATGCAATTTATTTAGGAACTTTTTCAAAAGCTTATGCTCTTGGAGGAATGAGAGTTGGTTATGGTTTAGCTCAACCTGAAATTATTTCAACTTTCTATAAAATTAGAGCACCTTTTAATATTACAACTTTAAGTTTAGCAGCTGCAATTGAAGCTTTAAAAGATGAAGATTTTGTAAAAGAGTGTATTGCAAAAAACTTTATTGAAATGAAAAGATACGAAGAGTATGCATCTAAAAAAGGATTTGAATATATACCTTCATATACAAATTTTATTACAATATTATTCAAAGATTTTGTTTCAAAAACAGTTGCTCAAAAACTTCTTGAAAGAGGAATGATTGTAAGAGATTTAACAGGGTATGGTTTAAATGCAATAAGAGTTACTATTGGAACAAATGATCAAAATACAAAGTTGTTTAAATTATTAGATGAAGTTTTAGAAGGGTTAAAATAGTAGATATTATGGAAATAAAAGGAAAATCAGTAGAAGAATTAGAAGAGGTAGCTTCTAAAATTAGGGAGAGAATTATTGATGTGGTATCAAGAAAAGGTGGTCACTTCTCTTCAACTTTAGGAGCTGTTGAACTAACTCTTGGAATGCATTATGTATTTGATGTAAATAGTGATCCTTTTATTTTTGATGTTTCTCATCAATGTTATGCTCATAAACTTTTGACAAATAGATGGGAAGAATTTGAAACTATAAGACAGTTTGGTGGATTATGTGGATTTACTAAACCAAATGAAAGCAATGCAGATTATTTTGTTGCAGGTCATAGTTCTACTTCAATTTCTCTTGCTGTTGGTGCTGCAAAATCAATAAAACTAAAAAATCAAGATAGAGTACCTGTTGTTATGATAGGTGATGGTTCTATGAGTGCTGGTATGGTATATGAAGCCTTAAATGAACTAGGAGATTTAAAACTTCCTGTCGTGATAATTTTAAATGATAATGAAATGAGTATTGCAAAGCCAATAGGCGCAATATCAAAATATTTATCAAAAATTCTTGCAGGAAAATTTTATCAAAGTTTTAAAGCAAGAGTAGATAAATTTATTAGAAATAATATGCCTGAAGGTACAACATATTTAGCAAAAAGATTAGAAAGTTCAATTAAGTTAATAACTCCTGGAATATTGTTTGAAGAGATGGGAATAGATTATATTGGACCAATTGATGGTCATGATATTGAAGAGATAATTGATACTTTAAATATTGCAAAATCTATGCAAAAACCTGTTATTGTACACGCAAAAACAGTAAAAGGTAAAGGTTATAAAATAGCTGAAGGTCAACATGAACATTGGCATGGAGTAGGTCCTTTTAATGTAGAAGATGGTGAATTTATTAAAAAATCTACACAAAAAAGTGCAACATCAGTTTATTCGTATAGTCTTTTAAATCTTGCAAAAAAATATGAAAATGTAGTTGGTGTAACTGCTGCAATGCCAAGTGGTACAGGGGTAGATAAATTGATTGAAGCTTATCCTAATAGATTTTGGGATGTTGCAATTGCAGAGCAACATGCAGTTACTTCAATGGCTGCTATGGCAAAAGAAGGATTTAAACCTTTTATAACTATTTATTCTACTTTTTTACAAAGAGGATTTGATCAAATAATTCATGATGTATCTATTATGAATCTACCTGTTGTATTTGCTATGGATAGAGCAGGAATTGTAGGTAATGATGGTGAAACACATCAAGGGGCTTTTGATATAAATTTTCTAAGGTTTATCCCAAACATGATTTTATTTGCTCCTAGAGATAATGAAACATTAGAAAATTCATTGGAATTTGCTTATACTTTAAGTAGTCCTTGTGCTATTAGATATCCAAGAGGTTCTTTTAAAGAACTAGATTTTAAAGCTACTAATTTTGAATTAGGTAAAGCAGAATTATTAAAAGATGGTAACTCAAATAAACTTTTTATAGGATATGGAAATGGTGTATCAAAAGCAATAGATGTAGAGAAACTTCATGAAGAAGATATTGCTATTTTAGATTTAAGATTTATAAAACCAATTGATAAAAATATATTAAAAACTCTTAGTGATAAATATGATAGTTGGTATGTGTTTAGTGATTCTCAAAAACAAGGCGGTGTTGCAAGTGCAATAATGGAAGCTTTAAGTGAATTAGAAATTACAAATATAAATATAAAATCTTTTGAATATGAAGATAGTTTTATTGAGCATGGAGATACAACTAAAGTTGAAGAATCTTTAGGACTTTTAGCTAAACAATTAGTCTTATTAGTCGATAAATAGGACAAATAGTATCCTATTTTTATATGTTTTTTTATTATTTTATTCAAAAATAACTATTAATTTAACTTTCATTTAATAATTTTTATCCTAAGATTAATAAAATCAAATAGGAGGATTTTAATTATGAAACTAAAAATTTCTTTAGTAGTACTTTTAGGTGCAAGTAGTTTATTTGCTAGCAGTGAATTGGTTACGAAAGCGAAAAATGCTGGTTTAGAGCCAATACCAAGTTCAAAACCAGAGCTTATGAAATTAATTGATGATAAAAAAGACCCAATTACGGATGCAAAAGTAGAGTTAGGGAAAAAACTATATTTTGATCCAAGATTATCTAGAAGTAATTTAATCTCTTGTAATACATGTCATAACCTTGGACTTGGTGGAGCTGATGGAGTTCCAGCAGCAATTGGACATGGATGGACAGCAAATCCACATCATTTAAACTCACCAACAGTTTATAACTCAGTGTTCTTTAAAGCACAATTTTGGGATGGAAGAAGTCCACATTTAGCTGATCAAGCACAAGGTCCAGTTCAAGCAGGTCCAGAAATGGCAGCACCACCAGCATTAGTTGAGGAAAGAATTAATTCAATTCCAGCTTATGTTGATGAATTTAAAAATGCTTATGGAAAAGATGTAAAAGTTGATTTTGCAAAAATTACTGAAACTATTGCAACTTTTGAAAAAACTCTTGTTACTCCATCAAGATTTGATAAATTCTTAAGTGGTGATTCAAAAGCTTTAACTAAAGAAGAACAAGAAGGGCTAACTACATTTATAGATAAAGGTTGTACAGCTTGTCATACAGGAATTGCTCTTGGTGGAACAATGCAACCATTCCAAGTTGCTCAACAATATAAATTCACAAATGTAGGTGATTTTAAAGGTGATAAAAATGGAATGGTTAAAACTCCAACTCTAAGAAATATTACTGAAACAGCACCATACTTCCATAATGGACAAATTTGGTCATTAAATGATGCAGTAAAAGAGATGGGTTCTGTACAATTAGGAATAACTATTACAGATGCAGATGCAGCTAAAATAGTAACATTCTTAAAAGCATTAAAAGGTGATAAACCAGCTATAGTTTATCCACAACTACCAGAGTCTACTGATAAAACTCCAAAACCATCTTTTGATTAAAGGCTAGGGAAAATTCCCTAGTCTTTTAATATTAATAATAAATAATATTTAATCTTAGTAAAATCTATATTTTTAGAAAAGGAATTAATTTTTCAATACTAAGTCCCATAGCTGTACTTTCAAGTCCAGTAATACTTTTTATATAAGGTTTACAAAAGTCTTCAACCATAATAGCACCCGCTTTACCAAAACACTTTCCACTATCTAAATAATTTATCATATCTTTTTCATCAAATTTACTAAATTCATAAGCTGTAATTGAAATATCTATAAGTTCTATATTAAGGCTTTTATAAATCATACAAGTAATTACAGATGTTTTATTAGAACTTTGAAGTTCTAGCATATATTTTGCATCTTGGTAATCTTTTGCTTTTCTTAAAAGTCTTCCTTCACAAGTTACAACACTATCTGCAACTAATAAAGGTATTTCAATGCCGTAAGTGCTATATAATTCATTAAATTTACCTTTTGTTGCTAAGTAACAAAATTCTTTTGGATTTGTTGTTTTTATACTATCTTCATCGAAGCAACCACCACTTTGAATAAAATCTATTTTAAAATCTTTTAAGATTTTAGCTCTTGTCGGTGAATTTGAACCAAGTCTTATCACTAAGCATCCTTTTTTTCGTTGAATTATACTAAGTTTTTATATAATACGATTTTAATAAATTAGGATTATCATGATACTTCTTTCCAGATTCTCAGGACTTTTGATATTTTTGAGTTTTATTTTTGCAATTTATTCATATTTTATTGATGATAGCTTTAAAATATATTCTGTAAGTACTATTTGGATTGCTTCAGCTATACTTTTTTTTACAATAAAATCAAAAAAACTAATTTTAATACTACTTTCTTTATCATTGCTATCTTTTTTATATAGTTATATAAAAGGATATAGTATAGATTTTATAAAAGCACTAAGTGTAAATTTATATCTACTTACACTTTTAATTTCTGTAGGTTTTTTAAAGCTTATAGCAACCCCTAGAAGAGATAAAGATGATTTACCAAATGGTAAGTCATCTTTTATAAAAACATATATAGGAATTCATTTATTTGGTTCTATTATAAATCTATCAGCATTGCTTTTAGTAGCAGATAAAATGTATAAAAAAGCTAAATTGACACCTTTACAAATTATTGTGTTGACACGTTCATTTGCAAGTGATGCTTATTGGTCACCATTTTTTGTTGCCTTTGCCGCAGCTTTAACATATGCACCAAATTTAAACACTTATTCAATAATTTCATTTGGAATAGTTTTAGCATTTTTAGCATTTTTAATAACATATTTCGATGCTAGCAGAAATTTTGATTTAGATAATTTTTATGGATATCCATTATCTTTACAAACTTTATATCTACCATTGATTTTATCTTTCTTTGTTTTAATAACACACAACTATTTTAAAGATTTAAAAATCATTTTACTTATATCACTTTTTGCTTTTTTATTAACGATTTTGATTTTACCAATTAAAAAAGGTATCAAAGAAAGTATCAACATTCTAAAATTTCATATAATAGATGAGTTACCAAAAATGAAAAGTGAAATTTCACTTTTCTTAGTAGCAGGACTATTTGGTATATTAGCTAGCAGTGTGTTAATAGGAATTAACTTTAAATTACCATTTCTTATTTTTGATTATAAAGTTGCATCTATTGTTTTATTTATTTTCATTCTTTTGGCATTTATAGGAATTCATCCAATTATATCAATATCTATTTTAGGTGATTTTTTTCAAAGTGCAAATCATACACTTCTGGCAATGACATTTTTAATGGCATGGGCAACAACAGTTTCGACATCACCAATTTCAGGTTTAAATCTTACAATGAGTGCTAGATATAATTGTGATCCAAAAGAAATATTTAAATTGAATATATTTTATGCAATAAAGATGTATTTAATATGCGTAATCTTGCTATTTTTTATGTCAAAATTTTTAGGTATTTAAAAAGTTATATCAGAAGAGTTTAGTTTATAACTCTTCTTGCAGTCCAGTAAGAATCTTTGTAAAATGGTTTATCAAGTTTTGTATATTGTATACCTTTAATTGAAGCATGTAAGAATTCACCATTTCCTGTATAAACACCAACATGTTTATCTACTTTACTTGTTTTAAAGAATACTAAATCACCTGGTTGAAGTTCAGATTTTTTAACTTCAATTCCTTCATTAACTTGAGTTATTGTTGATCTAGAAAGTGTGTAATCAAATTTTTCTTTAAACATTTTCTGAATGAATGCAGAACAATCTATCCCATTTTTACCTGTTCCACCCATTCTGTATTTAATATGTTTTGTTTCGTTGTAAAATTCATTAAATACTTTTACTTTCTCATTTTTATTTAAATATGCGTAGCTATTTGAATAATTGTTTTCACTTTTTTGATTTTTGTTTACTTTTGCAATTTTTTGCAATTTTGTATTTTTATTTTTAGCTACTTTATTGTTAGTTTTAACAATCTTTTTATTTTCTACTTTATTTTTTGTAATTTTATTTTGCTGAGTAGATTTTGATTTTTTATCTGTTTTAGTTTTTGTATTTTTACTTTGAATATTTTGTTTTTTTTGTTGAGGTTTTTGTTTTTCTATTTTAGATGAATTTTTACTACTTTGATTCGCATACAAGTTACCCTGTATAGAAAAAAATAATAAAAATAACGTGGTTATGATTGAAATTTTCTTTAACATTAATTTACCTTACTATTTGAATACTCTTTGAGCTTTCCAATAATTTTTTGCGAAGTAATCACTTTCTAATTCTGAAATTGTTACTCCAATTTTTGTTGAAGCATGCATAAATTTTCCATCTTCAATATATATACCAACATGATTTGTTCTACCCGTTTTGAAAAATACTAAATCACCCATTTGAAGCTCAGATTTTTTTATTGGTTTTCCAATTCTTGCTTGCTCTCCAGTACTTCTTGGAAGAGTCAAATTAAACTTTTCTTTTAAAGCTTTTTGTACAAAACCAGAACAATCAATTCCATTCTTTGATGTTCCTCCCATTTTGTATCTTACACCTTCCCAATTATTGTAAAAATCAAATAAATTGTTATTGATTTTTACTTGTTTTGAAGTATAGTCACTTTTTGTATTAAAAACATCAATATTTTTAGCTTTATTCACATTTAACTTATTGTTAGGAAATGTTGCCTTTTGATGTATAGAGACCTGTTTTTCAGTATTTTGATACTTCGAAATATCCACTTTCTCTTCAGTTGTTTTATAAGAACAACCTGTGAAAAACAGGGTACTAAGCAGTGTAATAACAAATATTTTACCGGCTTTCATATAGTTTAACTCCCCTTTTTTTAGTGAAAAAATTTCTTTATCTTAGTTAAAAATTGTAAATATGTCAAGTCTAAAAATTTAAATAGTATAATGAACTTTTATTTTATGGGGGCTAAAATGTTTAAAATTTTAAAAATCTTACCATTAATTTTTGTATTAAATTCTTGTATTTCTTCAAAAAATGTTTCATTTAATAATAATTTTAGTAATCTTAAAAAGCAAAATACATATGACTATTGTTCAAAATTTTCATATATTGCAAATGTTGAAGATATCAAATATAAAAAATTGTTTATTGAGTATATAAATCTTGATCAAAATTGTAAATGGAATGGACTAGCAAGTGGATTCTTTATATCATTATTTAAAGATAATTTAAAAGTTAAATCTTTTGAATATGTAGAGAAATATGATTTTAAAAATATTGAAATACTTACATATATAATAGATGATATATATTATGTAGATTTTATAAATGAATTTGGTGTTTTTGATGATAAATTAATTATTGATTATAGTGGTATATATACAGATGAAATTTTGAGAAAAAATGGTAAGATTAATAACTATAAAGATTATCCTAGGCTTGATTTTAATTATGATAAAAGCTTAGTTAGGTTTAACTTTATAAATAACTATTTTTCAAGAGATAGTGAAAATTTTAGAAATTAAAGGATATATATGGATAAAGTAAGAATTTTACCAACATTTATTTTAGGATTTTTTATTTTTATTGGTTTGCTAAGCTTAGGATATTTTATATCAGATGCTTTTTTAAAATCAAAAGATTTAGAAAGAACAGTTGTTGTAAAAGGTTTATCAGAGAAAGAAGTTTTGGCTGATGTAGTTATTATGCCTATAAAAATTACTCAGACAAGTAATGATTTAGAATCTTTAATTCAAAAAATTGATTTGGATACAAAAGAGATAATTAAATTTCTGAATGATAATGGTCTAAAAGATCAAGATATTACACTTGGTGCAGTATCAATAGTTGATAAAATGGCAAACGAATTTTCAAATCAAGAATTTTCTATGAGATATTTAGCTTCAAAAGTTATAAATATTTATAGTAACGAAGTTGAAAAAATTAGAGCATTGAATGGAAAATTATCAGAATTATCGCAAAAAGGTATTTTATTTAAAACAGATGATTATGATACGAAAATAGAGTATATATATACAAATTTAAATGATATAAAACCAAATATGATAGAAGAAGCTACTTCAAATGCAAGGACTGTTGCACAAAAATTTGCTCAAGATTCTAATAGTAAATTAGGAAAAATTAAAAAAGCTACTCAAGGTCAGTTTGAGGTTGTTAGTCGTGATAAAAATAGTGAACATATAAAGAAGGTTAGAATAGTATCTACAATAGAGTACTATTTAGCAGATTAAGAGGAGTTATAACCCTCTTAATCTTATTCCTAGAACTAAAGCTAAAAGACCTAAAATGATGTTTGTTGGAATAAGATATTTTGCTAATGGATTTAATTGATTTTTTGCTGTTAAAAAATCACCATTATTAAAAGCATTTTGAGCTTTTTCTCTTTTAACATATATAACTACAAAAATAATGGACATAATTGTCCAAATAATTTCTTTTATAACAACAAATTTATAAAGCTCCCCATTTTTAAATTCTAAGGCTAAAATCATAGTAATAGCTGTAATTAAAAGTATAACTATTGATGGAATAACCATAGAAAAAAATCTTTTTAAGTTTTCTAAAGTTCTTCCTAATTTTATTTTTGGCTCTTCAATAGCTTGCATAGAGTAGTGAACTGCAAATCTAATCACAATCATCCCACCAATCCAAATTATAGCAGATAATACATGTAAAAAAATAATTAAAGTTGAGAAATTATTAAAAAATTCACTCAATTTTAAACCTTATAAATTCTCTTTTGCATAGTTTAACGCTGCAATTCTTGCTTCTTCAATTTTTGTTATATCTTTTCCACCAGCAGTTGCGAAGTCAGGTCTTCCACCACCACCACCACCAACTATTGGTGCAATATTTTTAATCCAATCACCAGCTTTGATAGATGTATTTTTGCTTCCTGCAACTATCATTACTTTATCATCTTTTGCTTGTAAAAGTAAAATTGCAAGTTTTTCAGTCGCATTTTTCATATCATCAACTATTTTCTTTAAATCACCATTTTCTATAACACTAACTACTACTTTTGTATCATCAATCATTTCTTCATTTATAGGAGAAATAGTTTTGCTTTGTACATTTTTTATTTCGTTTTTAAGTTCTTTTATCTCATTTTTAAGTTTTTTTATTCCACTTATTAAATCATTTGATTTAATTTCAGTTTGAATCATAGATAGTTTACTTAATTGCTCTTTTATATATTTAAACGCACTAGCTCCAACAACTGCTTCAATTCTTCTAATACCTGCGCTTACACCAGATTCTTTTACTATATAAAAGCTTCCTATATCAGCTGTATTTTTTACGTGAGTTCCTCCACAGAATTCAATAGAAACATCTCCACCAAAACTAACAACTCGTACAACTTCACCATATTTTTCTCCAAACATAGCAATTGCACCTTTATTTTTAGCAATTTCAAGAGGTAATTCTTCTACAACTCCATTTAGACCTCTAGTAATCATAGAGTTTACTAAGTCTTCAACTTCGTTAATTTGTTCATTTGTCATAGCTTTAGGATACGTAAAATCAAATCTAAGTTTAGACGAATCATTAAATGAACCTGCTTGAGAAACACTGTCTCCTAAAACCATTTTTAAAGCACTTTGTAATAAGTGAGTAGCACTATGATGTTTTGCTACTTCATATCTGTTTATAACAACCGCTTCTATAACTTGATTTTGTGAAAGTTTTGTACCTTGAGTATCAACTTTTGATAAGTTAAGATTATGAAATTTTGAAGTTTCAAGAACTAAAGCATTTTTTCCATCAAATTCTATTGCTCCAATATCACCATTTTGTCCACCACTTGTAGCATAAAATGGCGTTGAATCTAGTAGTACCCAACCTATCTGATTTTCTAAATTCTTTACTTCTTTAAAATTTTCATCAAGAAGTGCCAAAATTTTTGAAGTGTATGTAGTATTTGTATAACCTACGAATTTATTTTCTCCATATTTTTCAAGTAAAGTTTTAAAATCTCCTTCATTTGAGGCATCTCCACTACCTTTCCATGCAGCTTTTGCCATAGATTTTTGATTTGCCATTAATTCATCAAATTTTTCTATGTCTACTTTTAATCCTTTATCTTTTAACATATCTTCTGTTAAATCTAAAGGGAATCCATATGTATCATATAGTTTAAATGCAACTTCACCACTAAAGATAGTTTTTGTATTTTCTAACTCTTCACTAAATAAACTCATTCCTAAATCTATAGTCTTAAAGAATCTTTCTTCTTCTAGTGTTAATTGCTCTTTTATATAATTTGAATTTTCTTTTAGTTCTACATAATGTTCACCCATAATGCCAACTAAAGTATCTACTAGTTTTGACATAAATGGTTTTCTAAGTCCTATTAGGTAACCGTGTCTTATTGCTCTTCTTAAAATTCTTCTAAGAACATAAGGTCTTCCCTCATTTCCAAATAAAATCCCTTGAGATAGCATAAATGATGTGGCTCTAAGGTGATCTGCAATTACTCTATATGAACCAATACTATCATTTGTAGCTTTTTTATTAGCAATTTTTTCAAGAGCTTCAATAATTGGTTTAAAGTTTGAAGAGTCAAAATTGTTTAAAACTCCTTCTTTAATTGCAATTACTCTTTCTAGTCCCATTCCTGTATCAATTGAAGGTTTTGGAAGAGGAATTAATTCACCATCTTTTGTTCTTTCATATTGCATAAATACAAGATTCCAAATCTCTAAAAATCTGTCTCCATCTCCACCCATTTTGTCTTCAGGTCCATTAAAGTTCTCTTCACCTTGGTCATAGAAAATCTCACTGCAAGGTCCACAAGCACCAGTGTCTCCCATTGACCAGAAGTTATCTTTATCTCCAAATCTCATTATTCTTGAAGGATCTATGTACTTTGTCCAAATATTAAATGCTTCATCATCACTTGTATGAACTGTAACCCAAAGTTTTTCAATAGGAAGTGAAAGATTAACTGTTACAAATTCCCAAGCATATGCTATTGCATCTTCTTTAAAATAATCACCAAAAGAAAAGTTTCCAAGCATTTCAAAAAGTGTATGGTGTCTTGCTGTATAACCTACATTTTCTAAATCATTATGTTTTCCACCAGCTCTTACACAAAGTTGGCAAGATGTAGCTCTTTTATTTTCTGGAGCAGGTATATTTCCTGTAAAAATATCTTTAAACTGTACCATTCCAGCATTTGTAAACATTAAAGTTGGGTCATCAGGAACCAATGGCATTGATGATATAACAGCATGCCCTTTACTTTTAAAGAATTCTAAATACTCTTTTCTAATATCCATATAATTTTTTCCGTTTTATGAAATTTTTCTTATTTTATCAAAATTATTATTTACTCTAGATTAGTGAAAAAACTTAAGAATAAAAGAAGATTTAAGTTTTTTATCGCTAAAATAAAATCACTTTAATTGTACACATTTACAATAAAGTTTTGAGTAATTTAAAAAATTTAATAAATAAGGACTAAAAATGGGTAAATATATTGAATTAACAACGGCAAATTTTGATGAAATAACAAGTAAAGGTGTATCAATGGTTGACTTTTGGGCTCCATGGTGTGGTCCTTGTAGAATGATTGCTCCTGTTATTGATGAATTAGCAGGTGATTTTGAAGGAAAAGCTAATATTTGTAAAGTAAATACAGATGAAGAGCAAGATTTAGCAGTAAAATATGGAATCAGATCAATTCCTACAATTATCTTTATGAAAGATGGACAAGTTGTTGATCAAATGATAGGTGCTTCTTCAAAACAAGCATTCACTGATAAAATAAACTCTTTACTATAATCTGCAAAGGGAAAAGTTTTTAAAGGAAGGTGTTTTTCATCTTCCTTTTTTTAATTAAACATAATTAAGATAAATATAAAATATTAAATGATAAAATTTTTCCTCTAAAATATATTATGTTTAATTTTAACTTTTAGGTATTTTAGTATCATCTAAAATTTGTAGATGAATTTATATAAAAATAAAAAAGGAGTCAAGATGTTGGATTTAGCTATTATTGGTGGTGGACCTGCTGGTCTTACGGCTGGTTTATATGCAACAAGAGGTGGTTTAAATAACGTTGTTATGTTCGAAATGGGAATGCCAGGTGGACAAATTACTGGATCTTCAGAAATAGAAAATTACCCAGGTCAAGGTCCTGTTATGAGTGGTATGGATTTAATGGCATCATGGCCTGAACAATGTCAGAAGTTCGGTTTAAAACACGAAATGGCAGAAATCTCAAAAGTTGAAAAAATTGGTGACAATTTTAAACTTGTGACTAGTGACAATAAAGAATTTGAAGCAAGATCCGTACTTATTGCAACAGGTTCTGTTCCTAGAAGAGCAGGATTTAAAGGAGAAAACGAATTCTTTGGGAGGGGTGTTTCAACTTGTGCTACTTGTGATGGATTCTTTTATAGAGGAAAAGAAGTTGCTGTTATTGGTGGAGGAGATTCAGCTTTAGAAGAAGCTTATTACTTATCAAAAATGTGTAAAAAAGTATATCTTGTGCATAGAAGAGATACTTATAGAGCAGCTCCAAGTACTATAGCTCATGTTAAAAATACAGAAAATATTGAAGAAGTAACTAATGTTAGTGTTGAAGAAGTATTTGGTGATGCTAGTGGAGTATTAGGATTAAGAGTAAAATGTAATAAAACAGGTGAAGTTAGAGAATTACCAACACCAGGTGTTTTTGTTTTTGTTGGTAGAAATGTTTTAAATGCACCATTAAAACAAGCTGATGGAACATTCTTATGTAACATGAGTGAAAATGGTGAAGTTATAGTTGATTTAAAAATGAGAACAAATGTAAAAGGACTTTACGCTGCAGGTGATATTAGAATTGATGCAGCAAAACAAGTTGTTTGTGCTGCTGCAGATGGTGCAACGGCAGCTGTTGATATAATTGAATACTTAGGATAATAAATGATAAAAATAGGCATTTTGGGAAGTACAGGAAGAGTTGGAAGTTTATTAATTGATGATTTAAAAAATGATCAAGAAGCTAAATTGGCTTGTGTTCATGTTTTAGATAAAATTGAGAAAATTTTACCTCAAGATACAGTTGTTACAAATGATATAAATGTATTATTTGATGAGAGTGATGTTATTATTGATTTTTCAAGTCCTGTAGGTACGGAATCTCTTTTAACTGCTGTTGTTGAAGGTGGTAAAAGAAAAGCTTTAGTAGTTGCAACTACGGGCTTAAATAAACATCAACAAAACTTGCTTCTTGAAGCTAGTAAGCTAGTGCCTATTTTATATGCTACAAATATGAGTTTAGGAGTTGCAGTTTTAAATAAACTTGTAACTCTTGCTGCTAAGACTTTAAAAGATTTTGATATTGAAATTGTTGAACAACATCATAGACATAAAGTTGATTCACCATCTGGTACAGCATTAACATTGGCAGAGCATGCTGCAAGTGCAAGAAATTTAAATCTTGATAGTGTTAGAATTTCTGGAAGAGATGGACAAATTGGTGCTAGAACAAAAGATGAAATTGCAGTTATGGCATTAAGAGGTGGAGATATTGTGGGTCGACACACTGTTGGATTATACAATGATGGGGAATTTTTAGAGTTAAACCATACAGCAACTGCTAGAAATACTTTTTCAAAAGGTGCTATAAAAGTTGCAAAATGGATAGTGACAAAAGATGCAAATCTATACTCTATAAATGATGCTCTAGGGCTATAATAAAGGATAAAATATGTGTGCGATAGTAGGAATTTTTGGTAATGATAATGCAGCTAGATTAGCGTCTGTTTCGCTTTTTGCAATGCAACATAGAGGACAAGAAGCAACTGGTATTTCATCATCATGTGATGGAAAAATATATACAAAAAAAGATAGAGGTTTAGTTTCTGAGGTGTTTAACGAAGAAGCATTAGCATATTTAAAAGGTAATATGGCTATAGGTCACAATAGATATGCAACTGCTGGTAGTGATTCTGTTTTAGACGCACAACCTGTTTATGCAAAATATAAACTAGGTGAAATTTCAATTGTTCATAATGGTAACCTAATAAATAAAGATGAAGTAAGAAAAGATTTAATTGATAAAGGTGCAATTTTTCAAACAGGGATGGACACTGAAAATTTAATTCATCTAATTGCTAAAAATACAAAAGATAGTTTAAGAGATAGAATTATTGAAGCACTTACTAGAACGATTGGAGCTTATTGTTTTATAGTTCAAAGTAGAAGTAAGCAGTTTGCAATAAGAGATAGATACGGAATTAGACCTCTGTCTTTAGGGAAACTTAAAAGTGGTGGATATATAGTTGCTAGTGAAACTTGTGCTTTTGATTTAGTTGGAGCAGAATTTATAAGAGATGTAAAACCGGGTGAAATGCTAATATTTAGTGAATCTGAAGAACCAGAATCAGTTCAACTATTTGAACCAGAATTTAGACCATGTGCTTTTGAATATGTATATTTTGCAAGACCGGATTCTGTAATAGATGGTAAAAATGTTTATACAACAAGAGAAAATATGGGTAAAGCTTTAGCTAGAAATGATGCTAATAGCAAAATAAAATATGATATGGTTGTTCCTGTTCCAGACAGTGGAGTACCTGCTGCATTAGGATATTCAGCAGAAAGTGGAATACCTTTTAAATATGGAATTATAAGAAATCATTACGTTGGTAGAACATTTATAGAACCTACTCAAGAGATGAGAAACTTAAAAGTAAGAATGAAATTAAGTCCAATGGGTTCATTAATTAAAGGTAAATCATTATTAGTAATTGATGATTCAATTGTAAGAGGAACTACTTCAAAAAGAATTGTAAAAATGTTAAAAGAAGCAGGTGCGAAAGAAGTACACTTTAGAGTTGCTAGTCCTGAGATAAAATTCCCATGTTTCTATGGTATTGATACGCCAACAAAAGAAGAGTTAATATCTACTAGAATGACAAAAGATGAGGTTTGTAAGTTTATAGAAGCTGATAGTTTAGAGTATTTATCAATTGAAGATCTAGTAAATGCAATTGGAAATGATAGACATTATGCTCTTGAAAGTTTTGATGGAGACTATTTCGTAAAAGCATAATGAGAGAAAAATTAAAAGAAGTATTGACTATTGGTCGGTACTTCAAAAAAAAGTTTGGGGAAAAAGTATATAAAATCCCTATTTCAATTTCAGGTTTTACATGTCCAAATATAGATGGAACAAAAGCTCATGGTGGATGCTCATTTTGTGAAAATGACTCTTTTAGCCCAAATCTACAAGAAAAAAAAACTAAGTTTAAATTAAATCCAAATATAGAATATAACCCCTTTTTAGATAATCAATTAAAGCAATTAGAAATGCAATTTTTAGCAACAAAAAAAAGATTAGAAAATAAATTTGGTGCTAAAAAGTTTATAGTTTATTTTCAATCTTTTACAAATACTTATGCACCATTTTCAACGCTTAAAGCACTTTATGAAAAAGCACTTAGTTTTGATGGTGTATTAGGATTAAGTATTGGTACTAGAACAGATTGTGTTACAGATGAGATTTTAGACTTTTTAGTTGAAAAATCTAAAAACAAAGAGATTTGGATAGAGTATGGAATACAAAGTTTTTTTCAAACTACACTAGATAAAATAAATCGTGCTGATAGTATTGGAAATATGGAATATTGGATTAAAAGAACTAAAGAAAAAAGTTTAAATGTTTGTGGACATTTGATTTATGGATTACCTGATGAAACTCAAGAGATGATGCTAGAAACATTTAGAAAGACTATTAGTTTAAATGTTGATTCTATAAAATTTCATCCTTTATATGTAGTAAAAAATACTCTTTTAACAAATGAGTACAAAAAAGGAAAGTTTGAACCAATAAGTGAAGAACTGTATATAGATACAGTGGTAAAATCAATTATTAACCTACCTAATAATGTAGTTGTTCAAAGAGTAACTGCTGGAATAGATGATGATACACTATTGGCGCCTATGTGGTGTAAAGATAAACACAAACAAATAAAAAAAATAAGAGAAGCTTTGTTCCTAGAAGGTTTAGATTATTAGTAGAATCAGAAAGGGATTTTTATATCCCTTTATTACTTCATTTTTAATAAGTAGTCAACAACATTTTCTATAAATGCGTCGTGTTTTCTATCTTTTCTATATGCAATATATAGTTTTCTAATCATTTTTTGATTACCAATTCGAGATTCATATAAAGCCCCAGCTTTTAGTAATGATTCAATAGCATTTCTTGATACAATTGAAACAGTAGGAGTATCATTTTTATCTGAATGAAGAACTGTTTGAACAATTGTAGTTGCACTTGTAACTTCGCTTGTTACATTGAATGTGTCACAATCTGGATAATTTGCTTTTTCTAAAGAATCTTTAAATAATAATCTTGTGTTAGATTCAGGATTTCTGCAAACCCATTTGTATGATAATAAATCCTCTGCTTTAGCTTTTGTTGGAAGTTTTTGATTAGAAAAAATAACTATTTCATCTTCCATCCATTCTCTATAAATAATATCATCATTTGAAATATAGTTTTCTACTAATGCAATATCTATTTTTTTATCAAGTAAATCTTCTATTGCTTCATGAGATACAGAGACATTAATTGATACATCATTTCTAATATTTTCTTTAAGATTATTTAGAAATCTAGGAAGTATATAGTTACCAATAATAAAACTAGCACCAAATACAAATGTAGTACTTTTATTCATAATTTTTAATAGATCTTTTTCAGCATTACTAACGCATTTTTCAATTTTTAAAGCAATAGAATGAAGAATTTGTCCCTCTTTTGTGAGTTTTATACCATTTTTCTTTCTATCTACAATTTGAACATCTAAGTAATCTTCAATAAATTTCATCTGCTGAGTAACAGCTGGTTGTGAAATTCCAAGTTTTGCTGATGCTTTTGAAAAAGACTTCTCTCTTACAACAGTTAAAAAAGTCTCTAATTTAGCAAAATCATTAAGCATTAAGGTCTCCAAAAATAAATTGGCAAAATAATAACATTTATTTATATATAGAATAATTAAGAGAAATAATCAATTTATGAAAGTTATGGTATAATCTACATTTATTGGAGAAAAAATGTCTGAAAATTTATTAAGCTCGTTAAACAAATCTCAACAAGATGCAGCACAACATATTGATGGACCACTTTTAATTCTTGCAGGAGCTGGAAGTGGAAAGACTAAAACAATCACAACTAGATTGGCTTTTTTAATATCTATTGGAATAGATCCAAAATCAATTTTAACTTTAACATTTACTAATAAAGCAGCAAATGAGATGAGAGAAAGAGCTTATTCTCTTTTGAATTCAGAGGAACTAAATACGCCACCTCTTTTGTGTACTTTTCATAAATTTGGATTGTTGTTTTTAAAGTTTCATATAAGTGAGTTGGACAGAAAAAATAATTTTATAATCATAGATAGTGATGATAAGAGAAGGGTTTTAAAATCTATTAATAAAGATATACCATCAGCACTTTTATCAAGTGAAATATCAAAATATAAAAATTCAATAATGTCTCCAATTGAAGTAAAGGCACAAGCACAAGGCAAATTATATACAGAAATTGCAGATATATATGCTTTATATGAAGAGCATTTATTAAAAAATAATTTAGTTGATTTTGATGATTTATTACTTCTCCCATATAAAATATTAAAGAATAATGAAAAATTAGCAAAAGATATTAGTAAAAAATATCAATATATTATGGTAGATGAGTATCAAGATACAAATGAGTTACAATATAGGCTATTAAGATTATTGTGTACAAGTCACAATAATTTATGTGTTGTAGGAGATGACGACCAATCAATTTATGGTTGGAGAGGTGCTACAATAAAAAATATTTTAAATTTTAATGAGCATTTTGATGAAGCAACTATAGTAAAACTTGAGGAGAATTATCGTTCAACAGATACGATTTTAAATCATGCAAATGCTTTAATAGAACATAATCGTGATAGACTAGGTAAAAAATTAGTTGGAACAAAAGATAAAGGTAGTTCTGTAAAAGTTTATGAATCAAATGATGAAAATGATGAATCAAGAAAAATAGTTGAAGATATAAAATCACTTTTAGCAAGTGGAGAACATGCAAAAGATATTGCAATATTATTTAGAGTAAATGCACTAAGTCGTTCTTTAGAAGAAGGATTTAATAAAGCGGGGTTAAATTATAAACTTGTTGGTGGAATGAAATTTTACGAAAGAACTGAAATTAAAGATTTAATAGCATATTTTAGGATTTTGACAAATTTAAGTGATAACTTTTCTATAAAAAGAGTAATTAATAAGCCAAAAAGAGGAATAGGGGCAACTACTATAGATAAACTTGAAGAAAAAGCAAATGAACTTAATATTTCAATTTTTGATTTAATTCAAGATTCAACTCCAGATGAGTTAAGTGCAGTAGTAGGTAAAAAGAATTCTAGAACATTGAAAGTTTTTGAAGCTTCTATTCTAGATTTAAGAGAGATAATGAATGAATCAAGAATGAGATTATTAGATAGCTTTGAAGACACTTTTGATTATAGAGCCTCTTATGATAACTTACCAGATGGATTTGAAAGACAAGCAAATATTGATGAGTTTTATGGATATATTAGAGACTATTTTATTCAAAATCCACATTTAGATTTAAAAGATTTTTTAAATGAAATTGCATTAGAGAGTCAAAATGATGAGTACTCTAATGAATCTATTAGTATGATGAGTATACATGCTTCGAAAGGTTTAGAATTTAAACATCTTTTTATTATTGGATTAGAAGAAGGTTTTTTCCCAATAATTGGAGATGGAACTGATATAGAAGAAGAGAGAAGATTGGGTTATGTTGCTTTAACAAGGGCAATGGATAATTTAACATTATCATTTGTTCATTCTCGATTTTACAAAGGGAAAAGAACACAACTAAATAAGAGTAGATTTTTGGTTGAAAGTGGACTAGTAAAAGGTAGTTTAGTAATAGAAAAGCAATCTGGATTTAAAAAAGGTGATATGGTAAATCATAAGATTTTTGGACAAGGAAGAGTTGAAAAAGCTGTAAATGCAGGTAAAGATTATAAACTCACAATTAATTTTGGTGGACAAAAAAGAGAAATATTATCATCTTTTGTAGAAAAGGTTTAAAGGTAAGATTTGCAAAAGAGAGTATATGAAAAAGGTGAATTAAATAAACTTTTTGTTGTAAATAAGCCTATGTTTATTAGTTCTAATTTTTATTTAAATAAGTTTAAAAGAATCTATAAAAATAAAAAAGCAGGATTTAGTGGAACTTTAGATCCTTTTGCAAAAGGGTGTTTAATTGTTGCATTTGGTCAATATGCAAAACTTTTCAAATATTTGGCAAAAACGCCAAAAACTTATAAAGCAGTTATTTGGTTAGGTGTTACCTCAGAATCATTTGATATCGAAAGAGTTCAAGAGATAGATTTTGTAGAAAAACAAGATTATGAATTTATTAAAAATGAAATAGAAAAACTTAAAGGTCAAATAGAATACATTCCACCAAAATTTTCAGCAAAGAGAGTTAATGGATTAAAAGCTTACGAGTTAGCAAGAGAAGGAATAGATTTTAAATTAGAATTTTCTTCAATGGAAATTTTTAATATAAAATTAGTTCAATATAATCATCCTTTTATAACATTTGAAGCGACAGTTAGTGAAGGCAGTTATATAAGATCTCTAGCACAAATATTTTTATCAAATATAGGGTTTAAAGGAACTTTGAGCTATCTAGAGAGAATTTGTGAAGGAAAATTTAAATTTGAAAATCATAAAGATTTAAATCCTTTAGATTACATAGATTTACCTAAAAATAACTATTCTGGTACAAAAGAATGGTTAGATTTTGGGAAAAAGATATCAAAGAATTATTTAGAGATTAAAGAAAATGGAAAATATATAATAGAAGTAGATAACTATTTTTCTATAATAGAAATAATTGATGATGAGGTTATATATCTATTAAATAAAGTAAAAAAATATAAGGTAAATAATGGTTAAGAAGTCTTTTGCAAAGGTAAATATTTTTTTAAAAATAGTTGGTGTTAGAGATAATTATCATTTGTTAGCATCTAGATTTGTTCTCGTAAAAGATCTTTATGATGAAGTTAGTTTTATAGAAAAGAGTGTAGATAGTTTTACTTTAATAGGTGATTTTTCATGTTCTTTGGGAAAGAATACAGTTTATAAAGCGTATAAAGAATTAGAAAAATATGAAATTGTTAGAGAATTTTTTAAAAAATATATTGTAAAAATTGATAAAAAAATACCAGAATTTGCCGGACTTGGTGGTGGTAGTTCAAATTGTGCAACTTTTTTAAATATGGTAAATGATATTTGCAATTTAAATTTAACAAAAGATGAATTATCTAAAATAGGTGCTAAAATAGGTGCTGATATTCCATTCTTTATTTATGAATATGACAGTGCAAATGTTAGTGGAATTGGTGAAATTGTTGAAGAATTTATAGAAGAACCTTTGAAAATAGAAGTTGTTACACCAAATATTCTTTGTAATACAGCTTTAATTTACAAAACTTTTAGAGAAAATTATTATAAAGAATTAGATAAAGAAAAAGCTAAAGAGCTTTTCGCTACAAATTCAAAAGATATATTAAAAAGTTTTTCTATAAAAGAAGCTAATGATTTGTATGAATCTGCTTTAAGTTTAAATCCAGGTTTAAAAGAATTTGAAAAAGAAAAATGGTTTTTTAGTGGTAGTGGTAGTTCATTTTTTAAGGTTTTATGATGTCAAAAAAAGAAGTTAAAAAGAATTTAGTATTTAAAAATAAAAAAGCATTCCATGATTTTACGATTTTAGATTCTCTTGAAGCTGGTATTATGCTTGAAGGTAGTGAAGTAAAAGCAATTAGAGAAGGTAGAGTAAACTTAAAAGATAGTTTTGTTCGAATTATAAAAGGTGAAGTCTTTTTACTGAATGCTCATATATCACACTTAAGTACAACTAATGTTAATTATAGACCTGATGAAAGAAGACCTAGAAAATTATTACTTCATTCAAAACAAATCGGAAAAATGTATGCAAAGGTTACAAAAGAAGGAATAACTTTAGTTTGTACAAAATTATATTTTAATGATAAAAATATGATTAAAGTTGAAGTAGCAACTGCTCAAGGTAAAAAATTACATGATAAAAGAGAAACTTTAAAAGAAAAATCTTTAAAACGAGAATCTGAACAAGCTCTCAAAACATATAAATAAGATAAAAACTATCTTAAATTTTCTTTAAAAAATATAACAAATCTGCAACTAATCGTTAATTAACTGTTAATTTTTTTGTTTAGTTTAAGTTTTTCTTAGCTATGATTTTGCCTAATGAGTGACATTTTGTGACTTGTATATAAAATTTGTAGGAGGAAATTGATGCAAAACGGTGCACAAATTGAGTATGACTACTCAGTTGCAAAAGCCTTTACATTTGCAACAATATTGTTTGGTATCATCGGTATGACAATTGGTGTTGTACTTGCTTTTCAATTAGCTTTTCCAGAGCTAAATTATTTAGCAGGAGAATACGGTACATTTAGTAGATTAAGACCTTTACACACAAATGGTGTTGCATTTGGTTTTGCCCTAAGTGGTATTTTTGCAACTTGGTACTATGTATCTCAAAGAGTATTAAAAGTTTCATTAAAAGAGTCTCCTTTTTTAATGGCAATTGCTAAGTTACACTTTGTTTTATATTTTATTACAATTCTTTTAGCTGTTGTAACTTTGTTTATGGGTATTACTACATCAAAAGAGTACGCAGAATTAGAGTGGCCATTAGATATTATGGTTGTAGTTTGGTGGGTTTTATGGGGTATTTCTATTTTTGGTATTATCGGTATTAGAAGAGAAAGAACTTTATATATTTCTATTTGGTATTTTATTGCAACTTTTATTGCTATTGCAATGTTATATTTATTCAATAACATGGAAGTTCCAACTGCACTAGTAAGTGGATATGGTTCATGGATTCACTCTGTTTCTATGTATTCAGGTACAAATGATGCTTTAGTTCAATGGTGGTATGGACACAATGCTGTTGCATTCGTATTTACTACACCTATCATTGCAATGATTTATTATTTCTTACCAAAAGAGTCTGGACAAAACATCTATTCTTATAAACTATCAATTCTTGCATTCTGGGGATTATTATTTGTTTATTTATGGGCAGGTGGACATCACTTAATTTATTCAACTGTTCCAGATTGGATGCAAACTATGGGTTCTGTAATGTCAGTAGTTTTAATTTTACCATCATGGGGATCTGCAATTAATATGCTTTTAACTATGAAAGGTGAGTGGAATCAGTTACAATCTAATACTTTAATTAAGTTTATGGTTTTAGCTTCAACATTCTACATGTTATCTACAATTGAAGGTCCAATTCAATCTATTAAATCTGTTAATGCTATTGCACACTTTACAGATTGGATCCCAGGTCACGTACATGATGGAGTTTTAGGATGGGTTGTATTCATGATTATGGCTGCATTATTCCATATGGTTCCTAGAATGTATAAAAGAGAGTTATATTCTAAATCTTTAATGGAAACTCAATTCTGGTTACAAACAGTTGGAATTGTTCTTTACTTTACATCTATGTGGATTGCAGGTATTACACAAGGTATGATGTGGAGAGCTTATGATGAATATGGTTCTTTAGTTTATTCGTTTATTGATACGGTTACTGTATTGCACCCATATTATACGATTAGAGCGGTTGGTGGGTTACTATACCTAATTGGATTCTTTATTTTCGCTTACAATATCTATAAAACAATTAGATGTGGAAGAGTTCTTGATAAAGAGCCAGTAAATGCAACTCCAGTAGCTGCTTAAGAAAGGAGAAAAAATGTTTCATTGGTTTGAACAAAGACCGTTTTTCTTTGCGGTACTAGTATTTGTATTTGTAGCATTTGCAGGGATTATTGAAGTAATTCCAGATTTTGCAAAACAATCTAGACCAACAGTTGGTACGAAACCATACTCTGTTCTAGAATTAGCAGGTAGACATGTTTACATTAAAGATTCTTGTAATGCATGTCACTCACAATTAATTAGACCATTTAAATCAGAAACTGATAGATATGGTATGTATTCATTATCAGGTGAGTATGCATATGATAGACCATTCTTATGGGGATCAAAAAGAACTGGACCAGATTTAATGAGAGTTGGTAACTATAGAACTACAGATTGGCATGAAAACCATATGTGGGACCCAAAAGCAGTTGTTCCTGGAAGTATTATGCCAGCATACAAACATCAATTCTCAAATATAGCTGATATAGAAACTGCTTACGCAGAGGCTGTAACAGTTAAAACTGTATTTAATACTCCATATGATCAAGAGGGTATGCCAAAACTTGGTTCATGGGAAGAAGCTAAAGCAGCTGCATTAGCAGAGGCAAAAGTTATTGCAGAAAATATGAAAGATGAGAAAGTTAAGCAAGCTGTTGCTAACGGTCAAGTTCCTGAAATTGTTGCATTAATTGCATATTTAAATTCTTTAAAATAGGGTATTAAAATGGATTATGAAACACTAGTAAATTTACAAGGTTATGTTAAATTCTTTTTGATTTTAATAGTATTTGTTCTATTTTACTCGTATGCCTTTTCTATTTATAGAAGAGATAAAAAAGGTGAGAGGGATTTTGAGAAATACTCTAAACTTGTACATGATGACTCAAGTGTTTCTAGCCCTCTTGAAGAAAGAGAACAAAAAAAAGTTATAGGTAATAAGGAGAAATAAGATGAAATCTATGGTTATAGGTGGAATAATTCTTATCATCGCATTAATGGCAGGAACTTACTTTGTTGCAGGTGATGCTTTTATTAGTGATGATTATATTAATGCATTAACGTTTTTAGGAGCAGCGGCTATTATTACAATTAGCACATTTGTTGTATTAAAATATGTTAATCAGATGAAAAATGATACAGCAAGTGGTGAACTAGCTGACGAAAGATGGGATGGAATTGGAGAGTATAAAAACTCTGTTCCAACAGGATGGGCTTTAGCATTTATTGGAACAATAATTTGGATGTTCTGGTATATGACTGTTGGTTATCCAGTTACAGGATTTTCTCAAATTGGTCAATGGAATGAAGAGACAAATGAGTACAACAAAAAATTTGAACAAAAATGGGTTAATCCATCTGAAGACACTTTAAAAGCTATGGGTCAATCTGTGTATTTAGTTCAATGTGCACCTTGTCATGGAGTTGATGCTGAGGGAATAAATGGGAAAGCTCAAAATTTAACAAAAAGAATGTCAAAAGAACAAGTTGAATATGTAATAAGAAATGGAGCGAATAACTTTACTCAGTCTTTTCCAGCAGGAATGCCTCCTATGATGTTACAAGATGATAAAGATATAGCAGATGTTTCAGCTTATGTTGCAAATGGATTTAAAGGTGAGCAACCAGCAGCATTTGCAACTTGTGCAGGTTGCCATGGTGAAACTGGAGAGGGAATGCCTATGGTAGGTCCAAATATCAAAGTTTATGATGATGCTATTGTAACTGCTGTATTAAAAGAGGGTAAAAAAGGTCTTATCGGGCAAATGCCGAGCTTTAATGAAAGATTAAATGAAACTCAAGAAAAAGCAGTTGCTACATACTTAAGAAGTTTAGGAGATAAATAATGGCTGGAAATACACAAATGAATAATAATGAAAGAGGTGTTTTCTCTTTACATGGGTTAATTGGTTATTTTATTGCTGTTGCATTATTACTTTCTATTTTAGCTTATTTAACAGTTAATGCTATTGTGGTTCAAAATAGAGAAGCAACAAATTTTTATAAAATAAATAAAGATTTACATGGTTTAAAAATGAACAGTGCTGACAATCACACACAATACCAACTAGTTGGTTCTGAGAAAAAGGAGTAAAAGATGGATAAAATTATTGGTGTTTTACTTTTAGTTAGTGCTGGATTAACTTTATATTTTGCATATTTTGATGCAGCAAAAGTTTATGTTGGCTAAATGAAAAGATTAAATTTCTTAAAAGTAGGGGTGATAGTATCACTTCTACTTTTTTTATATACAAACAGTTTTGCACAAAATTATATAATTACTGACGATGGGCTAATTGACAATAGAGCAAAAGAAAAAATACTACAAATTGGTAATGAAGTAAAATCTAAATTAGGTGTTAATATATATTTATACGTAAAAGGTACTCTAGGAATAGAACCAAATACACCAACAAAAGATAAAATACAATTTATAAAATCATATGAAGAAAATATTATAAAGAATCTTGAAAATCCTTATGTTATTTTGACAGTTTCATTAGAAGAAACTCATGTTAATTTATATTTTAGTGATAGTTTAAAAAATATAATAGATAAAAATGATATACTAAATGGTTATGTTGTTCCTTTACTTGCATCAAAAGATAAAAATACATTGCCTTCAAAAATTAGTGCAGCTTCATTAAATGGTTACTCTGCTATTGCAGATGCGTTAGCTAATTCTAAAAATATAGTTTTAGAAAGTAATATAGGTAATGAAGGAAAAGTTTCTAGTACAATTTGGAGAGTTTTTGTTTACTTTTTAGTAATAAGTGGATTATTAGCATATACTTATGCAGTTTTAAAAAAGAGAAAATAGTATGAACAAAAGAAATTATTGGCCTTTATTTTTTATAGGAATATTTAGCTTTGTATTTTCAATGATTATTTGGACTATATATAAGGCTACTCAAGCTCCAGTTATAGAAGATAAAAGTTTTATGCACAAATATCAATATGTTGATGATAATTATAATGATATAATGAATTCTAACATTGATTTTTTACAAAAATATACTCTTCAATTTGATTTAAATGGAAAAGTTTTCCCACTTACAACAGAAGATATTAAATATGGACAAAGAGTTATTGAAAAATATTCAAATCATAAAGATATTTTAAATGTTGGTAAAAATGAATTAAAAGTTTTTATTTTAGATAAAAATACAAATCAAAAAGTTGAATCAAATATAGATTTAATTGTTACAAAAACAATGTCTAATGAAAGTGATATAAATTTAAAAAATGATAACTTTAGCAATGAAAAAAATATATATAGTACAAATTTTGATTTAACTGAACCAACAAACTGGATTATTACAGGGAGTTTTAAAGTTGAAGATAAAACAGGATTTATATTTATAAAAACAAATGCTAAGTAAAAAAACTCTTTTAATTTTTCCTACACAAAGAGCTATAAGGGGTTATTTAGACGAACAGAAAAGTCTAAATACTCTTTTACCTAGCTATATGACAATTGATGATTTCTTAAAAAAATCTATATACTTCAAAAATAAAATTTATTGTGATGAAGAGCAAAGAACCCTTCTTTTAAGTGAAGCTGTTAAGACAGTCGATATTAAAAAATTAGGTATAAGTTCAAACTTTACAAAATTTTTATCTCAAAGTGAGTATATATATAGATTTTTTTTAGAAATATCTAGTGAAGATATTGAAATAAAAGATATAAAAACAAAAGATACTTATGAATTCTATTTAGAACATTTATCAATTCTAAATGAAGTTCTGGAAAATTACAAAAAGCTACTTGAAATTAATAATTTTGTTGATAGAGTCAATTTACGTGAGAATTATATAATTAATCAAGATTTTGTAGAACTTTTTGAAAATATAACTATATATTTTGAAGGTTATTTTACAAAATTAGAATTTGAAATTATAAATAAAATTTCTCAAAATGTTAATCTAAATATTGAGTTTTATTCAAATATCTATAATCAAAAATCATTACAAATATTTAAAGATTATAATTTAGATTTGAAACTAAATTATAAATATATATTTAATCTTTCTAAAAAAATTTTAGAGTATTCAGATTCAATAACAAAAATAAATGAAAATATTGATATTAAAGCTTTTGCATCTCGATTAAATCAAATTTCTTATATTAAGCATTCAATTGTTTCTTGTGCTAATAAGGGGATAAATCCTGAAAATATAGCAGTAGTATTACCTGATGAAAATTTTGCAAAAGAGTTAGAACTTTTTGATAATGAAAAATATTTTAATTTTGCCATGGGTAAAAATATTTTAAACAAGAATTTATATCAAAAAGCTAACGTAATATATAATTTTTTATTAGAAGATGACATAAAAAACATAGAAAATTTAGAGTTTCTAAAAGTTAGCAGGGAGTTTGTTGAAGAAAATATTAAATTATCTTGGAATAAACAATGTTCAGAAGATAAATTCACACAAATAGCAGAGTATATAAAATATGATGAAATAGATAATGAGTTAATTGAAAAATATGATGAATTAATTTTTAAATTAAAAGTTGTACTATTCTCATGTAATTTTGAATTAAAATTAAAAGATGTTTATAAAATATTTTTACAAAAATTATCAAAAATAACTTTAGATGATATAAACTCAGGAAAAATTACAGTAATGGGAGTACTAGAAACAAGATTAATAAATTTTGATGCGGTAATTATTTGTGATTTTAATGATGAATATATTCCAAAGATTTCAACAAAAGATAAGTTTTTATCTACAAAGTTAAAATCTTTATCAGAACTTCCAACAAAGTTTGATAGAGAAAATTTACAAAAGTACTATTATAAAAGACTGATAGATAATTCAAAATATGTTTTTATATCTTTTGTAAATTCACAAAATTCACAAATTTCAAGATTTGCAAATGAATTATTTGATAAAAAGATTGATTTAAAAACAAATGATGAGGCTTATAAAGATATTTTGTATAAAAATAATATTTTATACTATAGTGATGAAATTATTGAAGATAATATAGATTTGACTAAAATTTCATGGTCTGCAAGTAGCTTGAAAAGATATTTAGATTGTAGAAGAAAATTTTATCTAGAAAATATTTTAAAAATCAAAAAACATTCTATATCGGTTATTCCTGAAAATTTTGAGTTAGGAAGTGTAATTCATAAAATATTGGAAGAGTTAATTAAAAGCCAAGATAAAACAGTAGAAAATTTAGATAATTTATTTTTGAAATATAAAAAAACAAATCCTTTTTTGATTTTGGATTTAGAAGTTTATAGAGAAAAACTTTATAAATTTTTAGAGTTTGAAGAAACAAGAAGCAATATCAAAACTATTGATTTAGAAAAAGTATTTGCAACTAATTTTAATGGTATATCTATAAACGGTATTATTGATAGAGTAGATTTAAATAACGATATTTATGAATTAATAGATTATAAAACATCAAAGAATCTTACTATTGATACAGATAAAACATATGAAAATAGTCATGATTTTCAATTGGAATTTTATTATATAGGTGCAAAAGAACTTTATAAAGCAAGTAATATAAAAGCATATTATTTTTCTTTATATGATAATTTATTGAAAGAAGAAGTTACTTTAGATAAAAAGTTAGAACTTTTAAGCTCAATATTTGATGAAATTAAAGAAGTATCAAAAACAAAAATAAATTTTGTTAAAACGGATGATAAATCAATTTGTGAATATTGTAATTTTAAAATTATTTGTAATAGATGACTCTATAAGATTATTAATAAAATTTATGATAAAATTTTGTATTTTAAACAAAGGATTTTATCTTGAAAAAAGCGGTTATTTCGTCTATTTTACTTTTAGCAACATCAAGTTTTGCAAGCACTACAATGTGCTTTAAGGAGAGCCACTCTTCAATGGCAACAATTGAATCTATTGCACTTGATGGTGGGGAGTGTGCTGGAAAGTATTCAATAAATGATATGAAAGCAAAGGGATGGAGTGTAGATGATATTAAAATTACTCAAACTCCAAAAGGTATGAGTTTTATATATATTTTAAAATCTCCTGATCATGCAAAAATTGCTCCTATGGTAGCAGGTGGTGCTGTTGCTGGTGGTTCAATTAGCCAAGAGCAAATGGAAGCAAATATTATGGCTAAGCTTGAAGCAAAAAAAGTTGCTGAAGAGAAAGCAAAAGTTGAGCAAGAAATTAAAGAAGCAAAAATTGATGCTCAAGGAATCTATACAAATCAATGTCAAAATTGCCATGGAGCAAAAGGTGAAGTTAGAAAAGGTAATTCAAAACTTAAAGATCTAACTATTGAACAGATGGAAGAAGCTTTAAAAGATTATAAATTAGGTGTTGGAGAAAAAGCAAGCTCTGTTTATGGACCTTCACATATTAATTTCTTAAATGATAAAACTATTAAAGGTATTAAAGCTTATTTAGACAGTATTCAATAAAAATAAAAGGTTATATACCTTTTATTTAAATATCTAAACTCTCTTTTTATAAAATCTTTCAAAATCAAAAGGAATAATATGGACGCTTACGAGTATTCTGAGCTATTAAAACTATTAAATACAAAATTAAACAATATAAAAGGAATTCTAAAACCAGATGAGTTAAAAACTAGGTTAGATGAGATTATTAAACTTGAAGAAGATCAAAACTTTTGGAGTGATGTAGAAAACGCTAGTAAAATAGGAATAGAAAAAAATAGAATTTTAGGAAAACTAAATAAGTTTAACAAAGCTTTTGATTCTTTAAATGGAACAAATGAACTTTATGAAATGGCTTATGGTGAAAATGATGAAGATACATTAGAACTTTTATATGAAGAAGCTAGTGATTTAGAAGATTTAATAAAATCTACTGAAATTTCAGTAATGCTTTCAAATCCAGATGATGCTTTAAATGCTATTGTAACTATTCATCCAGGAGCTGGAGGTACTGAATCACAGGATTGGGCTTCTATTTTGTATAGAATGTATTTAAGATGGGCTGAAAGAAATGATTTTAAAGTTGAGTTACTTGATTATCAAGCAGGTGATGAAGCCGGTATAAAAGATGTAAGTTTTATTATTAGAGGTGAAAATGCTTATGGTTATATGAAAACAGAAAATGGTATTCATAGACTTGTTAGAATTTCACCTTTTGATTCAAATGCTAAAAGACATACATCATTTACATCTGTTATGGTAAGCCCTGAAATTGATGATAATATTGATATTGTAATTGAAGATAAAGACATTAGAATTGATACATACAGAGCCAGCGGTGCAGGTGGACAGCACGTAAATAAAACAGAAAGTGCTATAAGAATTACTCACATTCCTACAGGAATAGTTGTTCAATGCCAAAATGACAGAAGTCAACACAAAAATAAAGATAGTGCTTTTAAGATGTTAAAATCTAAATTGTATGAATTCGAACTTGAAAAACAAAGAGCTTCTAAAGATACAGGCGATAAAAGTGAAATAGGGTGGGGGCATCAAATTAGATCTTATGTTCTTCAGCCATATCAACAGGTAAAAGATAGTAGAAGTAATATTGGTTACTCAAATGTTGATGCTATACTTGATGGAGATATTACAAAAATTATGGAAGATGTTTTAATAGCAACTTCTTCAAAATAGACATAAAAAAACCCAAACCTTAAAAAGATTTGGGTTTAAAAAGATTTCAAACAAAAACTCATTTTACTTTTTCTAAGTACTCACCAGTTCTTGTATCTACTCTAATTACATCACCTTCTAAAATGTGAAATGGAATTTGAACTACAGCTCCAGATTCTAAAGTTGCAGGCTTTCTTCCACCTTGTGAATCACCTTTAAAGTTTGGTGGTGTTTCAACAATTTTTAATTCAACAACCATTGGAGGCTCAACTGTAATAGCTTTTCCATTGAAATACATCATGTCAACTTGCATTCCGTCAATTATCCAATCAAAAGCATCTCCAACTTGCTCATAAGTCAAACCTTCTTGCTCATAAGTTGAAGTGTCCATAAATTGTAATAACTCACCATCATCATATAAGAATTGCATTTGTTTTTGTTGTAAGTTTGGAACTTCACATTTATCACCAGCATGAAAAGTTTTTTCAATAACTTTTCCATTTAAAAATGATTTAATTTTACATCTAACAAATGCAGCACCTTTACCTGGTTTTACATGTTGGTATTCTGTAATTTTATAAGGAATTCCATCTACTTCGATTTTTAATCCTTTTTTTAATTCACTCATTCCTATTGCCATATTTACTCCTTATATTTCTGCAGAAGCAACAGCTATACTTGCTTCTAAGCTATCAAGATCACTAATTACTTTTGAGTTAGCTTTTTCATCAATTAGAATAACAGCTAAAGCAGTTCCTTCTTTTCCTCTACTTAATCTAAAGTCAGAGATATTGATTTTATTTTCTCCTAAGATATTTCCAACTTTTCCAACAACACCTGGAATATCTTTATTTTTCATAATAATCATTTTACCTTTTGGTTCAACATCAATAACGAAACCATCAAGCTCAACAATTCTTTGTACATCTTCACCAAATACTGTACCTGAAATAGTTTTTGCACCTTTAGGAGTTGTTATTTTAATCGTAACTTTATTTTTATAACCGCTACTATTTGCAGAACTTTTAGTACTTAATTCAATACCTTTTTCTTTTGCAATAAAATTTGCATTTACATAATTTACACTGTTTCCAGAGCTAACATTAAGTACTCCAACACTTGCAAAAGTTTGTAAAGAGTCTACATAATCACCTAATTCACCTTCTGCACTAACTTCAATCGCTCTTATTTCACTTTTACTAATTTGAGCTAGTAAGAATGCCATTTTTTGTGTAAGTTCAATATATGGTTTTACAAAAGTAGGAATTTTACTTTCATCAATTGGAAGATTTAAAGCATTTGGATATGAAATTCCTCTAGCACTTTCAATTGCATTATTTGCACTTTGAATAGATATCTCTTTTTGAGATTCTTTTGTATTCGCTCCTAAGTGAGCTGTTACAGTTACATTTGGTAAATCTAGTAAAGGATGGTTTATTGCAGGCTCTTTTTTAAATACGTCAATACCAGCCATTGCAATTTTTCCAGATTTTAAGTTTTCTACTAGTGCTTCTTCATTATATAATCCACCTCTAGCACAGTTTATTAAAACTACTCCATCTTTCATTTTTTTAATTTCATCAAAACTAATCATATCGATTGTTTCTTTGTTTTTTGGTGTATGAATAGTAATAATATCACAAGCTAAGATATCATCAAAGTTAGTTGTATATTTGATTCCTAAATCAGTAGCTTTAGTGCTTGGAATATAAGGATCGTATGTAATTACATCCATTTCAAAAGCTTTTGCTCTTAATGCAACTCTATGACCAATATTTCCAAAACCAATAACACCTAGTTTTTTTCCATAAAGTTCATTACCATACCAATCTTCTCTTTTCCATACTCTATCAATTTTTAATTGATTATGAGCATAAGGAAACTTTCTCATACAAGAAAGCATATGAGCCATTGTAAGTTCAACTGCAGCAATCGTGTTTGCAGTTGGAACATTCATAGCAATTATTCCTCTTTTACTACAACCATCAATATCAACATTATCATAACCTACACCAGCTCTAATAATTGCTTTTAAATTAACAGCTGCATTTAAAAACTTTTCATCAACGTCTGTTGATGATCTTGTAATTGCAACATCAGCATCTTTTATAACGTCTAATAATTTAACTTTATCAATATCAGCTGCAAAAACATAATTTATGTCTTCACAGTTTTTTAAAATATTTAATCCAGCTTCGTGAATATGATCACAAACTACAATTGTATGTTTACTCATCAAAATATTCCTAATTATTTTATTTGGTCTTTAATAATATCACCTAAAGTCATAGATGAGTCATCATTCACCGACTTTAACATCTCTCTTTCTTGTTGTTGCTCCAATCTTTTAACTGATAATCTAACTCTATTTTTTTTAGTATCAATATTAATTATCACAGCTTTAACTTCATCACCAATTTTAACTTCGTCAGCTTTTAGTGGTCCAAAATCTTCAGTTCTAATTAATCCATCAAGATTGTTTTCAAGTTTTATAAATAAACCAAAATCTTTAATGTCTTTTACATTACCTGTAATAATATCACCAAGTTTATAAGCATCTTGGAATTTTTTAGCAGGAGATTCAGCTATTTCCTTAATAGAAAGTGAAATATTTTCTTTTTCTCTATCAATTTTAATTATTTTAACTTCTACTTCATCACCTTTTTTGAATAGGTTTTTACATTTTGCATTTGGTTCCCAACTAGCTTCTTCATTGTGCAATAAACCATCAACATTTCCAATACTTACAAAAGCTCCAAAATCAGTTAAAGTAGCAATTTTACCTTTTATAACATCTCCCACTTTATGCTCATTTACAAATTTAGTAAATGGTTTTTCTTGAAGATTTTTTAAAGATACTCTTAATCTTTTTTGGTCGATATTTAATTCGATTACTTCAACATTGATTTCATCACCAATATTTAAAATCTCTTTTGGATTTTTTATATTTTTATTCCAAGATAATTCAGAAATATGTAGTAAACCTTCAATATCATTTCCTAAATCAACGAATGCACCATAAGATTCAAAGTTAGAAACAGTAACAGTAATTGTATCACCAACTTCTAATTGATCTTTAATATCTTCCCAAGGATTAGATAAAGCAGCTTTTATAGAAAGACTTAAATGTTGTTTTGCTTTATCATATGATAAAACAACAACAGAAACTGTATCTCCTTCAGAGTAGTAGTTTGCAGGATTAACAGGACCTTTGTATGATATTTCATTGTAGTTTACTAAACCATCAATTCCACCTAAATCAACAAACATTCCATAAGAAGTTATTTTTTTGATTGTTCCATTTATTGTAGATTTGTTTTCTAAAATTTCTGAAATCTTACTATCTTTTACAGATTTTTCTTCTTCAATTAATTTTTTTCTAGAAACAATAATTGAGTTTTGATTTTTATTTACTTTTAAAACTTTAGCTTTAACGTTTTTACCTATTGCTCCAATAGTTTTCATGTAAGATTGTGCAAGTGGCATGAAATATTCACAACCATCAGCATCTTCAATTGTGAAACCACCTCTTTGCTTGATTCCAACAATTTTACCTTCAATTACTACATCTTCAAAGTTTTCTCCATGAGCTTTGATGAAGTTATCAAATTTCTCTTTTTGTAAAACTTTTTTATGTGAAATACTAGGTCTCTCACCTCTATTTCCCATAAGCATAACAGGGATTGTATCACCCACTTTATACTTTATTTCTCCAGCAACTGTAATTTCAGATATTGGCAGTAAACCTTCAATTTTTTGTCCAACATCAACTAAAACTCTATCAGCACTAATTTCAACTATTACACCATCAACTACAGAATTATTTTCTGCTTGCTCAAAAGACTCATTAAGCATTTGCTCAAAATCAAAGTCTTCACCTAAATCAATATCATCCATACGCATTTTATACCTTCTTGTTTACCAGTTTTTTTAAAATTGGACGATTATACAAAAATGTGGCTTAAATTTTCTATTTGAATGATTCAATTTTATCAATCACTTTTTGGATAACCCAATCAGGCGTACTTGCACCAGCAGTTATTCCACAAAATTCTTTGTTTTTAAACCATGAATTTTCTAGTTCAGTTTCATTTTCTATTAGGTGAGAATCTTTACAATTTTCTAGACAAATTGAGTGTAATTGTTTTGTATTTGATGAACTTTTTCCACCAATTACAATCATTACATCAGCTTTTTTTGAAATCTCTCTAGCCGCATCTTGATTTTCAAAAGTTGCATCGCATATTGTGTTAAATACTCTAACTTCTTTATTTTTTAGAATTAAAGCATTTATTATTTCCAAATAGCACTCTTTTTTCTTTGTAGTTTGTGCAACACAAGCAATTTTCTTATTTTTAAATATTATTTTTTCTAAATCTTTAACTGATAAAACAACATGAACATCTTCTAAATCAGCTGCATAAGACATAACACCCTTCACCTCAGGATGCTCTAAATCTCCAAAAATTAGAATTGAATAGCCCTCTTTAGACATATTTTTTACAATATTTTGAGGAGTTGTAACAAATGGACAAGTTGCATTTATAACTTTTTTTGCACTTTTTCTAAGTTCTTTTAAATCATTTTTCGGAATACCATGAGTTCTTATGATTACAGTATCATTTGGTTTTACATCACTTAAATTTGAATAAAGTCCAACATTAAAATCATTTTTTAGTCTATTAATTTCATCTTGATTATGAATTAGTGGACCCATTGTTGCACTATTTTCATACTTTTGTGCAATATCTATGGCTCTTTTTACTCCAAAACAAAATCCATAGTTACTAGCAAGTTCTATTTTCAAAGTTTATCCTTAATATAATGAATCCAAAATTTCTTTGAAGTTTGGAAAAGATGAGTTTATACAATCTGTGTCATTTATTTCCATATCACAATTAAGTCCTGCAATTGAAAAGCTCATAGCAATTCTATGGTCTCCAAAAGAATCAATTGTAGCTTTATGTAATGCTCCACCTATTATTTCATACCCATCTTCAAATTCAGTGTAGTTAACTCCACAAAGTTTTAAATTATTTACAACAGCACTAATTCTGTCACTTTCTTTTACTCTTAACTCTTTTGCATTTTTAACTATAGATTTTCCTTTTGCTAAGCTCATAGCAATACTAAGAGCAGGTAGTTCATCTATTAACCAAGAGATATTTTCACTTACTTCAACGCCATTTAGTTCATTTCCAATTACTTCAATATCTCCAATAGGCTCATATACATTTTCTTTTTCAATAAAGTTTACAATAGCACCCATTTTTTGAAGTATTATATAGGCTTCAACTCTTGTTGGATTTAAAGAAGCATTTTTAATAACAACTCTTGATCTTTTAGAGATAGCGGCTGCAACAGCAAAGAAAAATCCACTTGATGGGTCTGTAGGTACAGTTATATTTAAAGGTTTTAAATGAGATTTTAGTGGTTCAATATTTATAAATCCTTCACTATCTGTGAAAATATTGGCTCCCATTCCACAAAGCATTCTTTCTGTATGATCTCTTGTTAATTCATTTTCTTTATATTTGCTAATTCCTTTTGCTCTTAATGCGGCTAAAATCATAGCTGACTTAACTTGAGCAGAGTCTACAGGTGAAATATAAGTAAAAGGAGTTAAATCTTTTACTCCTCTTATAAAAAGAGGGGCTTTATTTCCATTTTCTCTTCCATCAATATTTGCTCCAATACTTCTTAATGGATCTGCAACTCTTTTCATAGGACGACTTCTAAGATACTTGTCACCAGTTAATACAAAACTTCCATCTACACTTGCTAATAAACCACAAAAAAGTCTCATAGCAGTTCCAGAATTTCCACAATCAAGTATATCATTTGGTTCAACTAAATTGTCAATAGGAGTTATTTCAACGTCACTTCCATTTCTTACAATTTTTGCACCTAATTGTTCAACTATTTTTAAAGTATTTAAAGTGTCTTCAGCAGTTAAATAGTTTTTTATATATGATGTTTGGTTAGAAAAAAGTGAAAACATCGCACATCTATGTGAGATTGATTTATCACTTGCTATATTTTCTATTGTTATATCAAAAGGTTTTGATAATTTTTTTATGCTAAAATTTTCCACTTTTTTCCTTTTTTATTATCTTAATGTAATATTTAATTTCTTATTTAAAATATCTAAAATAGAGTTGATAACTAAATTGATATCTTCATCTTCTAAAGTTTTTTCATTACTTTGAAGTGTAAATCTAATAGTTAAACTTTCAAACTCTCCTAATTTCTCATCACTATAAATATCAATTAAATTAAATTGTTTAATTAAAGAAATATTTAATGAATTGATAGCTTTTTTAATTTCTTTAAATTCAAGATTTTTAGGAGCTATAATACTTAGGTCTTTTCTTGAAGCTTGAAATTTAGAATATGAAGAAGCTTTTGTTAAATCATTTTTAACTGCTTCAAAATCTATTTGAGCAACAAATGTATCGTTTAAATCATAATCATTAGCAACACTAGGATGAAGTTTTGATATAAATCCTACAATATTATTATCAATAATTATATTTGCACTTTGATATGGATGTATAAATTTATTATCAATATTTTGCATTGTTTCTAATTCAAACTCACCAATTGTATTTAAAACTTTTTTAGCAAAAGAGAAAAAATCCATATTTTTTGGCTTACCAGCATTGCTAACATCTTCTTGTTCAGCAGCACCACTATGAATAAATGCAATTTTTTTACTCTCTTTTCTATTTTCGTCAAAAATAGTTCCAATTTCGAAGAAACTAGCTTTTCTTCCACCTGTTTTAAAATTATTTGAACAAGCTTCGACTAAATTTAGTAACAAAGTAGTTCTATATGTATTTAATTCTTTTACAATAGGATTAACAATTTCCAAATCTTCTTTTACAGTTTTAAAACCATATTTAACTAAATTTTCTTTAGAAGTAAATACATAAGTTAAAGTTTCAAAAAAACCATTTTCAACTGCTTTACATCTAATTTTGTTCTTTTTTAGTAAATCTAAGCTAGTTTTATTTACTCTATTTACTTCATCAATACAAAGAGGTTTTGATTTTATATTGTCAATACCAATTATTCTAATTATCTCTTCTGTAATATCTGCAACATTTTTTATATCATGTCTATAATATGGAACTTTTATTGATAGTGTATCTTCAATTGGTTCTTTTACTTCAAAACCTAAAGATATTAAAATTTTTTCAATTTCATTTTTTTCAATTTCTTGACCAATAATAGAATTTATTTTTTTTATATTTGCATCAACAAATAACTTTTCTTTATCATCAATATAATCAATAGAACCTTTATATAAAGTTCCACCCAATTTTGAAATAAGGTTTGACAAATAATCTAATCCAAGGCTAATATTTGGTTCACTTCCTCTTGAAGATTTATAAAAAACATCTGAAGTTTTTATTTTTTTATCAAATACTAATTTTGAAATTAACTCTGGATTTACATAAGATGCTTCAAGTAAAAACTCATTTTCTACTTCTTCGAAATTATTTTGTAAAACAGAAGGTTTACTTAAAATTTGTGAATTAAAATAGATTGTATCAAAACCATTATCATCTTTTTTAATTTCTAAAATAGAAGATTTTGATTTTGGATATGCATTTAAAATAACACCACAAGAGTGTGTAGTATAACTTAAAATATTTTTTATATCTTTATTCTCTTCGTATTTTTTTATAGTAGATAATCTTAGTTTTTTAATTAGATCTAAATTGAAACCAGATAAATCGGCTGCTTTAAAAACTAAAGAAGAGTTAATTTTATTGTCACAATTTATTTTAAAATTTTGACCAATACTTGATTCATTGTAATGTATATATTTGTCTAATTCATTTAAAGGGATTTCATAAAATGCACTAAGTTCTCTCGCAATTCCTAAAATACTTAAACAATCACCTCTATTTGGAGTAAGACCTATTTCTATAATATCATCATTTAAAGTAGGATAATCCTTTAACTCTTTACCTAAAGTGAGTTCTCCTATTGAATTATCAAGAATCATAATTCCATCATTTATTTTAGGAAGACCAAGTTCTGTTGAAGAACAAATCATTCCATTAGATTCAACTCCTCTTAATTTTGCTGCTTTTATTTTAAAATCTTCTCCTAAAACAGCTCCAATAGTTGCAACAGCAACAATTTGTCCTGCATCTACATTGCTTGCCCCACAAACAATTTGAGTAACTTCATTTCCTATATCAACTTGGCAAACATTTAATTTATCAGCATCAGGATGTTTTTCTTTACTTAAAACTTTTGCAACAACTACTTTTTCAGGAATAGTATTTCTTTCTAAACTATCAACTTCTAAACCTATACTATTTAAAGTTTTACAGATTTCATCTGTACTTATATTCGATATATTTATAAATTCTTCTAACCATTTTCTTGTAATTATCATTTGAATTGTCCTAATAATCTTGTATCACTTTCAAATAGTGATCTTAAATCTCCAATACTATGAATTAACATAGCAAATCTTTCTATTCCTAAACCAAATGCATAACCTGATTTATCTTTATATCCAACTGCATCAAAAACATTTTGGTCTACAACTCCACAACCTAAAACTTCTAACCATCCTGTTTGTGAACATACTCTACAACCATCACCTTTACAAAATACACATGAAATATCAACTTCAGCAGATGGTTCTGTAAATGGGAAATATGAAGGTCTAAATCTTACATCAACTTCACCAAACATATGTTGTAAGAATTCAACTAAAACATGTTTTAAATTAGCAAAAGATATCTTATCTGCATCATCTACAACTAGTGCTTCTATTTGATGAAACATTGGAGTATGAGTTATATCAAAATCTCTTCTAAAAACAGTTCCTGGCGCGATCATTCTAATAGGAGCTTTTTGGCTTAGCATAGTTCTTATTTGCACTGGAGATGTATGAGTTCTTAGTAAAGTGTAATCTTTATTGTAAAATGTATCTGCCATATCTCTTGCTGGATGATATTCTGGTAAATTTAACGCTTGGAAATTGTGAAAATCATCTTCTACTAAAGGTCCTTCTTCAACTGCAAAATTTAAATTTAAAAAATAGTTTACTATTCTATTCATTGTCTCAGCAACTGGATGATAAGCACCACAAGAAAGCTCGTTATTAAATTTTGTAACATCTATTTTTTCTGATTCTAATTTCTTGTTTAAAGCTTCAAATTCAAGTTCAACTTTTTTGATATCAAGTGCTTTTGTTATTTGTTCTTTTTGTAAATTTAATTTTTCTGCAAATGATTTCTTTTCTTCTGCAGGAATATCTTTCATTTTTGTAAATTCTATTGTTAGAACACCCTTTTTACCTAGAGTATCAACTCTTAAATTTTCAAGCTCTTCAAGAGATTTAGCATTTTGTATTTTTTCAATCCAAAGAGTCACTTTTTTTCCTATTTATTAAATTATTTTTTTATTCTTAAAGTCACGATTGTACCTGATTTTTTATTAGAGTTTGGTTATAATGAAACAGTATTATTTTAAAGGAAAAATGATGTGTATATTTTGCAAAATAGTTAATAAAGAGATACCAAGTAA
Organism: Aliarcobacter cibarius; assembly: GCF_013372265.1. NCBI lineage: Bacteria > Pseudomonadati > Campylobacterota > Epsilonproteobacteria > Campylobacterales > Arcobacteraceae > Aliarcobacter > Aliarcobacter cibarius. The sequence goes on from NZ_CP054051.1 coordinate 520,189, forward strand.
TATTATATTAGAAGATGAAAATTTCTTATCTTTCCATGATATAAACCCTACTAGAAAAGTTCATGCTTTAGTTATTCCAAAAGCTCATTATAGCTCTTTTGAAGATGCTCCAAGTAGTATTATGGGTTCTATGAGTGATTTTATAAAAAAAGTTACAAAAGAATTAAATATAACCGAGTCAGGTTATAGAATGATTACAAATATTGGAATACATGGAGGGCAAGAAGTTCCTCATTTACATTTTCATATAATTGGTGGAGAAAGTGTAGGAAGATTAGTTAGGGAAAAGAACGATTTGTAAGATAAACCATTTGGTTTATCTTACTCTTGAAAAGAACCTAAATTCATAATTTTTTGGTATTTTTTTTCTCTTCTTTGTTCAGGAGTTAATTTTTTAAGTTCTTCAACTGAATTCAAAAAGTATTCTTTTAAAGCCATTATAGCTTCATCTTTCTTTCTATGAGCACCAATTAAAGGCTCATTCACAACATCATCAATTAAATTTTGTTGTTTTAAATTATCTGATGTAATTTTTAAAGCTTGTGCTGCAGTTTCAACTTTTGATGGATCATTCCATAAAATTGCACTACATCCCTCTGGAGAAATAACCGCATAAACAGAATATCTCATCATTGCAAGTTTATCAGCAATAGAAATAGCTAAAGCTCCACCACTACCACCTTCTCCAATTACAACTGATACTGTAGGAGTAGTTAAATTTGCAAATTCGTAAAGATTTTTTGCTATCGCTTCACTTTGGTTTCTTTCTTCTGCCCCAAGACCTGGATATGCACCCGGAGTGTCAACTAACATTAGAATTGGAATCTGAAATTTTTCAGCCATTTGGGCAGCTCTTAAAGCTTTTCTATATCCTTCAGGACTAGGCATTCCAAAATTTCTTTTTAATTTCTCTTTTGTTCCTCTACCTTTTTGCTCACCAATTATTAAAGCCCTTTGTTTTCCAATAAAACCTAAATAGCATACAATTGCATTATCATCAACAAAGTGTCTATCTCCATGAATTTCATAAGCATCAGTCAACATACCATTAATATAATCAAGAGCATAAGGTCTATCAGGATGTCTTGCAAGTTGAAGTTTTTGATAATCATTTAAATTTTTAAATGTCTTTTCAACTTCTTTATCAAGTTTTTTGTTTAATATTTCAACAGCAGGCTCATCTGCCCTAGCTTTTGCTGTTAAAATTTCTTCTTCAATTTTTCTTATTTTATCTTCAAATTCTAAGTAAGTTGCCAATATTTTTCCTTATAGAAAAGAGCATTTTAGCTCTTTAAGGTTTAGATTTATTTTGTAAATTTTTTAAAAATTACAGAACCGTTTGTTCCACCGAAACCAAAATTATTACTCATAACAGTTGTTAATTCAACTTTTCTTGCAACGTTTGGAACAACATCTAAATCGCATTCAGGATCTTGGTTTTCAACATTAATTGTTGGAGGAATAACTCCTTCATTTAAAGCTTTTATCGCCATTATAGCTTCAATTGCTCCAGCAGCTCCAAGGCAGTGACCAATTTGTCCTTTTGTTGAAGATACAGGAGGACAATTTTCTTTTCCTCCAAATGCTTCTTTTATAGCTGCAGTTTCGTTTTTATCACCAACTGGAGTTGATGTACCATGAGTATTTATATAATCAATTTTTGGATATTCACCAGTTATATTTTTTGCCATTTCAAGAGCACTTCTCATAGCTCTTAATGGACCATCTGTTACGGGTGAAGTTATGTGGTTTGCATCACCACTTTCTCCAAAACCAATAATCTCACAATAAATTTTTGCACTTCTTTCAAGAGCGCTTTCAAGAGTTTCTACAACTAGTGCACCTGCACCTTCCCCCATAACGAATCCATCTCTATCCATATCAAATGGTCTAGATGCTTTTTTAGGGTCATCATTTCTTGTAGAAAGAGCTTTCATAGCAGCAAAACCACCAACACCAGCTCCACAAATTGCGCTCTCTGCACCTACAACTAAAATTCTATCAGCACCACCTAATGCAATAGTTTTAACTGCATCATTTAATGCATGAGTAGAAGCAGCACATGCAGTAACATGTCCTAGTGAAGGTCCCTTTAGATTATGTTCAATTGATATAAATCCACTTAGCATATTTGCTAAAGATGAAGGTATAAAAAATGGAGAAATTTTTCTTGAACCTTTTGTATCACAAATTGTAGAATTTTTTTGAATTGTACTTAATCCACCAATTCCAGAACCAGAGATAATGCCAAATCTAGGAGCATCTTTTTCATCAACTTTTTTATTTTCTGATGTAATAAATCCACTATCAATCATAGCTTCTTTAGCTGCTTTTATACCTAATTGAATGAATCTATCAGCTTTTTTTACTTCTTTTTTATCCATTACAGTTTCAGGATCAAAATTTTTCACTTCTCCTGCAATTTGTACAGAAAAATCGCTAATATCAAATAGTGTTATTGTATCAATTCCACAAACACCATTTACAGCCGCTTCGAAAGATTCATTTACGCTGTGACCTATAGAATTTATTGTACCTAGACCTGTAATAACAACTCTTTTCATCTAATTATGCTCCAATGTTTAATTTGTTTAATTATTAATTTAAATTATTCAATTTTTTTAAAAAAAAACTCAATAGTAGAAATTTTAAATGAAAGAATAAATCTTTCATTTAAGTAAAGCGCTTAATTACGCGTTATTTTCGATGTACGCTATTGCATCAGCAACAGTTAAGATTTTTTCTGCATCTTCGTCTGGAATTTCGATGTCAAATTTTTCTTCTAAAGCCATTACAAGTTCAACAACATCTAGTGAATCTGCACCTAAATCTTCAATGAACTTTGAATCTTCTTTAACTTCAGCTGGATCGCAATCTAATTGCTCTACAACAACCGCTTTTACATCATCTAATAATGCCATATCTTTATCCTTTTATAAAATTAATTGCAAATTATAGCAAAAAAGTTTTTAAAACCCTTTAAAATTTTTAAAATTATAGTTTAAAGCTATGCTTTAAACGTATAATCCACCATTTACTTTTAATATTTCACCTGTAATATAAGATGAGTGATCACTTAATAAAAATGCTACCGCATCAGCTATTTCTGAAGGATTTCCAAATCTCGAAAGGGGAATATTTTTTTCATATTCAGCTTTTACTTCATCTTTTAATAAATTTGTCATATCTGTTTGAATAAAACCAGGTGTTACTGCATTATATCTAATATTTCTACTAGATGCTTCTTTAGCAAATGATTTAGTCATTGCATTTAGCCCACCTTTTGATGCTGAATAATTTGTTTGTCCAGGATTTCCCATTTCTCCAACTATTGAAGATATGTTTACAATAGACCCAAATCTTTTTTTACCCATAACTTTTAGAGCTTCTCTGCATCCAATAAATGCTGAAGTAAGATTTGCATCTAAAACTGATGTAAAATCTTCCACACTCATTCTTAGAGCTAATTTATCTTTTGTAATTCCTGCATTATTTACTAAATAAGAAAGTTCTCCATCACTGTCAATTATAGTTTTAATTGCATTTACAAATTCTTCTTCAATAGTAACATCAGCTTTAATAATTGCAGCTGTTCCACCAGATTTTTCAATAAGTTCTTTTACTGCTTCAGCTTCTTCAATTTTACTTCTATAATTTATCCATACTTTTAAACCATAACTAGCTAAAGTTTGAGCAATTTGTGCACCAATACCTTTGCTAGCACCAGTTATTAATACATTCTTACCACTAAATTTCATATATATATCCTTTTTATTTTTACTTATACTTTTTTATTATAACAATAATTTTATTAGATTAAACTCCTCTTTTATTATCCCATAATCTAATATGAAGTCTATCTGAATACTTAAATCCATATTTTATGGCAAGGTTTACTACATTTAAAGAGTTCCTATCAATATTTTCAGCAGTATCACCTAGAGGCATTAAAAAAATTTCACAAGATGGAATATCTTTTATAATTTCTTTAATCTCAACAATTGCATTTGTTAAAAAATCATCACCAATTACAAATTTTAGATAAGATTCTTTTGTATTAGTTAAAATTTTTGTTAAAGTTAGTTTGTTTACTCTTTTTTTCAAAGGTTCCAAAGAGTTACTTAATTTTACGCTCATAGAAAATAAAATTTTATTTTGATATTCTTTTGTAAAATCTATATTTAATGAGCCATTTGTTTCTATAGTAACTTTATGATTCCTATTTATATAATATTCAAGTAGTTTCTGAAATTCATCATTGTTCCAATATAAAAGAGGTTCTCCTCCTGTTATTACAATATCGATTTTGAAGTCATATTCAAATGAACTAAGTAAATTTTCTACTTCATCTACAATATCTGCATGAGATTTATATTTTTTCCAACTATCCTTAAATTCCATATCAACTGCATAATAAGAATCACAAGCACATTTTTTGATTCCACTAGGAGTTTCATACTCAACATTAAAACCCACACATTTGAAATTACATTTCCCAAATCTAATAAAGATAGAAGGTGTACCTATTAGTTTACCTTCTCCTTGTATTGTTGGTCCAAAAATTTCATTAACTTCTAGCATAAAAAGTACTTTTACTTTTTGGTGTTTCTAGAAATTCAATTTTTGATACTTTTACATCAATTTTATTCATTTTTTCTTGAACAATTTTTAGAAGCCATTCTGATATATTTTCACTTGTTGGTACAAAATTTACAATAATATAGCTTTCATAAAGTTCTAAAAGTTCATTTTGAAAACCTTTTAAATTTACAGTTTTGTAACCTTCTTCAAAATCTATTAAATCTTTTTTATCAATCATTGGAAGAAGTGTACTAAAAAGAGGGTCATTTATATCTATTATGAATTTGTGATCTAAAATATCATCTAAAAATTTCTTAAACCAGTTTAGGTGCTTAAAGTCAGTTACCATTCCATCTTTTACTTTGTCTGATTTAAGATATACAATAACTTTCCCTTGATGACCATGAAGATGTCTGCACATTAAACATCCATCTAATGAAAATTCAATATTTAAAGATTGTGACCAAACTCTATGTCCATAGCAAAAATCAAATTCTTTTGATATTTCCCACATTAGTTAATTTCCTTATATTTTATAGGATCAATTGCATTTGCATTTTTAAATCCATTTAATCTTAATCTACAAGAATCACAAACTCCACATGCTTCAATCTCTTCTTTGTAGCAAGACCAAGTTAGATTTAGTGGAACATTTAATTTTATTGATTCTTCAACAATTTGTGTCTTACTTAAGTGAACTAAAGGAGTTATAATTCTTATTTTAGTATCTTCTTTTGTTCCTTCATTTATTGCTTTATTCATATCTTGTATGAAATTATCAGAACAGTCCGGATAACCTGAGCTATCTTCCTCAACAACTCCAATATATATGGCAGACGCTTCCTCTTTTTCAGCTATTGCACTAGCAATACTTAAAAAGATTCCATTTCTAAATGGAACATAAGTGATAGGAACAATACCTTTTTCAATACCTGACGTTGGTACATCTATTGTTTTGTCTGTTAGGGCACTAGCTCCAATTTGAGTAAAAAATGGTATATCTATTTCATATTTATTTAAGACATTCAATTTTTCGCAAATATCTCTAAAAGCTTTTAGCTCTCTTTCTTGAGTTCTTTGGCCATAATTAAAATGTACAGCTATTAATTCATAACCACTATTTTTTGCTATGTATGAACTTAGTGTAGAATCCATTCCACCACTTAAAATTACCACAGCTTTTTTATTAAAATTATTTATCATATATTAAAAAATCCTTATAATACTAAAAAATGTAAAAAGTATTGAAAATATAAACTTATCATAAGTTGGTTATAATAGCAAAAATTTTTAAAAGTGAGATAAATTTTATGGAAATCATGCAAGATGCAATAACTACACATATTTATACAATATATATTTTTTTAGCAATTATGCTTTTTAATTTATATTCGGTTGTTTCAAGTAAAAACTTTATTAGTTTAGCAAAGAAATTGAAATTTATGACACCTGTTTATCATTTAAGTAATGCAATAGTGATATATACAGGAACTATTGTTGCTTTTTATGCTCAACATTTTAGTTTAACAATTGCATTGATGATACCAGCGTCAATTTTTTTGCTTGTAATTGAGATAAAAAGATATAAAAAACAAAGAGTTATCAAAGTAGGGGATGTAAAGCTACAAGAAGAATTTTATGTATATGCTAAAAAAATATATATAATTGAAATTGCCGTTTTAGCTATGGTTTATATTATCTCTAAGGTATTTTGATGCAATACATATATGATAAGTTAGCAGGTAGTTTAACATTAGAAATAAAAGATGAAAATTATAATTACATAATAAAAGCTAGAAGACATAAGTTAGATGATTATATATCTTTTAGAAATCTTCAAGATGATTTTTTATATGTTTATAAAATCATTGAAATAAATAAGAAAAATACTATTTTAGAGCTTTTAAATAAAGAAGAAAAAATTGTTGAGAATAGTACTAAGTTACATATTGCTTGGTGTGTTGTTGATCCTAAAACAATATATGAAAATATTTCATCATTAAATGAATTAGGTGTAGATAGAATTAGTTTTGTTTATAGTGATTTTTCACAAAAGAATTTTAAAATAAATTTCGAAAAACTTGAAAAAATATTAATAAATTCTTCAACACAATGTGGAAGAAGTAGTATTATTAAATTTGATATTTTTAAGAATTTAAATACCTTTTTTAAAGAATTTCCAAATAGTTATATTTTAGATTTTTCTAATTCTTTAATTGATGATAAAAAGGGTGATATTAAAACTTTAGTTATTGGACCTGAAGGTGGTTTTTCTGAAAAAGAAAGAGAAAGTTTTGATAAAAATTTTGTTGTAGGAATAAAGTCTAATATAATATTAAGATCTGAAACAGCAATTATAACGGCTAGTTCAAAAATTATTGTATAAAAGAGTAGCTTAACTACTCTTTTATAATATTACCAATTTCTAACGATTGAATGACAGTTAGAACATGCATTTAACATATCTGAATAAGAGTTTCCAGCGTTAATAAATGCTTTGTTTTTTAAGTTTTCTTCTAATTCAACAACATCTAAAGTTATTCTTTTTGAAGCGTTTTCCGCTATATTAGACATATGTTTTTTATTTTCAGGAAGATATTGAACTATAGTACTTTTCTCAGAAAAAAGATTATTTCCTTCTTTTACAAGTTTATTTCCCTCTTTAATTAATTCAATATTGTTATTTAAAAAACCTTTTTGAATTAAAGCCATACCTTGTTCCATAGTAGCCATAGACTTTTGCATTACATCATTTGCAAAAAGTGAACCAGTTGCTAAAGATGCTATAAGTAATAATTTTGATAATTTCATTTTTCTCTCCTATATTTTGGAAAAGATGTTCTTAATGAACATCTCTCCATCTACTTGCTTTCCATAAGAATGCAAAGATTGCAAAAATCGCTAAATAGATTAGGAATTTAGGTCCTAACTCTTCTCTTTGAGCTTTTTTAGAATCTCCTACTTCTTCAAGATATTTAATAACTTGTGCTTGAGACTCTTGAGTTAACCCAACTCTTGGCATTGCTGTACCTTCAAGTTGTTTTTGAGGATCATTAATAAATGTTTCTAAATAATTTGCTCCTCTACTTCTGATGTATTGAGATAAATCAGGAGGTAGTTTACCCATATAAGCTTTTATATCCCCATTAGATGTAAATGCAGCCATAGAACCTTTTTTCATATCAGCATATTTTATTCCGTGACATCTTTGACAAGCATCATTGAATACTTGTTTATTTGTCATTTCTTTTGGAGCAATTGATTCTAAATAAGCAACCATATCAGCAATTTCTTGCGGTTGCATCCAGTCATAACTAGGCATTGGATGAGCTCTACCATCAACAAATTTATGAGAAACTTTAGATGCTAAAGCAGGATTTTTAATAAATGCAATTAAATACTCTTTTGAGTATAGTTTACCAGCACTTCCTAAATCAGGAGGAGTAACACCATAAGCAGCTCCTGCACTTGCATTATCCATAAGTTGTGGGAAACCTTTTGATTCAATACTGTGACATGCTGTACAGTTTGATGTAACTAGAGTTTCTCCATTTGCTACATTTCCAGTTGCTTTTAGAGCATCTTGATTACTAGCCCAAAACTCATTTACTGTTGTATCGTATTTAGCAGCTTCATCTAATGTTAATGTTGCACCTTTTATAGTTTTTTCATTATTTAATTTTTTAGCTTCTTCTAAAGCTTTTTGAGCTTTTTCTACTTTTTCTTTTGCACTAACTTTATCTGCTTCTTCAAATTTGAAATTTGCAGGGCTTACATGTGGATGCATTTGTGAGTGAGCAAAAGGCTCAACTCCCCAGTATGTAATAAGTGTAAGGATTACTACTACTGCTAATATTTTTAATTCTCTCATATTTTATCCTCTTCTTTTTTGATCAAGTTTAGAAATAACTGGAAGTAGAACAAATAGTAAAATAAATACAACTGCTGCATAGAATCCTACCCATGCGTTTGTACCTGTTGGAGGAAGTTTTCCATAAACAGTTAATACAATTAAGTCTACCATTAAAATCCAGAACCAAATAAAGAATAGAGGTCTTTTGTGTGCAGGTAAAATTTTTGTATCTCTATCTAACCAAGGTAAAACAAAGAAAATACCATTTGCAAATGCAAACGCAATTAGACCTATATCAAATGCTTTAATACCAGCAATATCAAAGAAGAATCCTCTTAAAACTTCATACGACCATAAGAAATACCACTCTGGATAAATGTGAGCTGGAGTTACCATTGAGTCAGCCGGATCAAAGTTAACTGGATCCATTGCAAAGTTATAGTGGAAGAACACTAAATAGAAATAGAATATTAAGAATACTCCAAGAACAGCTAAATCTTTAGAGATAAATACTGGCCAAAAAGGAATAACTTTTGACTCTTTTTTCTTACCACTTAAATATTTTTCAGCTTCTGCATCAAAATCAAGCTCTTCAGCATTTTGATTATTTACGTGAGGAATTCTTAATGTGTAGAAGTGTAAACCAATTAATCCCATAATAGCTATTGGTAATAAGAATACGTGTAACATAAAGAATCTTGTTAATGTTGCATCAGCAACGTTGAAATCTCCTCTAATCCAAACAACTAGAGCATCACCAATAACAGGAACTCCACCAAATAAGTTTGTAATAACCATTGCAGCCCAGTAAGACATTTGTCCCCATGGTAACATATAACCAGAGAACCCAGCAGCACTAAATGTAACAAATAGTAGCATACCTGAAATCCAAATCATTTCTCTACCTTGTTTATAAGAACCATAATAGATTCCAGTTAACATGTGAATATAAATGATTAAGAATACAACAGAAGCAGCAACACCATGCATATGTCTAAATAGCCAACCAAATGCAACTTCTTGCATAATTGTATAGTTTACTGAATCAAATGCTAATGCAACATCTGGTTTGTAGTACATCATTAGAAATAATCCAGAAATTATTAAAATACCAAATGTAGTAGCTAGTAAAACTCCCATTGCCCATAGGAAGTTAATATCTTTTGGAATCCAATACTCAGTCATCATAACTTTATTGAAAGTTGTTAGATTTAATCTTTGGTCTAACCACTCTCCAACAGAGTTAGCTTTTTCGAATTTTGCCATCTCTTATCTCCTTATGCTTTCATTGCTTCAGCAATTTGTTTACACTCTGGTCCTTCGTTTCCAAGAACAATAGTGTTTCCTTTTACTTCAAATGGAGGTAAATCTAAAGGTCTTGGTGGTGGTCCGAAAACTTGTTCACCACTAGCATTAAATTCTCCACCGTGACAGGCACATTTCCATTGATCTTTCTTCCATGCAGGAATACAACCAAGGTGAGTACAAAGACCAATAGCAACAGTATATCTATCACTTCCTATTACTAAATCTCTTTTAGAGTTTTCCATATCGGCAGTTTTCTTTAAAACAAAAATAGGTTTACCTCTCCATGTGAATGTAGATGGTTCACCTGCTTTTAAGCTGTTTAAATCAATTTCCGTAAATCCACCAGCTAATACGCTAGGAAGTGGATCCCATACTTGCTTCATACCATACAAAGATGCGGCTCCTCCAACTGCAGCAACTGCAGCAAATGAGTAGCCAATAAAATCTCGTCTATTTGTATTGTTAGACATATTTGGCTTCCTTTTTTTAAAATTAGAATCAGGCTCGATTTTAATATAAAGATACTTAAGAATTATTGATTCATATCAAATTTTAAATGAAAGATTAACAGAATGTGTAAAAAAAGTTTATTTTATGGGGAAGTAAATAATAATTATTATTAGAAAATCTTATGATTTTCTAATAAATTTGATAATTTCAGATTCAATATTTTCTTTATCTATAACAGAATCATGATTTATTTTTGCATTAAATAAATCTTTAATTGATTGAGGTAAAGTAGCATTGAATTTTGAGCTAATTTCATCTAAAGCTTCTTTATCACTATATTTGATAGTATCTTGTTTTAAAGCATTTAGAACTGTAGGTGAGAATTTTGTCCATTCAGCTGTAGAATAAATTACAGTTTTTAGAGGTTTTTCTTTTAATTCATTATATGCTTTAATACAAGTTGCTGTATGTGGATCCATTAGGTAACCATTATCTAAGAACTCTTTAATTGTACTGTTACCAAAAGAGTCATTACTAAATGTAGCACTAAAATATTTTTGTAACTCTTTTGTTTCTTCTGAAGACATTTTAAATATATTATTTTTATTTAAATCTTCCATTAGTTCTTTTGTTCTCTCAGCTCCAAATAAATCATAAATAACTCTTTCGATGTTTGATGATTTTAAAATATCCATAGCAGGTGATTTTGTAAGTTTAAGACTTTTTTCTCTAATATCATAAACCCCAGTGTTTATCCATTCTGTTAAAATATTATTTTCATTTGAAGCAACTAAAAGTTTTTCAATATTTAGACCCATTTTTTGAGCATAATAAGCACCAAGAACATTTCCGAAATTTCCACTTGGAACAACCAAATAAATTTTTTCTCCATTTTTGATAGCATTTTGTCTAATTAATTCTAAATACGACCAGAAGTGATAAATTATTTGGAAAATAATTCTTCCAAAATTTACAGAGTTTGCAGCACTTAATTTGATGTTATCTTTATTTAATTCATTTTTAAAATTATTTGAAGCTAAAAGAGTTTTTAAAGCATTTTGTGCATCATCAAAATTTCCTTTAATTCCTAAAACTTTAAGATTTTCACCATTTTCACAAACCATTTGTAGTCTTTGAACGTCAGAAGTTCCACCATCTGGATACATACAAACAACTTGAATATTTTTTTTATTTCTAAAGGTATTTAAAGCAGCAGGTCCTGTATCTCCACTAGTTGCAGCTAATATAAGGTAGTTTTCTCTTCTTTTTTGAGCAATTGAGCTAAAAATTGAACCAAATGGTTGAAGAGCCATATCTTTAAAAGCTCTTGTTGGACCATGGTACTGTTCATTTACATATAAATCATCTTTAACTTTTACAACTGGACTTGGATTTGATGGATTATCAAAATTGTCATATAAATCTAATGCTTTTTTAATTTCATTATCTTCAATATCTATTTCAAAAGCTTTTAAAATGTCAAAAGCAAGTTCTTTATAACTTTTGTTAATATGGTTTTCAATAAAGTTATCTCCTAAATTTGGAAGATTTTTTGGCACATATAATCCTCCAAATGAGCTACTTGGATTTAAAATAGCTTCACTAAAGCTAACTTCTAATGGTTTTATTCCATCATTTCCTCTAGTTTCTATAAAATTCATTACATAATTCCTTTAGTTGTTTAATAATTTTTGAATATCAATACCATTGTTTGGATTATCAGCTCTTATAAACTGAGTACCAATACCATCACTTGTGAATAATTCTAATAAAATAGAATGTTCAACTCTTCCATCTATAATATGAGCTTTATTTACGCCATTATGAATAGCTTCGATACATGAATCAACTTTTGGAATCATTCCTCCAGCAATTGTTCCATCTTTTTTGAACATCTCAACATTTGATTTATCTAAAGTTTGAATTAATTCTCCATTTTTGTTTAGTACACCAATTGTGTCAGTTAGGAATATAACTTTTTGTGCTTTTAACGCCATTGCAATTTCACAAGCTGCAACATCAGCGTTTATATTATACCCAGGGTGGTTAGGCTCATCTCCGTTTGCTATAGGTGCAATTACAGGAATAAAACCTTCTTTAATTAGATTATTTATTAGTTCACCATTTACTTCTGTAATATCTCCAGTGTATCCAAACTTTCCACCATCTTTTGGAACAGCTTTTATGATACTACTATCTTTACCAGATATTCCTATTGCCTTTGCTCCATGAAAGTTTAGTAATGAAGCTATATTTTTATTTATTTCTCCACTTAAAACCATTTCAACAACTCTCATACTCTCTTTACAAGTAACTCTATATCCATCAACAAAAGATGATGGGATTTCAAGTTTGTTTAAAAGTTCTGTAATTCTAGCTCCACCGCCGTGAACAACCACTGGTTTTATTCCAAGAAGAGTTAGTAAAACTATATCTTGAGCAAATTTTTCTTTTAAATCATCACTTGTTTGAGCTGAACCACCATATTTAATAACGATAATCTTTCCATAAAATTTTTTGAAATATGGAATAGCATCAATTAGAGTTTGAACTTTTGGGTTTATTTGTGCCATAAAAAATATCCTTGTAAATTTTAAAGTTTCGATTATAGCTAAAAATCTCTTTTAAAATGAAATATAGTAAAATGAAGGTATGAAAAAATATTTAGCATTAAAAGCAAGTGCAGGAAGTGGTAAGACTTTTGCATTAACAGTACGATATATTAGTTTATTATTGATGGATGCAAAGCCTAGTGAAATTTTAACACTTACTTTTACAAATAAAGCTGCTGCTGAAATGAGTGAAAGAGTGTTTAAAACTTTACAAACTTTAGGTGATGATGAAGCATATTTAAGTGAGATAATAAAAGTATCAGGATTTTCTAAAGAAGAGATACTAGGTAAAAAATCTTTACTTTTAAAACATTTTATAAATGATACTTTGAGTATTTTTACAATTGATAAATTTGTAAATAAGATACTAAGAGAATTTTGTGGTTATATTGGAATAAGTGATGATTTTAAAATCCAAAATGATGATATGGAAGTTCTTAGTTACAAATATTTACAAAGTTTAGATGAAAATACTTTTAAAGATTTAGTAGAATTTTCGCTATATGAAAAGAAAAAATTTAATTCTATTTTTGAACTATTTAAGAGTCTAATAGAAAAAAACGAAAATATAAATTCTATAAATATTGATGCTAAATTATTAGATGTTTTAAAAGATGATATATTACAAAAAGCTTTAAAAATTAAAGAGCATATTTTAAATTGTCCAGTCGCAAGTGCTAGTGCAATAAAAGCAGTATCTTTTAATAATTTTGATGAATTATTTAACACTACATGGATTGAAAAAGAGACTATTTATGATTACTCATATTTTAAAAAATGTGCTAATGAAGATATAAATAATATTTTTATGCAGTTAAAAGAAGGATTTTTAAATTATTATAAATTAAGAGCAACATATAGTTTAAATAAAATTTTTAAACTTTATACAAGTTTTAAAGAATTTAAAAAAAGTTTTAATATTGAAAAGAACTATTTTGAGTTTAATGATATTTCAAATTTAGTTTATGAACTTTTAAATTCTAAAATAGATAAAGACTTTTTGTATTTTAGATTAGATAGTAACTATAATCATATATTAGTAGATGAGTTTCAAGATACATCAATTTTACAATATAAAATTCTTAAACCTTTAATTGATGAGGTTATTGCAGGTGATAGTGAAAAGTTTAAAACATTTTTTTATGTAGGCGATCCAAAACAGAGTATTTATAGATTTAGGGGTGGAAAAAGAGAACTTTTCGATTTTGTTTTAAATGAAAATGAGGTTATAAAATTAGAGAATCTAAATGTAAATTATAGATCTAGTAAAAATATTATAGATTTTGTAAATGATACTTTTTTAAATCTTTTAAATTACGATTATATTGCTCAAGAAAGTGTTAGAAATGAGGGATATGTTGAGGTTATTCAAGATGAAAATTTACAAAGTGAAGAGAAATATTTAGGAATACTAAATAAAATCAAAGAGTTATTAAATAGTGGTATAAATGAAAATGATATTGCAATTTTATGCTATACAAATAGTGATGTTTTAGAACTATTTTACTATTTAAAAGATAAGTTACCAGAACTGAAAATTAGAACTGATATGAGTTCAAAACTAATAAATCAGCAAAATGTTAAAGCCCTAATAAATGCTATAAAATATATCTATTTTAAAGAAAATATTTATAAAGAAAATTTTAATGCTTTGATTGGAAAAGATTTAAACAGTGAATTTTTATTTGATATTGATTTAAATGAATTAAGTGTTGAGAAAATTTTATATATTATGGCGAAATATTTTGATATTATTGATGAAAATATTATTAAATTAATCGAACAATCAAGTATCTATATGAATATAGTTGATTTTGTTTATGAGATAGATAAACTGGATGTTAGTATAGAAAATAGTGAAAATTTAGGATTACAAATATTAACAATATTTAAATCTAAAGGATTGGAATTCCATACAACTATTTTACTTGATAGAATAAAGAAAAAAAATCATGATAGAAGTTCTCTTTTATTTGATTATGAGAACGTAAATTTACAAAATATATATTATAAAATTTCGGGTTATGAAAAGTTTGATGAAGATTATAAAGAAGCTTTAGAAAAAGAGAAAAGATTAGCTTTAGATGATGAGAAAAATGTATTATATGTTGCTCTTACAAGAGCTAAAAATAACTTGATAATATTTAAAAAAGAAAAAGGTAGTGTTTTTGATATTTTGAATTTACCAGAGTTAAAAATAGGAAAGCTTGTATTAAGTGAAGTTGTAAATAGAAAGGTTACTATTGAAAAAGTTAATTACAAAGCTTTAGATTTAGGAAAACAAGATCAGAAAATTTCAACTTCAAAAACTACTAATGCTGAAATCCTAAAAGCAAAATATTTCGGATTAGCAACACATTATACATTAGAAATGATGAGTAAATTTAATATTCAAGCTCTTAAACAAGGTATTAATTTATCTAAAACTAAATATTTAAATTATTTAGAAGAGAATGATTTTATAAATATAGAAAAATTAATTATAAATCTTATAGAAGATTTTAAATTTCAAGAGTTAATAAAAGATTCGCAAATTGTTCAAGAACAAGCTTTAATGTATAATAAAGAAGTAAAAGTTTTAGATTTGCTTTTATATAAGGAAAATAAATTTATAATCATTGACTACAAAACAACTACAGAAGAGTTATCAAATCACATAATACAGGTAAAGCACTATAAAGAGGCAATATCTCAAATTTATAATACAAAAAATGTTGAAGCTTATTTGCTATATCTTAAAGATTGTAATATAAAGTTTCTGGAAGTTTAAACAAAATACCTAATCGATGCAAATCCATATGCACTAGTTTTTTCAATCTGTTTTACTTGGTTGTCTGATATTATTCCTCCAAGAGCTATAATATTTAAGTTTGGGAATTTTTTTATAGTTTCATCTAAATTATTTATACCTTTTGGTTCGCCTTTATTAGGAGTGTCAAAAATTGGAGAATATGTAACAAAGTTTAGACCTAATTTAGAAGCCTTTTCAAGTTCATCAAAATTGTGGCAAGATATTATTGTAAAAAGGTTGAGCTTCTTAACTTTTTCAATTTCATTAAATTGGCTAGAGTTTAAATGAATACCATCAAATTTCATTTTAGTTGCTAAAGATAAATTCGAATTTATTAAAATTTTTTCTATACTAAATTTTTTACAAACTTTTAAAAATATCTCTGCTAGTTCTTCAATATTATTTGAAGTTTTGTCTCTTAAACATGCAATATCAATTTTATAATTAGTTAAAACTTCTTTTAATTTTCTTTCAAAATCAATAGGATTATTTGTAAAAAAAGTTGGGTCAGTTATTAGATAAGATTTTAGTTTTTTCATATATTTTCCATAAAAAAAGGGGAAGCAACATAATTTTGTGCTTCCCCCCCCCTTAATATTATCTTTAAGATTTCTTCTTAATGATGTTCTTCTTCCATCATAATAGATCCAGCAATATATACATATGTTAGGATACTAAAAATAAATGCTTGTAAGAAACCAAATGCAGTTAGTAGGAAAAACCCTGGTAATGGTAAAATCCATGGAACTAACATTAAAAGAACCATTAAGAACATATCATCACCTCTGATTGATCCAAACAACCTGAAAGATAAAGATATAATTCTTGAAATATGAGAAATAATCTCAATAGGGAACATTAAAGGAGCAAGTATTGGCATTGGTCCCATAAAGTGTTTGAAATAAGTTACAAAACCATTTTTCTTAATACCTAAATAGTTATAGTAAATAAAAACTATTAAAGCTAAAGATAGAGTAAAGTTAATGTTTGAAGTTGGTGCTTCAAATCCTGGAATTACCCCAATCATGTTACTTACAAAAATTACTAAAGCTAATGAACCGATTAAAGGCATGTAAGTTCTAGCATTTTTTTCACCCATAGTATCAGCACCCATTGCAATAATACCACCTACAAATGTTTCCATAACATTTTGACTTCCTGTTGGAACTAGTTGTAACCTTCTAGTAGCCATTCTTGAAATTAGAAAAATAATTCCAATTACTAAAACAAAGTGAGATAATATTATCCACTCTTGTCCGTGACCACCAATAGTTCCTAAGAATGTAAACAATCTTCCTTCCATTTTCTTCCTTTTTCTTTTCTACAAATACTAAATTATGCGCAGATTATAATATTTGTTTTCTAAAATCTTTATAAATATAAAAATTTAATTTAAATTTGTTTAAATCTGAAACCTTGTTGTTTCAAATTTTCTCTTATTAATTCTTGATGTTCCTCACCTTTTGTTTCTAATGCAATTGTTACATGAGCTTCACCAAACTCTAATTTTAAAGAGTTTCTATCAAAATCTATTTGAACAATATTTGCAGCACATGATGTAAATATTTCTGTTAATTTCATTAATGCTCCAGGTTTATCCATAAGAGTAACTATTAAATTCATTTTTCTATGAGATTTAATTAAACCTTTTTCAATAATTAAAGATAGCATTGTTACATCAATATTTCCGCCACTAACTATCGCACATACTTTTTTATTTTTTATATCAACTTTATCATGCATAATTGCAGCAACACTAACTGCTCCTGCCCCTTCAACCATAAGTTTATGCTTTTCTAATAGAAATAAAATTGCATTTGCAGTTTCATTGTCACTTACTTCAACCACTTCATCAACGTATTCTAATATAATATCTAATAATTTTGGAGTAACATCACGAACAGCAATACCATCAGCAATAGTTCTTACACTGCTTGAATCTATTGGCATCCTAGCTTCAAAAGATTCTTTCATCCCTTTTGCCCCACTAGCAACAACACCAGTTATTTTAATATTAGGGTTTATACTTTTCGCAGCTATTGCAATACCTGAAATTAATCCGCCACCACCAATTGGAACTATTAATTGTTCAATATCATTTATGGAATCTAAAACTTCTAAAGCAATTGTTCCTTGACCGGCAATTACTTCATCATCTGCAAACGGGTGAACAAACTCTTTATTATTCTCTTTTGCAAATTTTACTGCACTTGCATATGCTTCATCAAAATTTTCTCCAGTTAAAACTACATTTGCTCCATAAGATCTAACACCAGTTACTTTTGTAAGAGGTGTTGCTTCAGGCATAAAAATAGTTGCAACACATCCAAAATATTGAGCAGCAAAAGCTAAACCTTGTGCATGATTTCCTGCACTTGCCGCTACAACGCCAGCATTTCTTTTAGCATCATCAAGCATTGCAACTTTATTAAAAGCTCCTCTTAATTTAAAACTTCCCGTTATTTGAAGATTATCCTCTTTTAAATATATTTCAGCATTTTTTTCTTTACTTAAAATAGGTGCTTTCATGAGAGGTGTTTTTGATATTGTATTTTCTAGCCTTTTTTTGGCATCTTTTATATCATTTAGTGTAATCATCTTTTATCTTTTCATTTAATTTTGGCAAAATTTTAACAAAATTTGATTAAAGAGTAGGTTTTATTTAAAATTTAAGTTTGAATATATTGGCAAAATAGAGTTTTTTAACTCTATTTTACTTTTTAAATATTTTTTACTATTTTTACAGCTTCAACCATATTTTTCAAGCTCTCTTTTACTTCAGGCCATTTTCTAGTTTTTAGTCCACAATCTGGATTTATCCATAATTGTTCTTTCGGTAAAACTTCAATTAATGCTTTAATTTGATTTACCATTTCTTCAACACTTGGAACTCTAGGACTATGAATATCATAAATACCTGGTCCAATTTCTTGTTTATATGCAACTTCTTTAAAGATTTTTAAAAGCCTATTTCCACTTCGTGCAGTTTCTATTGAAATTACATCCGCATCCATTGCTTCAATTGTTTTAATAATATCATTAAATTCACTATAACACATGTGAGTGTGAATTTGAGTATCTGCTTTTGCAGAGCTAACGCTTAGTCTAAAATTATCTACTGCCCAATTTTCATAAGCTTTAATATTTTCAACTCTTAGTGGATACCCTTCTTTAAATGCAGCTTCATCTACTTGAATCATTTTTATTCCAGCATTTTGTAAATCATCTACTTCTTTACAAATACCATGTGCAATTTGCTTTGCAACTTCACTTCTTGGTAAATCATCTCTTACAAATGACCAGTTAATAATTGTTACAGGTCCTGTTAACATTCCTTTCATAACTTTAGAAGTTTTACTTTGAGCATATTTTATCCACTCAACCGTCATTGGATTTTCTCTATTTACATCTCCATAAATTAAAGGTGGTTTTACACATCTACTTCCATATGATTGAACCCAAGCATTTTGTGTAAATACAAATCCATCCATTAACTCTCCAAAGTATTCAACCATATCATTTCTTTCTGGTTCTCCATGAACTAATATATCAAGACCAATCTCTTCTTGAAATGCAACACAATAATCAATATATTTTTTAATTTCAGCTTCATATTGCTCTTTTGAAATAGTATTTGCTTTATAATTTTTTCTATTTTCTCTAATTTCAGGTGTTTGAGGAAATGATCCAATTGTTGTAGTTGTTAAATAATCATATTTAAAAAACTCTCTTTGAACTTTTATTCTATCTTGGAATTTATCTGCTCTTTCGAATTGTTTTAAACTTCTTATCTCTTCTTGAATCTTTTGATTATGAATTTTTGTAGATACTTTTCTTTGGTTATTATCTTTTTTATTTTTCTCTATATCAGCAATATTTTCTAAAGATAATTTTACTTCAAAGAATTGTTTTGAAACTAAGTTTAACTCTTTTAATTTTTCACTTGCAAATGCTAACCAAGATTTAATTTCACCATCAAGTTTTTCTTCATAACTTAAAGTAAAAGGAACATGTAATAATGAACAAGAAGTTCCAACTATAATATTTTCTTTAGAAATAACCTTTGATATTTCATTTAAAAGATTTAATTTATCTTCAAAATTACTTTTCCAAATGTTTCTTCCATCAATAACTCCAGCTATTAAAACTTTATTTGAATTTTTTATTAAATCTAAACTATCACAATTTTTACTTCCATGAATAAAATCTAATCCTACTGCCCAAATAGGAGTATTTACTAATATTTTTGTAGCTTCGTTAGAATGTTCAAAGTATGTAGTTACAACTATTCTTATATTTGGTGAAACATTTGAGAGTTCATCATAAACAGATTTTAAAAGTGATAAAACTTTTGGTTCTAAATCTTTTACAAATAAAGGTTCATCAAATTGAACAACGATATTCTCATTTAATTTTGAGATCTCTTCTAATAGTTCTTTATAAACTTTTACAACACTAGAAATATGTACAAAAACATCACTATTATCAATACTTTTAGATAAACCTAAATATGTAATTGCTCCAATTAAATTTATTTTTGTATTAATTCCAAGTTCTTGTGCTTCTTTGTACTCTTTGATTACTTTTTTAGAATTTAATTTAAATGTTGTATCTTTTGAAATTTCTGGAACTATATAATGATAGTTTGTATTAAACCATTTAGTCATCTCCATTGCAACACAATCTTGATTTCCTCTAGCCATTGCAAAGTATAATTCTTGATCTTTTAAATCTTTAAATCTTTGTGGAATTGCTCCTAGTAAAATAGTTGTATCAAGCATATTATCATATAGTGAAAAATCATTTGAAGCTATATATTCTATTTTTGCTTCTTTTTGATAAGTCCAGTGTCTTTTTCTTAAATTTTCTGCAACATATTCAACTTCACTAAAATCAACTTTTTTTGCCCAATAATCTTCTAAAACTTTTTTTAATTCTCTTTTTTCTCCAATTCTTGGGTATCCTATTACATAATTTTTTGACATTTTTAATCCCTTTAATATATAAGTATTTAATTCTCTACAAAAATGTAGATAACAAAACTTGATAAATACGAAAAAAATTTATAAATACATTATTTAACTCTAATTAAAAAGAGTTTGATATTTTAATTAAATAAATTTTCTAATTGATATTAAATAGATTGTGGTGGATGTACGCCAGTTCTTCTAAAAGCGAAGTATGTAGTATAATATGGACATCTAGGAATAAATCTAAATAGTCTTACAGCAAGTGCTGTTTTTCTTTTAAAAAAGCAGTCGCAGTGACAAGGTTTACTGTTTACTAAAGAATTAGATAATAAATTTTCTACAGTATTGCGGGATAGCTCATCTTCTTCATCTTTATTCGAAGATATTTTTAGTTTTTCATTTATACTATTATTTATTGCAGTAAATATTGCATGCAATTTTGGTGCAGTTGAATGTGCTTGAATTGAAGCTAATGTAAAATATTTTTTTCCAAAGCCTTTAATTTTCAAAAATTTACTCCTTGTAGTATAGGATGTGAAATTTATACTATTTATACTTAATTATAAATAAAAAAAATTATGATAACATTCCGAACAAAAAAATTGAATGGAATTTTATTTTGAAATTTACTTTTGTCACACTTTTCCCAAATTTAATTGAGCCATACTTAAAAGATTCTATACTCAGTAGAGCAGTTGAATCAAATTTTATTAGTTATGAATTTTATAATCCAAGAGATTTTACAAAAAATAAGCATAAAAAAGTTGATGATTCTATGATTGGTGGTGGAGCAGGAATGTTACTTTTTTGTCAACCACTTTTTGATTGTTTAGATGAGATAAAAAGAAAAGATGAAGATGCTTATATAATTTTTCCTCTAGCTGCTGCTAAACCTTTTCGTCAAAATGATGCAAAAAGATTAGCAAACAAAAAAAATATTGTTTTTGTAAGCGGAAGATATGAAGGTATCGATGAAAGAGTTATTGAAAAGTATGCAAATGAGGTTTTTTCTATTGGAGAGTATGTTTTAACAGGAGGAGAATTACCTTCTTTAGTTATGGCAGATGCAATTTCAAGAAATGTTCAAGGAGTGCTTGGAAATGAGGCTTCTTTAGACGTTGAAAGCTATGAAAATAATTTGCTAGAAGCTCCTTCTTTTGCAAAACCTGAAAAATTCCAAAATTTAAGTGTCATTAAAGAATATTTAAAGGGAAACCATAGTAGAATTTGCGACTTAAAATTCCAGATGTCAATTTGTAAGACAAAATATTATAGACCGAATAAGGAAAAAAAATGAAAAACAGATATATAGCAAGCTTCGAAGCAGCACAAATTGCTTCTAAAGAAATTCCAGCTTTTAGAGCAGGAGACACAGTAAGATTAGGTGTTGAAATTGCAGAAGGTGAGAAAAAAAGAATTCAAACTTTCGAAGGTATAGTTATCGGAAGAAGTGGAAATGGTGTTGATGCTACTTTCACAGTAAGAAAATTAGGAGCAAACTCAGTTGGTGTTGAGAGAATTTTCCCACTATACTGTGAGTCATTAAAATCTTTTGATGTAATTAGAAGAGGAAGAGTAAGAAGAGCTAAACTTAACTATTTAAGAGAATTAAAAGGTAAAGCTGCAAGAATTAAAGAATTAAAAAGATAATAAATTGAGGTTGTACCTCAGTTTGTTGTAAATCTAAAGTTTATTTCGTATTGCTTAAACAATTTTTTAAATTGTTAATTTTAGTTTTAAAACTAAAAAGTTCTTTTCAAGTGAATATATTTTATTAAATTTCTCTATTTATAATATCTGGTGTAAATAGAGATTCAAATTTGTTTGATAAAATATATCTCATAAATCCAATCACTTCACATTCTATTATTTCAGACTTATAGTTAATAAAGGGGAATTATGTTTGCAGATATTGTTAATTTTATAGTTGAAACTATATCTAGTTTAGGTTATATTGGTATTTTTATATTAATGTTTTTAGAAAGTACAGTTGTCCCTGTTCCATCTGAGGTAGTAATGATTCCTGCTGGATATTTAGCTCATAAAGGTGAAATGAACATTTACATTGTAATATTACTTGGTGTTTTAGGTTCTTTGGGAGGAGCTTTATTTAACTATTTCTTTGCATTAAAATTTGGAAAAAGATTTTTATTGAAGTATGGTAAGTATTTTTTTGTAAGTCCAGAAACTATTGAAAAAACAGAAGTTTTTTTTAAAAATCACGGGCATATTTCAACTTTCTCAGGAAGATTGATTCCAGGACTTAGACACTACATATCATTACCTGCTGGATTAGCAAAAATGAATCTTTTTGTATTTTGTTTATATACATCACTTGGTGCTACAATTTGGGTAGTTATACTTACATTGTTAGGTTACTATTTAGGTGATAATGAAGCTTTAGTAAAAGAGTATTTAAGATATTTGATAATTGGTTTATTAATATCTCTTGCTATTTTAGGTTTTTGGTATTATAGAAAAGTTAAAAAAAGTAAACTTTAAAAAATAAAAAGTTGTTATAAACAACTTTTTATTAGTTTTAAACCTTTTTCTATTTGCTCAAAACTTGAGTGAGTATAGTTAAATCTTATTTCACCATTTGGAATTTTATCTATATAAAATTGATTCCCAGGAACATAAACAACTTTTTTCTTTAAACACTCTTGAACTAATGCAAAAGTATCTATATTGTCCCCAAAAGTTCCATATAAGAACATTCCACCTTTTGGTGTTTGATGTTTGAATTCAGGTAAAATATTTTTTAGTTGTTCTGAAAAATAAATAGCTTTAGCTTTATAATCATCTCTTATTTCTTGAAGATGTTTTTCATATTTTGCTTCATCTTTTAAGTATTCAGCTAAAATGTATTGTGAAACACCACATGAGTGTAAATCTATACTCTCTTTTATAATCATTAATGATTTTATTTTTTCTTCATCTGCTCTAATCCAACCAATTCTAAGACTTGGAACTAAAGTTTTAGAAAAACTTCCTAAATGAAAAGAGTTATTTGGTAAGCTAGCACTTATGTATTTACTTTTTTTCTCGAAATATAATTCACTATATGGGCTATCTTCTATTAGAATACCATTATATTTTTTTACAATTTCTGAAATGGCATCTCTTTTTTCTTCACTATATGTTGTCGCACTTGGATTTTGAAAATCTGGAATTAAATAAGTTAATTTTGTGTTTTTAAAACTATTTTCAAATTGTTCAATATTTACACCATCATTCTCTAATTTTACACCTTGCATTTTTAAATAATTTAATCTAAATATATTCATAGCACCTAAATAAGAAGGTTCTTCAATAGTAATATCTTTGTTTTCAAAGAATTTTGCCAAAATGTACATTGCTTGTTGGCTTCCAGTTGTTATTAAGATATTATCTTTTGTTGTAGGAAAACCTTCATTTGTATATCTTTGTGCAATTTGTTCTCTTAATTCACTTATTCCATTGCTTATTGTGTACTGGTAAACTTTTGGGTTTTCTAAAGCTTTTAGAGTTGCTATTTTTAAATCTTCGTGTGGAAATAATTTTTCACTAGGAAGTCCACCTGCAAACGAGATAGTCTCTTCATCTATTGCTTCAAGAATTTCTCTAATAAATGATCTTTTCATACTCATACTTTGTTTTCCTTATATTATTAATTAATAAAATTTTACATAAATAAATTTATTAATACTTTACATAAAATGCTTTTATTATTATCTATTTTTGCTAAATTTATAAACAATTATAGATATAATACTTTATGAAAAAAGTAACCTATGAAAAAAGAGTAAGAATAGCAAATGATGTTATGAACTATATTTATAAATATATAGATACAAATATAAATATTGATGAGTTAAGTTTAGAATTAAATATCAGTAAATTTCATTTACATAGAATTTTTAAAGATGAATTTGGAAAGAATATTTATGAAAGCATTAAATCAATAAGACTTGAAAAAGCAGCAAATTTACTTATTACAAATAAATTTTCTACGATTACTGATATTTCAAAAATGACGGGATATAGTTCTCAAACATCTTTTTTAAGAGCATTTAAACAAAGATTTAATATGACACCAAAAGAGTGGAAAAATGGAGGATACAAAGATTATTCAAATAAAATAGTTGAAAAAATATCTTTAAGTAGTGATTTTTTAGATTTTTCAAATATTGAACCAACCATTGTAAAAATGCCAGAGATGAAAGGTTATTATATTAGACATCAAGGATATGATAAATCAATCAAGCAAACTTGGGCAAAGTTACAAACTTGGATATATACAAATGATATAAAATCTTATAAACAAATGGCACTACACCACGATAATCCAATTATTACTCCATTAGATGAGTGTCAATATATTGCTATTGCTGTTTTGGAAGATGAAGAAAATTTAAAAGATTTATCTCTTCCAACTTTAGTTATACCAAAAGGTATTTATGCAAAATTCAGATTAAGAGGAATATATGGTGATGTTATAAAGCTTATTCAATGGGTTTATCACTGTTGGCTTATAAAAAGTGGTTATGAAACTACAACTAATCCTTCTTATACTATATATGAAAAAAATCATTTTTTAAGTTCAGATGGAGAGTTTTTATTGGATTTTTATTTACCAATAAAGTATGTTTAAAATAAAAGGAAAATTTATGAATACAAGTATCGAATATATAGCTAACTTTAAAACAACAATAGATCCATATAATGGTTTGACTATTTTAAGTGAAGATTTACCAGAAAATATATTAGATTTTGAAAAGAATTTAAATAATTTAATAGATGAAACAAAAAGTAGAAGAAATTTGATATGGATATATATAAATATAGAAAAATCAGATTATATTCCAATTATTACTAAATTTGGTTTTACTTTTCATTCTTGTAATAGTGATTACATACTTTTAGTAAAAGTTTTGAAAGAAAATGCAATTGTTCCTACTTTAGCAAATCATACTTTAGGAGTAGGGGCAATAGTAATAAATAATAAGAATGAAATACTTTTAATAAAAGAGATAATTAGAAATGAGTATTATAAACTTCCTGGTGGACATATTGATGATGCTGAAATGATATCAATAGCTTTAAGTCGTGAAGTTTTTGAAGAAACAGGAATTGTTGTAGATTTTGAGAAGATTATATCAATAGGTCATTTTTATCCTCATCAATTTGGAAAATCAAATTTGTATGTACTATGTAAAGCAATTCCAAAAAGTTTAAAAATTAATATAAAAGATAAACAAGAGATTAGTGAAGCTATATGGTTGGATGTAGATGAGATGTTTAGAAGAAGTGATATTCATGACTATACAAAAACTATTGTAAAATCAGCAATAAGTAGTGGAGGATTATATAAAAATGAAGAAAATATTTTATCTCATTTAAAAAATCAATTTGAACTATTTTTTCTAAAAGAAAGCAAAAACTAAATATAATAAATTTTTAAAAAGTAAAGGATAATAGATGAAAGAAATTATAAGTACACCTAATGCTCCAAGTGCTATTGGACCATATAATCAAGCAACAGCTTTTGATAAACTAGTATTTACTTCAGGACAAATTGCACTTGATCCAAAAACTATGGAGATAGTAAGTGGCGGAGTACAAGAGCAAACAAAACAAGTTATGGAAAATTTAAAAGCTGTTTTAGAACAAGCTGGAACTTCTTTTGAAAATGTTTTAAAAACAACTTGTTATTTATCTGATATGGATAATTTTGTAGCTTTCAATGAAATCTATGGACAATATTTTAAAGGTGAAACAGCACCAGCTAGAAGTACAGTTGCAGTTAAAACATTACCTAAAAATGTTTTAGTTGAGGTTGATGTAATTGCATTTAAAAACTAAATAGTTTTAAAACAATAGGTCATGTTTTTGACCTATTGAGACACGCTTTCAAACGAAAAACATAAACTTTGCTATAGACACAATACCAATTGAAAGTATAAAAGCATAGGTATGAAAATATTTCATAAATTTTACAGGCTCTTTTTTAATGATCTTACAAAAAATAGTATAGATTACACCCAAGATAATTAGTAAAACTAAAAAAACTTTCAACCATAAAAACATTTGCAAAGAAGTATTAAAATAACCAGCTTCACTATTTATATATTTTGTAAACATATATCCGCCACTTGCTATAAGAGTTATGACAATTAATGGATATATTATAATTCCTCTACCAACAATCGCACTCATCATATTATCGTAAGTATCTTGTCCAAATTTCTTCTTAACAGCAGGGAATATGAATATGTCTGCAAATATAAAACCTACAAAAATTATTGCACATAACAAATGTACTACTTGAACCAACGTATATTCCATACCTATCCTTTTTATTTATTAAAAATTATAATCAATAAAAAGGCAAGTTTTCTTAACAAAAGTCAATTTATTTTAAACTCAAACCAACTCTTTGTTTTTCTAAATCTATACTTATAACTTTTAAATTTTCTAGATTTTGATTTATACTTAAAACTTCACTTGGATGTGAAATTCTTTTTTCACTTATTTGTGAGATATGAAGTAGGGCATCATTTTTTAGTCCTATATCAACAAAAGCACCAAAATCTGTAATGTTTCTTACAATACCACTTAATACAAAACCTTCTTTTAAATCATTTATATCTAAGATATCATTTGAGAATTTAACTTGATTAAACTCGAATCTTACATCATATCCAGGTTTTAAGAGTTCATTTACAATATCTTTTAATTTTAAACTACTTGTATTTAGTTCACTTGCAGTTTTATCAAAATCTTTTATCTCTTCAATTTTGTAATTTTTTTGCAATTTTGATGTTAATTCATAATCTTCAGGATGTATAGCTGTATTATCTAAAATAGATTTACCATTTTTAATTCTTAAAAATCCAACACATTGTTCATAAGCTTTTGCACCTATTCCTTTTACATCAAGAAGTTCTTTTTTAGAGCTAAATTTTTTTATCTTTTCTCTATGTTCTACTATGTTCTGTGCCAATTTTTCACTAATTCCAGAGATAAATGATAACAACTTATATGAAGCAGAGTTTAAATCAACACCAACTTTATTTACAAGGTCAATTGTAATATTTTCTAATTTTTGTCCTAACTCTTTTTGATTTACATCGTGTTGATATTGCCCAATACCAAGTGATTTAGGATCTATTTTTACAAGTGCTGCCATAGGGTCACGAAGCCTTTGAGCAATAGAAATAGCTCCTCTAATAGTAACATCGAGATTTGGATATTCTAAGCTTGCAATCTTTGAAGCAGAGTATACGCTAGCTCCAATTTCACTAACGATTGCATAGTTTATACTTAAATTCTCTTTTTTTATTAATTCATCTATAAAAGATGCTGTTTCTCTACTTGCAGTACCATTCCCAATAGCAATAGAAGTAATTTTATATTTTTTAATTAATTCTAAAACTATTTTAGTTGAATTCACAAAATCTTCTTTAGGTTTTGTTGGATATATCACACCACTATCTAAAAATAATCCATTTTCATCAATAACTGCTAATTTACAACCTGTTTTATACCCTGGATCAATTCCTAGAATTATTTGATTTAACAAAGGAGCAGTTAGTAATAACTCTTTTAAATTTTTCCCAAAAAGTTCAATTGCTTCTTTAGACGCCTTTTCTTTAAGATTTGTTATTGATTCTTTTTTTAAAGCAGGAAGAAGTAATCTTTTTAAACCATCTTTGTATGCATCAAAAACAAAATCTTTTGAACTAGAAGCATTTGATGGAATTTTATATTTTTTTATATTTTCTAAAATGTAGTTTTCATCTATTTCAATTTTTATATTTAGTTGTTTTTCATTTACTGCTCTTAAAATTGCTAAAACTCTATGAGATTTAATATATTTAATTTTTTCAGTTGTATTTGCAAAGTTTGAATAGACACCATTTTTATCAAAATCTTTGGTAGCACTTATTTCTAAGATACCCCAATTTTGTATTAGGTTTCTCAAAACTTCTTTTGATTTAAAATCATCTGCATATCTTTGAGCAATTATATCTTTTGCTCCATTTATAGCTTCGTCAATGGTTGTAATATTTTCATTTAAAAATTGTTTTGCTTTTTGCTCACACTCTTTTTTGTTATATCTCATACTTTGAATTATATTTGCTAAAGGTTCAAGTCCATTTTCAATTGCTTTTGATGTTCTTGAAGATTTTTTTTCTTTAAAAGGAGAGTATATATCTTCTAAGGCTTGAAGAGTTTGTGCTTCATTTAAATTCTTTTCTATTTTATCATCTAAAAAATTTCTCTCTTTTAGAATCTCTTTTATCTCTTCTTTTCTTGCTAATAGTTTTTTTGAATACTCATAAACTTCTTCAAAGTCTCTAAGTTGTTCATCTGTTGCTCCATTTGTAAACTCTTTTCTATATCTTGCAATAAATGGTATAGTGCAACCTTCGTCTAAAAGCTTTATTATATTTTCAATAACTTTAATAGGTAAATTAGTTTTTTGTTCTAATAGTTGTGTTAAATTCATTTTGTATCTTTGTTTTGTATTTAGTTTAGGAAGCTTTCATAAACAAAAGTTTATGAAAGTTTAAAGAAGATTAGTCTAAATCGTTAAAATTTCCTCTGTTTTGTTGTGAATAACTATCACTGTAATCATAATTGTCATATTCACTATAATCAACTGTAAAAATTTTTGGATAACCCAATTTTACTAACTCTTTATCTATATTTTCTTCACTTAATCTATTTTTCACTCTACTCATTATAAGCTCAATGTCCTCTTCTTTTACATCATTTGCTCTTAATTCATAAATAATAGCTAAATCCATTTTTCCCTTCTTGTTTAAATATGTGTAGTTTTAATATAAAAACTATCTAAAATAAAAATAATTGCCTTAATGGACAAAATATTTGCAGTTTCATCAACTGTATGATATCCAGTTGTTGGAACTTGTAAAGTAGCACCTTGAATTTGTCCATTTGACTCCATAACAATCCTACCAAGCTCAGTACTTCCAATGCTAAGTGGTTTTAAACCTTGCTCGACTCTTAATTTATTTTTTTCTTTAATAAAATCATCTTTACATGAAAACGAGATTTTATTTTTTTTACAAAAATCTTTGAGCTCCTTTAAAAGTGGAGATTTGAATTTTGCATTTACATCTTTATTTCGTAAAACTACAAGTTGTCTATCTGCTTCCTCTCTTGTTTCATATGGGCTTGTATCAAGAACTATAAGTTTGTCTGTTGAAGTTTTATTTTTTTTAAACCATTCATGAACAAATCTCCAACTTTTTCCAGCTTCTTCTTGTGCTGTAAAAAAAGCAGTTCCTTGAAAACCATGTTGATATAAGTATAAAATAATTGCAGCACTTAAAACATTATCAAGTTGAGCAGAGATTAAATCACCATTTGTTTTGAGCCTATCACTAAAAGCTATTGGAGTACTAGGAAGTAGATGATTTAAGCCATCTATTTCAAAAATAAGATTATTTATTTCTTCTTTTAAAAAAGAATTTTTTATTTTACCAAGTCCTAAATAACCACCACTATATGGTTCATAGGCATGAACACTTTGATTTATATAACGTTTAGAAATTTGTTGGAAAGTTTGTTCAGATAAAGAATTCCCTCTTAAATCAGATCTATTTTTTGCTAAAAATGCTGCAAATTGAAATTCATTTGGGCCTGTGCAAATAATTCCATGTCTATCGATATGGGCACTTAGTATACCATTTGTTGGATTTTTCCCACTGGCAACTAAAAGTCCATCATAGTGTTCAGTTTTGATACCAATTTCTTCTAGTTCTCTTTTTAAATATAGTAAAAATGAGTGTTCCGCTCCTGTTACGGATGGAACACGAATAAGTTGTTTTAGTAGGTCTAAAAATAGTGTAAAATCTTTCTGCTCATCTAACAATGAAGCACTCAAACTATTCTCCTGAAATTTAATAGAATAAAGGTTTATTCTGTGGTGAAATTATAAACTATATAATTGGAAATTTTCTAAAAGTTAGCTTAACTTTAAGAAAATATAAATAACTAGTAATTTAATCAAGATTATTTTAATTAATATTTAAAAAAATTAAAGATATAATTTAAAATATTTTTAGATAAAAAATTTAAATAAGGAATAGTATGGCACAGTTATCAGAACTTGAACTTTTAAAAGCATCAAGAAATCCACTTAGAGTAATTGATGATTTATATAAAGAGGCTTTGGAAGAAATTCCTCTAAAAGATGAATATATAGGACTTTTAAAGTGGTATGGAATGTATCCACATATAAACAAAGATGGTTTAGAAGATAAAAAATACTTCATGAAAAGAATAAAGCTTGTAGATGCAAGAATGAATTTAGAACAATTAAGAGTTATGAGTGAAATTGGACAAAAATATGCAAAAGGTCTAGTGGATTTTACAACAAGACAAAATGTTCAATTTCATTATATTGAAATAAAAGATTTACCAGCTATTTTTGATATGTTAGGAAGTGTAAATTTAACTTCTAGAATGGCATCAGGTGATGGACCTAGACCTATTATGACATGTCCTGTGAGTGGGATTGATGAGGGAGAAATTTATGATGTTCAAGAACTTTTAAAAACTGTAGATAGCTATTTTGATCAAAACGATGATAGATTTTGTAATTTTCCTAGAAAATACAAAATAGGAATTAGTGGATGTAAATGTCACTGTGCTGCTCATGAAATACAAGATGCTGCTTTTACAGCATTTAAAACAGAAAATGGCGAAGTTTTATTTGATTTAACTATTGGTGGGGGATTGTCAAAATCTAAACAAATTGCTACAAGAGCAAATAAATATGTAAAACCAGATCAAGTTTTAGATGTTGCTGTAGCTTGTGCAGAAATATTTAGAGACAATGGAAATAGAGACAATAGAAATAAAGCAAGAGTAAGACATTTATTAAATGATTGGGGAATTGAAAAATTCGTAGAAGAGATTGAAAAAGCAATTGGTTACAAACTTCAAGATGGTTTTGAAGCTCGTATTGTAGCTTCTTATGAGAATAGAAACCATTTTGGAATAAATAAACAAAAACAAACTGGGTTTTCTTACGTTGGGTTTGCAACAAATTCTGGAAGAGTTGCTGGGGAAGATTTTGTAAAGTTTTATGAAATTTGTAAAAAATATAATGCTGGTGGAATTGCACTAACTGGAACTCAGAATTTTATAGTTTACGATGTAGAAGATGAGGTAGTTCAGAGTTTAGCAGATGAGTTTAAAGCCTTAGGATATCCATATAAACCAAATCCTTTTAGAGCAAGATTACAATCTTGTACAGGAAAAGAGTTTTGTAAATTTGGAATTACCGAAACAAAAGAGTACGCAAAAAAAGTTGTAGTTGAGTTAGAAAAAAGATTCCCAAATTTTCTTGAAGATGTAACTATTGCAATTTCAGGTTGTGGAAATACATGTTCTCATCCACAAATAGCAGATATTGGATTTGTTGGTTGTTTAATGAGACATGAAGGAGAAAGGGTTGAAGGTTATGAAGTTTTACTTGGTGGAAATTTAGAAGGTACATCTAATAGTAGAATAGCTAGAAAAATTGGATTAAAAGTTCCTGCAACTGGAGTTATTGAATATATAGAAAAACTTATTAATGATTATAAAAAAGACAATAAAGGTACTTCAAGATTTAAAGATTATTTAGCTTCTATAGAACCTGAAGGTTCAGTAAACGAGGAAGAATAAAAAAAAGGTTTAATCTAAGAGATTAAACCTTTTTTTTATATTTGATTTTAACATCATACATACTTTCATCTGCTTTTTTAAGCACATAATCTAGTGTATCACCATTTTTATATTCATAGCAACCAAAACTACAAGATATTTTTAGATTTTTATTAAAATCAAAACTGATATTTGAAATATGAGTTTGTAAAATATTTATTAAAGAGAGAGTTTGATTTATATTTGTTTGAGGTAATGCAATTAAAAATTCATCACCACCCCATCTACCAAAGCTATCAGAGCTTCTTATATGTTTAGAAATAGTATTTGCAACTTTTATTAAAACTTCATCTCCTGCATGATGACCAAAATTATCATTTATTGGTTTAAAGTCATTTAAATCAAAGAATATAATTGAAAATGGAGTTTTATATCTAGAAGCCAATTTTATTTCATGTTCACAGATTTCTTCTATTTTTCTTCTATTGAATATATTTGTTAATGTATCATTTGTTGCAAGAGTTAAAAGTTCTTTTTGTATACCTTTTCTTAATTTAATCTCTTTGTATAATTTATAATTTAAATATAAAATTAAAGCTATTATTATTAGAAGAGGTATAACAATTTTTAAAAATTGTTGATAATTAAGGTTCTCATTAAAATATATTTGGGAATAAGAGTTTAGTATGTTATCTATTTCATCTTTTTTTAGTTTTGAGATTACTAAATCTAAAATATCTTTAAATTGTCTATCTTTCATACTAAGTTCTATATATGAGTTTAGGTTTATATCTAAAGAAGAGTTGATTTTCAAATCTTTATAATTGTTCTTATTAATACTTGAATTCAATGAATAAATATTATTTACATAACCATAAATTTCATTTTTCTGAAGAGCTTTAAATGCTAAATCATCGGTCTCAAATTCTATAAATTCAATTTTTGGATATAATGATAATAGTTTTCCTTTCATATTTAATGAACTTAAAATTCCTATTTTTGTTTTTTCAAAAGTTGATAAATCATTAATGAAATTTTTATCAACTTTTGTTGCAATTACTAGTGGAATTTTTGCAATAGGTTTTGTATAAATTTTATCTTTTTTATTAGGATAGTCATATGAGTAAACAAAATTTACTTTTACACTATTTGAGAAAACGTAAGAAATATTGCCATTTAAAACTTCTTCAGTATTAAAAGGTTTTGATAATTTATCTGATAATAAATGCCAAAAATCTATTTCAAAACCTTTAAATTCAGTTGTTGATTTAAATGAAAAAGGCGGATTGGAATCTTTTAATAAAAGTGTAAATTGATTTTTATCTAGATAATCTTTTTGACTACCATTCAAGATTAAGTACTCTTTATTAAAAATTATTGAGTTTGAGTTAAAAGTATTAATACTTTTATTTATTCCACTATATGTATAAAATTTCTTGATATCTTCAATTCTATCTATATTAATATTTCCTAGGATACCCAAATCAAATTTTGATAAATCTTTTAAAACATTGCCCTCATAAATTAATTCATCCAAACTTTTATTTTGACTATTATATTTTTCAAAAATTAATTTTGCAGTCTCTTTTATATTTGAAAAAGCATATTCCCAACCCATTAATGAAGCTTTATCAAAACTCTGAACTCTGTAAGGATTTGTCAAAACTTCATTCTGAGATGTAAAAATTATACCTTCGTAGAAATTTAAATTTAAATAATTTGTAGAGAAGTAATTAAAATCTATACCATTTTTACTTAAAGTATAAGGTTCATTTGATAGATAACATGCCATAAGATCAGTTTTATTATTGATTAAATCATCTATTTTTCCACTGTGAGGTAAAATTTTTAGAGTTGACATATCAATATTTTTATCACTATTTAAAATTGATTTTATTGTCGCACTTTCAATAGCGTCATTTGTTATCATAACTCTTTTGTTTTCTAAATCAGAGACGCTGTTTATATTTTTATTTTTTAAGCTAATTAGTATAAGAGGAGATTCTTGAAAAATACTAGATATGAAGACAACATTTTTATCATTGTACTTTTCTAAAATAAGAGAAGATTTTCCAATACCATATGTTGCATCATTATTGATTACTTCATCAACTATATTTACATTTTGGTTAAATGGTTTAATTTCTACATCTAATCCAAAATCATCATAAAATCCTTTTTCCTTAGCTATATAGTAACCTGCGAATTGAAATTGGTCAAGCCAGTCCGGATATAAAGTGATTTTTTCTTTGGCAAATAAATTTGAATAAATAATTAATATTAATAATAATTTTCTAATAAACATTTTTAATGATATAAAAAATTATATAAATACAATATTAATCAAAATATTATTTGAATTTAAAATTTCATGATTCTATCTTCAAAACTTAGTTTTACAATATCTCCAACTTTTAAATTTTCATCACTGCTGTTAACTATTAAATTCTGTCCATTTGCAAAAATTGTAATTTCATTGAAGTTACCATAAAATATATTTTCTTTTACAATTCCCTCTATTTGACCATTTTCAGATATTTTGATATTTTCAGGTCTTATATAACTATTTTCGTCTATTTTTGTTATTTTTCCTAAAAAACTTGCACAATAAAGAGTTTTTGGATTGTTATATAACTCTTTTGCTGTACCTACTTGTAAAATATCTCCACCATGCATTATTGCGATTCTATCTGAAAGGAAAAAAGCATCTTCTTTGTCATGAGTGATAAATAAAGCAGTTATATTAAACTCTCTTATCATCTCTTTTAATTCAGTTCTTAAAATATTTCTTAGCTCTGTGTCGATATTACTCAATGGCTCATCAAGAAGTAGTATCTTTGGTTTATTTATGATAGCTCGTGCAAGTGCAACTCTTTGTTGTTGACCTCCACTAAGTTCATGAGGATATTTTTTTTCGTGACCTTTTAATTTAGTTTTTTCTAGGATTACTTCTAACTTTTCTTTTGAAGCGTTACTTCCAAATAGAATATTTGAAGCAACATTTATATGCGGAAGAAGTGCATAGTTTTGAAATACAATAGCAACTTTTCTTTTATTAGGTTCAAGATTTATATTGTTTGAAAATACTTTTTCTTGATCTATCGAAATTTCTCCACTATCAGGTTTTTCTAATCCTGCAAGCATTCTTAGAAAAGTGGTTTTTCCACTTCCACTAGTTCCTAGAATTGTGAAAATTTCACCTTCAATTAAATCTAGATTAAGACTATTTGCAACGCAAATATCACCTTTACAAAATGTTTTTCTTAGATTTTTTATTTCAACTATTTTTTTCATTTCATCTTTCTTTTTGGTTTATAATTTAAAAGTAATACAGCAATTGCAGTTGAGCAAACAAGTATTAAAGAAGGAAATCCTGTTTTATAAAGCATTTCATTACTTGCTAATTCATAAACTCTAATTGCTAAAGTATCATAGTTAAATGGTCTTAAAATTAAAGTAGCTGGTAGCTCTTTTGCTATGTCAATATATAAAATTAAAAATCCACTTAATAAATATGGTTTTAAAATTGGAAGATAAATTTTAAATATTGACTCTTTTTCATTTTTACAAAAAATTTTACTAGCATCATCAAGAGAACTATTGATTTTACTAAAACCATTTTCAACACTTCCAATGCTTGAAGCAAAATATCTAGTGGCATAAGCATAAATTAAAATAATAAAAGAGCCACTAAAGAACATATATCCTAAAGCTTTGTCAATATAATTTGCTATTAAAAGTAATCCAACAGCTACTACAGCTCCTGGGATAGAATATCCTAGCATAGAAAGCTTATGCGTTATACTTGAAAATTTTGTTGGAAATTTTCTTAAAAAATATACTATAAAGAATGCTAAGAATATTATAAAAGAACTAGATATTATATTTAGTTTTAGTGTATTAAATAAATATGAAAATGCTGTAAAATCTAAAGTATTAATATCTAAAAATGTCCAATAAATTAACACAGAAGTTGGAATAAAAAGTGTTATAGAAGCTATTAAAAATGAGATTAAAAATGCTAAAAAATTCCATTTACCCTTTAAATTTATTTTAGAAGCTTTTTCATCACTATTTGTAGAGCTTGAAAATCTAAATTTTTTTCTAATGTTATGTTCAACTAAAAGAATAGAAAATACAAAAATTAGTAAAACAATAGCTATATTAATAGCTCCACTTAAATCACCATAACCAAACCAATTTTTAAAAATTCCAACGCTAAATGTTTCAACTCCAAAATATAAAACTGTACCATAGTCGCTTAGTGTTTCCATAATAGCTAAAATTGCTCCCGCAAAAATAGCAGGGTATGACAAAGGAAGATAAACTTTAAAAAAAGCATTTACAGGATTTAATTTTTGTAAAGAAATTAGTTCAACTATAGTTTTTGAAATCATAGAAAAAGAGACTCTAGCTAAAATAAAAACATAAGGAAACATAGCAATAGTAAATATAAATATTGCACCAGGCATATTTAAAATGTCAAGTTTTATAGATGTATCATCAAAAAATTGTGATAGAAGTCCACGAAATTCAAAAAAACCAACGTATGTGTAACCAAATATGTATGCAGGGTAAGCTAAAGGAAGAACAAAACAAATTGAGAAGAATTTACTTCCGAAATATTCAAATCTTGCACTTAAATAAGAAGTAATTACTCCAATGATTACTACAAATATTGCAGTACCTACTATTAAATACGATGTATTTAATGTATAGTCTAATAAAAAGCTACTTTCTAAATATTCTTTGTTTAATGAGCCACTAAAAAGAAAATATACTATTAGAATTAAAATAGGTAAAGAGATTAATAACCCCAAAATAGGGGCTATAAAAGATTTTAGATTTTTTATTTCCAATTTCCTTTTGTTGCTATTTCAACAGCTTTTTTTGTCTCTTTCCCAACTTTATTTAAAGCTATTGTATCTTCTTTGAATTCACCCCATGAAGCTACAATTCCAGCTGGTTTAACTTTCGGATTTATTGGATATTCATAATTTCCTTGAGCTAATTCTCCTTGAGCTTCAACACTTGTTAAGAATTCTATTAATTTTATAGCATTTTCTTTATTTGGTGAAAATTTAGTAACACCTGCTCCAGAGATATTTATATGTGTTCCTGTTGTATTTTGTGCAGGAAAAAATACTTTTACCTCTTTTGCAATGCTTTCATCAACTTTATCTCCACTATTTGCCATAACACCTAAATAGTAAGAGTTTACAATAGCTATATCAGCTTCTCCAGAAGCAACTGCTCTTATTTGATCTTTGTCAGCACCTTTTGGATTTCTAGCAAAATTTTCTACTAAACCTTTTACAAACTCTAACGATTTTTCTTCTCCATTATGTGCAATAATAGAAGCAAGAAGTGATTTATTATATGCATTTGTAGAACTTCTTGTTATCACTTTACCTTTAAATTCAGGTTTTGTAAGAGAAAAATAATCACTTAAATCTTTTGGATCAATTTTTTTAGGGTTATAAACAAAAAGTCTGGCTCTTTTTGTGATTGCAAACCATTTTCCATCTTCATCTCTTAAGTGACTTGGAATATTTTCTTCTAAAGTTTTCGAAGTTGCTGATTGAAGTAAATCTCTCTCTTTTGCTTCATATAAATTTCCAATGTCTGCAGTTATAAGTATATCAGCTGGACTATTTGCACCTTCTATTGAAAGTCTTGAAACTAGTTCTTCGGCTTTTGCTGTTACAAGATTTACTTTAATTCCAGTTTTTTCTTCAAATTTTTTAAATAGTGCTTTATCTGAATCATAATGTCTTTGAGAATATACATTTACTTCATTTGTAGCAAATAAAATATTTGTAAAAAGCAAAGAACAAATTGCTAATTTTTTAAACATTTTTTGTGTCCTTTAAATTTATTTAATAATCGAATTCAATCTTAATGAAGAATCTTATAATTTTTAAACTTTGATATATCTTAATATTAAGAATGATTATCAAAAGTATAAAAGATATGATTTAAAACTTTATTGGTATAATAATGGAATTTTTATAGAGGATTTATAATGGTTTTAATGATTGATAATTATGATAGCTTCACATACAATATTGTACAGTATTGCCTAGAACTAGGTGCAGATTTGAAAGTTATTAGAAATGATGAGTTAAGTTTAGAAGAGATAAAGGCTTTAAATCCTGAAAAGATAATAATATCTCCAGGTCCAGCTACTCCAAATGAAGCTGGAGTTTGTCTTGAAGTTATAAAAGAGTTTGCAGGAGTTGTTCCAATTTTTGGTATATGTTTAGGACATCAGGCAATTGCTCAGGTTTTTGGAGCAAAAGTAGTGCGCGCAAAAAATATGATGCATGGTAAAACTTCTCGAATAAAAGTTCTAAAAAGTACAAAAATATTTGATACTTTACCAGAAGAGTTTATTCAAACAAGATATCACTCTTTAATAGTGGAAAATATAGATTTACCAGATGATATAATTGTTACATCAAAAAGTCTAGATGATGGAGAAATAATGTCTTTAGAAATTAAAGGTAAAAATATTTATGGTGTGCAATTTCATCCAGAGTCAATTTTAAGTGAATATGGTCATAAAATCATAGATAATTTCTTAAAAATATAATTATGAACCAAAATAGATTTAAAATTTACTTTTTTTTACTTCTTATTTTTATTACAGGATTATTATTTTTAAAAGTGGAATACTCTTTGAGTATTTCATATAAAGAAGCTTTAAATTTATTTGTAAATGAATCTGTTTTATCTATTATTACAAATATTTCTACCTATATTTTTGGACAAAATGATTTGGCATTAAGAGGACCTTTTGTAATTTTTTATGTTTTAAGCTCATTCTTAATGTATAAAATTACAAAAAATTATTTTAAATATGAGAAAGATAGATTTATAAATATAGTAATATTTATGACATTACCTGGTGTTTTAAGTGCTTCTTTATTAGTTAATACAGCAATAATAGTTATCTTTTTTACTTTAATTTATATTTATTATTATCAAACATACCAAAAACATTTGTATGTAATTCTTCCATTTTTACTTTTAGTTGATAACTCTTTTGCCATATTATTTTTATCACTGTTTTTCTTTTCTTTTAAAACAAAAGATAGACTATTATTGTATTTAAGTGTAACATTATTCTTTTTATCACTTTATATATATGGATTCTCAACTGATGGAAAACCAAAAGGTTTTTTAATAGATACTGTTGGTATTTATTCAGCAATATTTTCACCAGTATTATTTTTATATTTTTTATATGCTATATATAAGGTAGCTTTTTCGAAAGATACAAATTTAGTTTGGTATATAAGTTTTACAGCATTAATTTTGTCCATAATAATATCTTTTAGGCAAAGAGTTTATATAGAAGACTTTGCACCATTTGTTGTGATTTTTTTACCAATGATGTTAAAAATGTTTTTAAATGCATATAGAGTTAGACTTAAAGAGTTTAGAAAAGCTTACAATATTTTGGCTATTTTAATTATCTTTATGCTTTTTATAAACGTATTTTTAACTTTTATAAATAAACCTTTATATTATGTTCTACCTGAACCAAAAAAACATTTTGTTTACCAATACCACTTTGCAAAAGATTTATCAAAAGAATTAAAGGCAAAAAATATAAATAATATTATAGTAGATGATAATGAATTAGCTTTGAGATTAAAGTTTTATCAAATAGAAGTTGGAGATAGATATTTTTTATCTACAAAAGAATTTTATAATTATGATGAAAAAATAGCTATAAATTATCTAGGTAAAGATATATTTTTTGTCTATATTAAAAAATTATAATCAAGAAAGCATCGATATTATTTGAATTTATACTAATAATATTGCTTGTATCAATAATATATTCTATATTTATTCCAAAGAATAATATAAATAAATTTCATGAACTTAAAAATAGAGTTACTTTATATTTGAAACTTCTTAGATATCAAGCTTTGCTAGATCATAAGTATGATGAAGATATTTCATTATGGAATAAAAAAAGATGGACAATGAAATTTTTTAGATGTAATCAAAATATTGGAGGAATATATTTTGTCATATATAGTGATAATAATATGACAGGTCATCCGAATCAAATAGAAAGTTTAAAAGATCCTCTTACAAATAAGTATATATATTCAACTAATTCTTGTGAAGAAAACATGTCAAATAGTAAATATGCATTACTTACAAAAAATTATAATATTAAAAATATTGATATGAGTTGTAATAATACAGATTCATTAGGACAACTTTCTTTTGGAAATGATGGAAGAGTTTATTCCAAGTTATCAAATTTTTCAAATGAAAAATATTCATATGAAATAAGTGACTCATGTAATATAAGATTCATATCAAACGATAATGAGATTTTTGAGATAAAAATTTCACCAAATACTGGACAGATACAATGAAATTAGACAATTTCCAAAATTTAAGCGACATTTAAGCTTATAGCTCTTGACAACTGAGAAAAATCCTATTATAATTCCCGTCCAATTTGACCGAGAGAGGTTAAGTTAAGATCTTTAAAAAAT
The DNA here is from genome assembly GCF_013372265.1 of Aliarcobacter cibarius. NCBI lineage: Bacteria > Pseudomonadati > Campylobacterota > Epsilonproteobacteria > Campylobacterales > Arcobacteraceae > Aliarcobacter > Aliarcobacter cibarius. The sequence goes on from NZ_CP054051.1 coordinate 560,949, forward strand.
GAAGTAAGTTTGTAAAGATAATAATCTTTGTAAACCGAATATGTTAATCTTAAATATTCAATACAAAAAAATAATGAACAAGAAGTCAAATTCTTGTCTATAAATTTGAGTGATAATTTTGTAATTTAGTAATAAAAAACAAAAATGTCAGTTTCATACACTACATAATGATTAATTAGATTAATCAATAATTTATGGAGAGTTTGATCCTGGCTCAGAGTGAACGCTGGCGGCGTGCTTAACACATGCAAGTCGAACGAGAACGGGTTATAGCTTGCTATAATTGTCAGCTAAGTGGCGCACGGGTGAGTAATGTATAGGTAATATGCCTCTTACTAAGGGATAACAAATGGAAACGTTTGCTAATACCTTATACTCCTTACTAACTAAAGTTAGTAAGGGAAAGATTTATTGGTAAGAGATTAGCCTGTATTGTATCAGTTAGTTGGTGGGGTAATGGCCTACCAAGACAATGACGCATAACTGGTTTGAGAGGATGATCAGTCACACTGGAACTGAGACACGGTCCAGACTCCTACGGGAGGCAGCAGTGGGGAATATTGCACAATGGACGAAAGTCTGATGCAGCAACGCCGCGTGGAGGATGACACATTTCGGTGCGTAAACTCCTTTTATATAAGAAGATAATGACGGTATTATATGAATAAGCACCGGCTAACTCCGTGCCAGCAGCCGCGGTAATACGGGGGGTGCAAGCGTTACTCGGAATCACTGGGCGTAAAGAGCATGTAGGCGGATTAATAAGTTTGAAGTGAAATCCTATAGCTTAACTATAGAACTGCTTTGAAAACTGTTAGTCTAGAATGTGGGAGAGGTAGATGGAATTTCTGGTGTAGGGGTAAAATCCGTAGAGATCAGAAGGAATACCGATTGCGAAGGCGATCTACTGGAACATTATTGACGCTGAGATGCGAAAGCGTGGGGAGCAAACAGGATTAGATACCCTGGTAGTCCACGCCCTAAACGATGTACACTAGTTGTTGTGAGACTTGATCTTGCAGTAATGCAGTTAACACATTAAGTGTACCGCCTGGGGAGTACGGTCGCAAGATTAAAACTCAAAGGAATAGACGGGGACCCGCACAAGCGGTGGAGCATGTGGTTTAATTCGACGATACACGAAGAACCTTACCTGGACTTGACATAGTAAGAACTTTCTAGAGATAGATTGGTGTCTGCTTGCAGAAACTTATATACAGGTGCTGCACGGCTGTCGTCAGCTCGTGTCGTGAGATGTTGGGTTAAGTCCCGCAACGAGCGCAACCCTCGTCCTTAGTTGCTAACAGTTCGGCTGAGAACTCTAAGGAGACTGCCTACGCAAGTAGGAGGAAGGTGAGGACGACGTCAAGTCATCATGGCCCTTACGTCCAGGGCTACACACGTGCTACAATGGGATATACAATGAGCCGCAATACGGTGACGTGGAGCAAATCTTATAAAATATCTCCCAGTTCGGATTGTAGTCTGCAACTCGACTACATGAAGTTGGAATCGCTAGTAATCGTAGATCAGCTATGCTACGGTGAATACGTTCCCGGTTCTTGTACTCACCGCCCGTCACACCATGGGAGTTGAACTCATTCGAAGCGGGGATGCTAAAGTAGCTACCTTCCACAGTGGATTCAGCGACTGGGGTGAAGTCGTAACAAGGTAACCGTAGGAGAACCTGCGGTTGGATCACCTCCTTTCAGAGAAATAAGTTAAGATTTGTTTCTTAACTATTCAGAAGAACAAAGAAGATTTAAGATAATATGTTCGGTTTATAAAGATTATTTGAAAAAATAGGTGAAGGGGCCTATAGCTCAGCTGGCTAGAGCGCTCGACTGATAATCGTGAGGTCTCAGGTTCAAGTCCTGATAGGCCCACCATAAATAATCTGGGGAATTAGCTCAGCTGGGAGAGCGCCTGCTTTGCACGCAGGAGGTCAGCGGTTCGATCCCGCTATTCTCCACCATCTATTAAACTTAAGAGTGTAAGAGCTTTTAAAGTTTTAATATAAGTTTTATAATATGATTATAAGATTTATATTAGAACTTAATAAAATAGGTTTCTAAATGATATTTAAAAATATAATGTTAAAGTCTTTAAAATTTTTTCGTAAATTTGAATAGCGATATTTAAATTTAAATAAAAAAATTTCATATCTAAAAAATTTAATAGAGATATTAAATATAACTATAGATAACACAACTATATTATTGAACAATATGTTTAATAAGATAGTAGCCAAAGAATATTATCAAATTTAGAAGTTTTAGTTAAACTAGAATTTTTAGGCAAGAAAAAAGGAACCTGAATAAAATCGTAAGATTTTTTTAGGCTCCGTTTATAAGCTATTAAGGGCTAATGGTGGATGCCTTGACTGTAAGAGGCGATGAAAGACGTATTAGGCTGCGATAAGCCTCGGGGAGCTGCCAAAGAGCTTTGATCCGGGGATTTCTGAATGGGGCAACCCAATATAATGAGAATTATATTACCCTACGGGGAGCGAACCTGGTGAAGTGAAACATCTCAGTAGCCAGAGGAAGAGAAATCAATTGAGATTCCGTCAGTAGCGGCGAGCGAACGCGGATTAGGACAAACCCAATGCTTGCATTGGGGGTTGTAGGACTATAATGTGTAGTTAAAGAGAATAGATGAATTAGTTGGAAAGCTAGAGCATAGAAGGTGATACTCCTGTAATTAAAATTCTCAATAACGCTAATAGTATCCTGAGTAGGTCGGAACACGTGATATTTTGACTGAAGCTGGGGGGACCACCCTCCAATCCTAAATACTACTTACAGATCGATAGTGAACAAGTACCGTGAGGGAAAGGTGAAAAGTACTGCAGCGAGCAGAGTGAAATAGAACCTGAAACCATTAGCTTACAATCATTCAGAGCCCTATGATTTATCAGGGTGATGGACTGCCTTTTGCATAATGAGCCTGCGAGTTGTGGTGTCTGGCAAGGTTAAGCCAAGTGCGAAGCCGTAGCGAAAGCGAGTCTTAATAGGGCGACATAGTCAGATGCTGCAGACCCGAAACGAAGTGATCTATCCATGAGCAGGTTGAAGCTGGTGTAAGAGCCAGTGGAGGACCGAACCCGCTGACGTTGAAAAGTCTTGGGATGACTTGTGGATAGGGGTGAAAGGCCAATCAAACTTCGTGATAGCTGGTTCTCTCCGAAATATATTTAGGTATAGCCTTGTGTTGTAGCATATAGGGGTAGAGCACTGAATGGGCTAGGGCTGCTTACCGCGGTACCAAACCCTATCAAACTATGAATACTATATGTGGAATCACAGGAGTCAGGCGGTGGGTGATAAAATCCGTCGTCAAGAGGGGAACAACCCAGACTAACAGCTAAGGTCCCTAAGTTACATCTAAGTGGAAAACGATGTGGAGTTACTGTGACAACCAGGAGGTTGGCTTAGAAGCAGCCATCCTTTAAAGAAAGCGTAACAGCTCACTGGTCTAGTGATTCTGCGCGGAAAATATAACGGGGCTAAGATGTACACCGAAGCTTTAGATTCAATTTTTAATTGAGTGGTAGGAGAGCGTTCTATTCAGCGTTGAAGGTATACCGGTAAGGAGTGCTGGAGCGGATAGAAGTGAGCATGCAGGCATGAGTAGCGTTAAAACAGGTGAGAATCCTGTTCGCCGAAAACCCAAGGTTTCCTACGCGATGCTCGTCATCGTAGGGTTAGTCGGGTCCTAAGTCGAGTCCGAAAGGGGTAGACGATGGCAAATTGGTTAATATTCCAATACCAACATATAAGCGCGATGTGGGGACGCATAGAGTTAATCGAGGTCACGGATGGAAGTGTGGCTCGAAGGATGTAGGTTGTTAAGTAGGCAAATCCGCTTAACGTTAGACCGAGATCTTACAGGCTCTTGACACTCTTCGGAGGAGATGGAGAATCGATGATACTGTCGTGCCAAGAAAAGCCACTAAGTATATTATATGTTGCCCGTACCGTAAACCGACACAGGTGGGTGGGATGAGTATTCTAAGGCGCGTGGAAGAACCCTCTTTAAGGAACTCTGCAAACTAGCACCGTATCTTCGGTATAAGGTGTGCCTACTTTGGTATATGGACTTGCTCCAAAAAGCTAAAGAGGTTGCAACAAAGAGTCCCTCCCGACTGTTTACCAAAAACACAGCACTTTGCTAACACGTAAGTGGATGTATAAGGTGTGACGCCTGCCCGGTGCTCGAAGGTTAATTGATGATGTCAGCGCAAGCGAAGCATTTGATCGAAGCCCGAGTAAACGGCGGCCGTAACTATAACGGTCCTAAGGTAGCGAAATTCCTTGTCAGTTAAATACTGACCTGCATGAATGGCGTAACGAGATGGGAGCTGTCTCAAAGAGGGATCCAGTGAAATTGTAGTGGAGGTGAAAATTCCTCCTACCCGCGGAAAGACGGAAAGACCCCGTGCACCTTTACTACAGCTTGACACTGTAGCTTGGATATTCATGTGCAGGATAGGTGGGAGGCTATGATGACTAGACGCCAGTAGAGTCGGAGCCATCCTTGAGATACCACCCTTGAATATTTGAGTTACTAACTGCGATGAGTTAACCTCATTCAGGACAATGTCTGGTGGGTAGTTTGACTGGGGCGGTCGCCTCCTAAATAGTAACGGAGGCTTACAAAGGTTAGTTCAGATGGGTTGGAAATCCATCGTTGAGTATAATGGCATAAACTAGCTTGACTGTGAGACCAACAAGTCGAACAGAGACGAAAGTCGGTCATAGTGATCCGGTGGTTCTGCGTGGAAGGGCCATCGCTCAAAGGATAAAAGGTACGCCGGGGATAACAGGCTGATCTCCCCCAAGAGCTCACATCGACGGGGAGGTTTGGCACCTCGATGTCGGCTCATCGCATCCTGGGGCTGTAGTCGGTCCCAAGGGTATGGCTGTTCGCCATTTAAAGCGGTACGCGAGCTGGGTTCAGAACGTCGTGAGACAGTTCGGTCCCTATCTTCCGTGGGCGTAGGAAAGTTGAAGAGATTTGTCCCTAGTACGAGAGGACCGGGATGAACCAACCACTGGTGTACCAATTGTTCTGCCAAGAGCATCGTTGGGTAGCCACGTTGGGATGTGATAAGAGCTGAAAGCATCTAAGCTCGAAGCCAACTCTAAGATGAACTTTCCCTGAAGTTCCCAGCAAGACTAGCTGGTTGATAGGCTGGATGTGTAATGGGTGTAAGCCCTTTAGCTGACCAGTACTAATAGAACGTTTGGCTTATTTTAAACAATTTTCTTTGGTTTACTATCTTATTAAGCATATTTATTATGTTTAATTAGTGTTTATTAATATAGATACAAATATGAAATACAAATAAAGACTTTAACATTAGATTCTCAAAATCACAATTTGAGTGTTAAGAGTTTATTCAAGCTTTTAACACTCGAATTTGCTGGTGGTTAAAGAGAAGTGGAAATACCCAGCCCCATTCCGAACCTGGTAGTCAAGCACTTCATCGCCGATAATACTGCAGGGTCCCCTTGTGGAAACGTAGGTCGCTGCCAGCTCTTTGAGTTTTTTCCCAAAAGCTTACCTTTTTACATCTTATCGGTGTAAAGTGGTAAGCTTTTTTTTTATCTAATATTTATTTATCCCTATGCATCTTACTTCGCACCTAAATATCTCTTTTTTTTATCTTATTACTTTCCTTTATTTCACTTTTTTATTACTCTATATACAAGATTGTCTTTATATCACTTGTTTCTGTTTGTTATGTATCAATGTTATACATAAATATTAGTTTCAATCAGGTCAACTATATACTACATATATCTATATTCATATTATTACTATATATTTTTTAATCTATGAAGTTATGATTTGTTTTAGAAATACATTTTAAAAATGCTTTACTATTTGATTTTAGTTATGCTATCAAATATTTATATTATTTGAATTAGGAATTAGGGCAAAAAAGCCCTAATGTAGTTTTCTACTTTCTCTCTAATATCTCTATAGATATAATCTCATCTCTTTGTTTTATTTTATCAAGTACCTCAAAGCTCTCTGTATCATTTGGATTTATTTCTCCAAATACTGTATGATTTCTATCTAAATGAGGACAAGGTACAAAACAGATAAAAAATTGACTTCCACCAGTATCTCTTCCTGCATGAGCCATTGAAAGACTCCCTCTATTATGAACTTGTTTAGGAGCATTTACTTCACATTTTATTGCCCAATCTGGTCCACCTGCACCAGTTCCATCTGGACATCCACCTTGAGCCATAAATCCAGCAATAACTCTATGGAAGTTTAATCCATTATAAAAACCATCATTTGCTAATGTTGCAAAATTAGAAACTGTATTAGGAGTTTCTTCATTAAATAATTCAATCCAAATAATACCTTTACTTGTAGTAATTTTAGCAAATTTAAATTTTGATAATTCCTCTTTTGTATAGTTGTATTCTTTTAAATCTTTTTTAAATCTAAACATTATTTTCCTTTAAAATTTTTATTGAATTATACCCTCTTTAGGTATTAAATAGTTTAATTTAACTAAGTTTTGAACAATCTCTTTAAACACAGGTACAGCAGATTGTGATGCATAGTAATAGTACCAATTTACACCTGTTGAATTTGGGTTAAATACAGTAACTCCAATAGTATATGAGTTACCTTTATCATCATTTACAAATCCTACAAAAGAGGAAATATATTTTTTTAGATATTTTCCACCTCTTGCAATTTGTGCAGTTCCAGTTTTTCCACCAATTTCAAGTCCTGGTATCCTAGCACTTCTTCCTGTTCCTTCATCAACTGTTTTAACCAACATTCTTTTCATTTCTAGAGCAGTTTCTTTTGAAATAATTTTTTCAGGTTTATCATCAAATGGTTTGTATTTTTGACCATCATAAGTTATGTGATCAACTATTCTAGGTGTAACCATAACTCCATCATTATTAAAAACAGAATAAGATTTGATTAATTGAATAAATGTAGATGTCATACCTTGACCATATGAAACAGTTGCTTTAAAGATATTATCTCTTTTGTCTTTATCATTTGCTGAAAATTGCCATATTTTAGGCATTAAACCTTTTTTCTCATAAGGTAAATCTATTCCAGTTTTTCTTCCAAATCCAAATTTCTTCATACCTTCAAAAAATTCTGGACCAGTTAATCTTTGCGCAATTTGTAAAGTACCAATATTAGATGAAAAAATTACAATGTCATCAAGAGATAAGTAGCTTTTTGTGAATTTATGGTCGTCTTTAATTGTAAACCTTCCAATAGGATATGCACCTTTTCCTCCACCACTATTATATGCTGGAAAACTTTCATTCTTTTTGATTAAACCTTTATCCATGGCTAAGGAGATGGATAAAGGTTTAACAACAGAACCAGGTTCAAATTGATATTCTACGGCATTTACATTTAAATTTGGAATATCCTCTTGTCTAATTGATTCAGGATTGAATCTATTTGATGATGCCATAGTTAAGATTTTTCCAGTTTTACTTTCCATAATTGCAACAATTATCTCATCAGCATTTAGCTTTTTTTTGTGATTGTCAAGTGTAGTTTCATTATTTTTTTGTAATTTTAATGGAATATTTAAATTTAAAGTAGCTCCATCGACTCTTTGAGTCATTTCAGAATTTTTGTCAAAACTAACATAGTTTATAACGTCTCTTTGTCCTTTTAAAATACCATCTTTTACATTATTTAAATAAGTGTTGTAATATTTCTCTAAACCTTTAACTCCATTTACTTTAGTTTTACCATTATCTGTCTCAAACTTTGAAATATATCCAATAACTGGAGTTAATGTATTTCCGTAAGCAAAACCTCTTTTTTCACCACTTTCACTAATTGTTAATCTCTTAACTAGTTTTGATCCATTTACCATTCTTGCTGTGAAAACGCCCAACTGACTTAATTTAAAATCTAATTCTTTTAAATTTTTTGCAGATCTTGAATTTATGCTATATGATAAAACTAGGTTACCTGGTGTTTTTTCACCTTCTGTTAATTTATCTTTTAAAGTTTTATAATCAATACCACTGTAAATAGAAAAAAGATTTAAAAATAGTTCTTTTTTTTCAGGGCTTATATGTCTAGTATCAATTTCAGCACGATATAATTTTTTTGATGTAGAAATTTTAAAATTATCTTCACTTATAATATCTCCTCTAACAGGAAGTTCTTTTTTTTCAGCTTTTAGAGAAATTGAATGTTTTTTATCGTTTACGGTTCTAAAAATTGATGTTAAAAGAAGAATTACAAAGAAAAATATAAAAGCAAAAAGTATTATTATTTTTTTAGTATTATCAATTTCAAAGATTTTATTTGATGACATATTTATCCATAATATTATATAATAAGATATGAATTTTAGCGAAAACAATATTAAACAAAACAATTATAATCCTATATTAGGACAGGCAGATTATTATCTGTTTATTTTAGTGTCAATTTTAGTAATAATGAGCATGATTTTTTCATACTCATTAACTGTTTATACAGTAGAATTTTTTGGTTATGAAAGATACCATTTTTTCTTAAGACAATTTGTTGTTGGTGTAGCATCAATAGCAATAATGTGGTTTTTGTCTAAATCTGATCCAGCTAAAATTTTAGGTAAAATTGGAATGTTTTGTTTTGTTTTCTTTTTTGCATTAATGGTTGTAATGCCTATTCTTCCAGGATTTTTAGTAACTGAGTCAGGAGGTGCTAATAGATGGATTAGGCTTCCAGGTTTTTCTCTATCTCCTGTAGAGTTTTTTAAAATAGGATTTGTATATTTTATCTCTTGGTCATTTAATAGAAAAGTTTTAAATCAGCCTAAAAAGGGTTTAATTGGTGACACTATAATTCTTGCTCCATATTTTTTATTTTTTATGATAGTTGTTTTTATTATTGCATTTTTACAAAAAGATTTGGGACAAGTTGTTCTTTTAGGAGCAATTTTAGTTGTGTTGATAATTTTTGCGAATAGGTCATTTAAAATATTTTTAGCTTTAGGTGGTTTAGCTGTAATTGGAGTTGTTGGATTAATTATTGCAGCACCTCACAGAATAAAAAGAATTCATTCATGGTGGTCAATGGTTCAAGATGGAATATTATCTGTTCTACCATCTTCTTTTGAAACATATTTAAGAATTGATGATTTACCTGAGCCATATCAAGTTTCATATTCATTAAAGGCAATAAATAATGGTGGTTTTTTTGGACAAGGAATAGGCTTAGGAGATGTAAAATTAGGTTTCTTATCTGAAGTTCATACAGACTTCGTTTTAGCTGGAATCACTGAAGAATTAGGGCTTTTAGGTTTAGCTTTTATAGCATTTATTATTTTAATGATTATTTGGAGAATATTTAAAATAAGTAGAAGAGTGGAAAATAAAATCTATCATCTTTTTACAGTTAGTGTTGCACTGATGATAATTGTAGCATTTATTATAAATTCTTATGGAATTTCTGGAATGATACCAATAAAGGGTATTGCTGTTCCGTTTCTATCATATGGAGGTTCATCTATGCTCGCAATGTCAATAGCTATCGGATTGGTTTTATCTATAAGTAGAACAATAAGATTTGATTTTAAGGTTAAAAATGGGTAATACAATTGTAATTACTGGTGGAGGTACCGGAGGACATTTAAAAATTGCTGATGTCTTTATAGATGAATTTGTTAAAAGAGGATTTGAAGTTATTTATATTGGTTCAACTTCTGGACAAGATATTGCTTGGTTTGAAAATGATAAAAGATTAAAAAAAGCTATTTTCTTGACTACAAGTGGAGTTGTGAATAAGAAAGGTATTCAAAAGTTACTATCCTTATTCAATATTTTTAAAAGAACTTATGAAAGTTTATTGATATTAAAAAAATATAATGTTAATACTGTTATTTCTGTTGGTGGATTTTCAGCAGCTCCAACTTCTTTTGCTACAATTTTTAAAAAAGATTGTAATCTTTTTATTCATGAACAAAATTCTGTTATAGGAACTTTAAATAAAAAAACAATGAAGTTTGCAAAAGGATTTTATTCTTCTTTTTATAGTAACTCAGCAATAAAAGATTATCCAGTAAAAGAAATTTTTTTTGAAAAAAGAAGAGTAAGAAAAGAATTGAAAACTATAGCTTTTTTTGGAGGTTCTCAAGGTGCAGTTGCTATAAATAACTTTGCATTAAATTTAGCTTCTAGATTAAATCAAATGGGTATAAAAATAATTCATCAAACTGGAGCAAAAGATTTTTCTAGAGTAAAAAATGAGTATGAGAAATTGAAAATTGATGCCGATGTTTTTGATTTTACAAAAGATATTACTGAAAAGATGTATGAAGCTGATTTTTGCGTAAGTCGAGCAGGAGCTTCTACTCTTTTTGAACTTTGTGCAAATAATCTTCCTACTTTTTTTGTACCTTTTAAATATGCAGCTTCAAATCATCAATATTATAATGCAAAAGCTTTATTAGAAAAAAATCTTTGCTTTTTAGAAAATGAAGATGATTTAAATATTGATAAATTTTTTGAAATTTTAGACAAAGTAGAATTAGAAAAGATTAGCATTGGTTTAAGAGAATTTATTAAACCTAATGCTATAGAAAAAATAGTTGATGATATATTAAAACATTAAAAGAAGTAAAATTCCAAAGAATATCCTATATATTCCAAATGCTACAAATGTAAATTTTTCTAAGAATTTTAAAAATAGTTTAATAACTATCAATGCCACTAGAAATGATACTATGAATCCAATAGCAAGATTTAAAAAATTTCCATCTTGTAAAATCTCTTCGTAATTTTTGTAAACATCATAAAATGTAGTAGCACACATAACAGGAACTGCCAAAAGAAATGAAAATTCTGCACTAGCCTTTCTTGTAAAACCAACAAGCATTGCACCAATAATACTTGCACCTGCACGGCTAGTTCCAGGAATTAGTGCAAAAACTTGAGCTAAACCAATGTAAAAAGCTTGCTTATATGTAACATCTTCAACATCGCTAACATGCTTTTTACTTTCATCATAGAATTTTTCAATAATTAAAAAAACTATTCCACCAATTATAAACATCCAAGCAACAATTTCTATGCTAAACATAGCTTTTATTTGTTTTGCTAATAAGAATCCAACTATACCAAGAGGAATAAATGCTAAAGCAATTTTCATCCAAAGATTTATATGTTTAAATGTAAATTTAGATGGATATACAAAAACTAAAGCCATAATAGCAGCAAATTGAATAATAATTTCAAAAGCTTTGTTTACACTATTTTGTTCTACACCTAAAAATTTGCTAAGAGCTATTAAGTGTCCTGTTGAAGAAACAGGAATGAATTCTGTTAATCCTTCAATGATTCCTAAATAAATTGCATCAATCACTGTCATTTTATACCTTTATTTTTTGTTAGAGTTAAAAAAAGTTTTAAAGCTCTTTTTTCTTTGTATCCTATATCATAATCAATTTTTTTTAGATATTCTAAAATATCACCTTTTGATATACCACTTCTTTTAGAGTATTTTTCTAAAATATATTGTGGAATTTTTATTTTCTTTTTATCAAAGTTTTTTGTTAAATCTTTTAACCTTTTTTCATATTTATTGAAACATAAAACAGCAAATACAAAAGGTAATTTATATTTATCTTGCCAATATTTAGCTAAATCAATTATATATTCATTTTTATTATTTTTATTTTCAATAAAAAATTTTAAAGCTTTATCTCCAATAATTACTTCTCCATTTAGATTTAAAACTTTTGCTAAAGCATTTGAAGTTTTTGATTGAAAATCATCTTTTGATTTTTTATTTGGTAGAATTAAAACTGAATCTACTTCATTTCTAGCAATTATTCCAAAATCTAAATGTTTTTCATTTCTTGAACCAATTGAAGAGATAAAAGCGCTATGAACTTTTCTTTTTTTGAAATTGTTTGTAATAACTGATGGATATGATTTTTTGTATTCAATACTTGATTTAAGTTGGTTTGATTTTATATTTTTTTTGATATAAATATGGAAAGGTAACAAATTTATAAAATCTATTTTTGAGAAAATCATAAAATATAAGCCTTTATTTGTTTTAAATAAAGTTGCTATAATAATATAAAATTAATAAGAGAGGGTTAAAAATGGTAAAAATAGAGTTTTTAGGTCCAATAGATAAAGATGATATGAATTTAGATATAAAAGACTTGCAAGAGCTTTCTTTAATACTGCAAAATGATTCAGATGTTTCTTCATGGTTAGCTTCATGTGCAGTTGCAGTAAATGATACTTTAGTTTCTTCTAAAAGTTTTGAATTGAAAGATGGAGATAAAGTAAGCTTACTTCCTCCAGTTTGTGGAGGTTGATTTGTATAGTGAAGATTTGCAAGTTCATAATGGAGCTTTGGAAGTTGAAAAAATTCATAATGCTTGGTATAACAAGTATAAAAATTTGAATTATGGGGCTTTTATAACTTTTGTTGGAATAATTAGAGATGAAAATGAAATTGATGGTTTATCATTTGATGTTTATGAACCAATTCTGAAATCTTGGTTTAATTCATGGCAAGAAAGAGCAAAAAAACAAAATGCAATAGTTTTTTTGGCACATAGTAGAGGAGATGTACTGAATCACACAAGTTCATACATTGCTGGAATTTGTAGTCCAAAAAGAAGAGTTGCTTTAGAGTTAATAGATTTGTTTGTAGAAGATTTTAAAAAAAATGCTCCAATTTGGAAATATGATTTAAAAGATAAAAAAAGAGTTTATGCAAAAGATAGAAGTCAAGAAATTGACGGAGCAGGAATTTTAGCATGGTGAAAAAGAGAGTAGATTTACATAATCATACAATTCTTTGTAATCATGCAACAGGAAGTGTAGATGAGTATATACAAAGAGCTATAGAACTTGGAATTGATGAATATGGATTTTCTTGTCATGCACCTATGACTTATGATCCAAAATATAGAATGAAAATAGAAGAAAAGGCTATTTATGAAAAATGGATAAATGATGCAAAAGGTAAATATAAAGATGTTATAAAAGTTCTTTTAGCATATGAGGTTGATTATTTAAATGGTTATATGCTTGATGAAATATTAAATGCTAAAGTTGATTATTTAATAGGTTCTGTACATTTTCTGCAAAATAAGAATGAGATGTGGGGATTTGATAATCCCGAATTTATTGGAGTATACGCTAGTGTAGATATTGATAAGGTTTGGGAAGATTATTTTTTTGCAATAAAATCTATGGCAAAGACAGGATATTTTGATATAGCCGGTCATTTGGATTTAATAAAAGTATTTAGATTTTTACCTAAAAAAGATATAAGATTAATTGCAAAAGAGGCTTTAAAAGAGATAAAAAAATCAAATATGGTTATAGAGATAAATCCTGCTGGACTTAGGAAACCAATAGGGGAAACTTATCCATCAAGACAAATTTTAGAAGAAGCTTATGACTTAGGGATTAATATAACTTTTGGCTCAGATGCACATAGTATTGAACATATAGGTTTTGGTTATGAAGAGTCTGTATCTTTAGTAAGAGAGATAGGGTATAAAAGTTGTGTTACTTTTGAAAATAGAGATAGGAAATTGGTTGATTTTTAAATATATTTGCTTTAGGTAGTTTTTTTGAAAAATTAGATACAATTTAAGCTTAAAATTTTTGGAGTTATAAAATGGGAAAATTTGTAAATAGTATAGAAGAATTCTTTAGTTTTTGTAAAGAGAATGAAGTAAAATTTGTAGATTTTAGATTTACAGATTTAAAGGGTACATGGCACCATGTAACATATAATTTTAAAGCAATAAATAGTGATTTACTAGCTAATGGTATGCCTTTTGATGGATCATCAATTGATGCTTGGCAACCAATTCATAAATCAGATATGATATTAAAACCAGATGTTCCTACTGCTTTTTTAGACCCATTTACAGCTGATAGTACAATTATTGTTATTTGTGACGTTTACGATATTTATGAAAATAAAATGTATGAAAAATGTCCAAGATCTATTGCAAAAAAAGCAGTAGAACATTTAGCAGAAGCAAATATTGGTGATGTTGCTTATTTTGGACCAGAAAATGAATTTTTTATTTTTGATGATGTAAAAATAATAGACAGTGTAAATGAATCTTATTTTAGAGTTGATTGCGAAGATGGTGAATGGAATGATGCAAAAAACTATGAAGGTGGAAATATTGGGCATAGAGCTAGACTTAAAGGTGGATATTTCCCAGTAGCTCCAATTGACAATGGTGTTGATATAAGAGCTGAAATGATGCATGTACTAGAACAAGTTGGACTTGAAGTAGTACTTGGTCATCATGAAGTTGCACAAGGACAGCATGAAATTGGTATTGTTTTTGGTGATTTAATTGAAGCTAGTGATAATGTTCAAAAGTTAAAATATGTTATAAAAATGGTAGCACATTTAAATGGTAAGAGTGCAACATTTATGCCTAAACCACTTTATGGTGATAATGGAAGTGGAATGCATGTTCATCAATCTATTTGGAAAAATGGTAAAAATCTTTTCTATAAACAAGGTGAATATGGTAATTTAAGTGATGTTGCAAGATGGTATATTGGTGGAATTTTTAAACATGCTAGAGCACTTGCTGCATTTACAAATCCATCGACAAATTCTTATAAAAGATTGATTCCTGGATTTGAAGCACCTTCAATTCTAACTTACTCTTCTCAAAATAGAAGTGCATCTTGTAGAATTCCTTATGGAGCAGGTGAGAAATCAACAAGAGTTGAGATGAGATTCCCTGATTCTACAGCTTGTCCATATTTAGCATTTTCAGCTATGCTTATGGCAGGGCTTGATGGAATTAAAAATCAATATGAACCAATAGGTCCTATGGATGATGATTTATATGAACTTACTTTAGATGAGATTAGAGAAAGAGATATTCCTCAAATGCCTCATACTTTAAGAGGATCTTTAGAAGCATTAATTAGAGATAATGAATTTTTAAAACCAGTGTTTACTAAAAAAATGATAGATACATATCAACATTATAAATTTTCAACACAAGTTTGGCCTTACGAAGCAAGACCTACACCATTTGAATTTAAAACTATGTATTCTTGCTAATATTTGGGTATTAGGCTTTTATTAAAAGCCTAATACCCAAAACTCAAAAAAGTAAAGTTATTCTTTTTATATATTTTTAGCTTCTAAAGCAGGAACAAAATCCCACTCAAGTTTATTAGTATTTTAAAATTCCATAATATTTGGATCAGTGTTTGATTGCTCAATTATTATTTGTGAATCAATGTCAGGTAAAGGAGATTTATCTGTATAAAATTCAGATTTTCCACTTATTTCTCCAATGTATACATTCTCTGGTTTGGTAAATTTTCTTGGAATTTCAGGATGTATTTCAAGGTATTTTTTATAAAAATATGAAAAAGCAGGAGCAGCTATTGTTCCACCCATTTCAGCTCTTCTCATAGGTGTGTTATCATCATTCCCAAACCAAACAATAGTTTGAATTGATGGAGAATATCCACAAAACCATGCATCGATATTATCATTTGTTGTTCCAGTTTTACCTGCTAATTCTATTCCTGTAACAGCTGCTCTTTTACCAGTTCCTTTTGTAATTACATCTTGTAAAATAGATGTAGTCAAATAAGTTTGTTCAGGAGTTGTAATTTCAACTTTTTCTGTTTCAAATGTTGTTGTATTTCCATCTTTATCTACGATTTGCTCGACAATATAAGGTTTAACCATAGTACCATTATTTGATAAAACTGTGTAAGCTTGAGAAAATTCAATTAAAGATAAATTCATAGACCCTAAGGCTAGTGATAAATCTTGATTTACATTTTTAAATCCATATCTTTTTAATTCACTAGCAACTTTACCTATTCCTAAATCAGTAACTAAATTTAGAGTTGAAAGATTTCTAGAGTGAGTTAAAGAGTCTCTAAAGCTAACTATTCCTTGAAAATTTCCACCAGAATTTTTTGGTTGCCATTTTTTTTGTACACCATTTTCAGTATAAGTGTAAGTTCTTCCTATATCGAATAACTGACTTGCAGGATTATATCCTTCATCCAATGCAATTTGATATAAGAAAGGTTTTATTGCACTTCCCGCTTGTCTAACAGATTGAAAAGCTCTATTAAATACAGAAATTTGGTAATCAACCCCACCAACAAGAGCTAAAATTTTACCTGTGTTATTTTCAATTGAGATCATTGCGGCATTTAATTCTTTTGTATATGCATCATTTGTTGGGTTTTTAGAGTTCTGTCTTATGTCGAAATCTCTTTTTTTAGAATCCTCATAAGATTTTCTTATTGCTTCATTAGCAATTTCTTGAGCTTCTAAATCAATTGTCAAATATACTTTATATCCTCCTGATAATATTTCAGGAAAATCATTTGATAATTGATTTATTGCATAATCAACTGCATAAGGTGCAACATTTTGTGTTAATGTTTGATTGAAAATAATAGGTTTTTCATTTATATATTTCTCGTATTGCTCTTTACTAATCCATCCTAAAGTATCAAGCCTAGTTATAACTTGGTTTGCTCTAGCTAGAGAAACTTCTAAATTTTTTGTTGGATCATAGAAGCTAGGAGCCCTTGGAAGACCAACTAAAATAGCTATCTCTTTTAAGCTAAGTTCATATAAATCTTTTTTAAAATAACCTTTTGCAGCTGTTTTGATTCCATAATAACCATGTCCGAAATATACATGATTTAAATATCTCTCTAAAATTTCTTCTTTTGTAAGAATAGTTTCAAGTCTTATAGCTAAAAGAGCTTCTTTTACTTTTCTCATTAACTTTTTTTCTCTACTTAAAACTAATACTTTGATTAATTGTTGGGTTAGAGTACTTGCCCCTTCACTATATCCACCTGATTTTATATTTTTAATTAATGCTCTACTTATTGCATCAGGATTTATTCCAAAATGTTCAAAAAATTGAGTATCTTCAATTGCAACTAAAGCTTCTATAATTCTAGCTGGAATATCATCATATTTAACATATTCTCTATTTTCATCTTTAAATGTGTTGGCAAGAAGTTTTCCATTTCTATCAAAAAATTGTGTACTTTGCTTTGGCTGATAGTTTACAACACTATCTATATCATTTTTAATTTCTTGATATAAATCGTATAAATAAACAGTTGCAGCAAGACCAATTATAATTGATAGTGCAAAAAAAAGTTTTATAAAGAATTTCATCATATTTTAAGTCCTAAATTTTTTGTTTCTAAAGCTAGAATCTAATAGTTTTTTTGTATAAGTATCTTCTGGATTAGTTAAAACATCTATTGTTTTCCCAAATTCAATAATTTTACCATTTTTTATAATAGCTGTATCTTCACATATATCTCTAATTGATTCAATATCATGCGTTACAAAAAGAATTTTAATATTAAGATTTTTTTGTAAATCTCTTATTATATTTATAATATTAATTTTATTTTCAAAGTCAAGTGCGGTTGTAGGTTCATCTAATAAAAGAAGTTTTATATTTCTACTTATAGCTATTGCAATAACTACTCTTTGAATTTGACCACCACTAATTTGAGAGGGATATTTTTCTAAGATGTCTAAAGGAAGATTTAGCAGAGAAAATGTTTCTTCTTTTTTTTCATGACTACAAAATATTTGATTTTTTATTTTAGTCATGCTTGATAAAGAAGTAAAGGGATTTTGAGGAATGAATCCAATAGTATCAAAATTTAATTCAAAATCACTTTTTATATCTTTTTCAAAAAATAAAGAGTTTGGTAAAAGGTTTAGAATCGCTTTTAAAGTAAGGGACTTCCCACTTCCACTTTCACCAATTAGTGCTAATGAATTATTTATAGTAAAAGTAATATCTACCAAGTTTTTACTATTAGAACTAATTTTCAACTTTTTTATTTCTATCAAATTAGTGGTTCATCCATTTCAATAGGAATTTCTAATCCCATTAATTTTAAAACAGTAGGAGCAATATTATTTAAGCTTCCTTCTTTTACCTTCTTAACATTTTGTGCAATAATAAAACAGTAAACATCTCCAACAGTATGATTAGTCAGAGTATTTCCATCTTCATCTTTCATCATTTCACAATTTCCATGATCTGAAGTTAAAATTATGTTGTAGTTTAATTTATTTGCTTCTTCTAAAATTAGACCTAGCTCATGATCAACTGCTTCAACAGCTTTTATTGCAGCTTCATAAACTCCTGTGTGTCCAACCATATCACCATTTGCAAAATTTACAACTATAAAATCTGTATTATTCTTCATTGCAGTTCTTACTGCTTCTCCAACTTTTGGAGCTGACATTTCAGGTTGTAAATCATATGTAGCAACACTAGGAGATGGTATTAAAACTCTAGTTTCATTTAAAAAAGGTTCTTCTACTCCACCATTAAAGAAAAAAGTAACGTGAGCATATTTTTCAGTTTCAGCTGTATGAAGTTGTGTTAATCCAGCTTTTGAAATAACTTCGGCTAAAGTATTTGTTGGATTATCCTTTGGAAAAATTACAGGAATTTCTATATTTTTATCATATTGTGTCATACTAGCTAGATTTAAATTTAATTCTTTTTTATTGAATTCTTTAAAATCTTTTTTTGCAAAGACATTTGAAAGTTCTCTTGCTCTATCACTTCTAAAATTACAAAATATAATTCCATCGTTATCATTTATTCCATTGAAATCTTTAAAAGCACTAGGAACTATAAATTCATCAAAAATTCCATTTTTATATGAAGAGTCGATAAAATCAAAAATATCATTTTCTATTCTTGGAGTAGCATAAGCCATTGAGTTATAAGCTTTTTCAACTCTATCCCATCTATTGTCTCTATCCATTCCATAATATCTTCCGCCAATTGTTGCGATTCTAATTTTATCATTACAACTATCAACAATTCGTTTAATGTAAATTTTCGCACAATCAGGAGCTACATCTCTACCATCAGTTATTAAATGAAGCCAAACATTTTTACCAAAATTTTCTGAAATTTTTGCCATAGCGATTATATGATCTATATGAGAATGAACACCTCCATCACTTACAAGACCAATTAAATGAATATCATTTGATTTTTTGATAGTGTTTTTTACAATTTCATTATCTTTTAATGTATCATTTTTAATAGATAAATGTATTTTTACTAAATCTTGATATAAAACTCTTCCACTCCCAATAGTCATATGTCCAACTTCACTATTTCCCATTTGATTTTCTGGTAAGCCAACATGTTCTCCATATGTGTGAATTAAACTGTACGGAACATTAGAAAAAAGATAATCATAAGTAGGCTTTTTTGCATTACAAAAAGCATTAAAATTATTTGAACTATTATGTCCAATACCATCAGTGATAATTAATACCGTTTTATTACTCATTATATTTAAACCTTTTAAAATCTTTATTATATTATAATCGCGATTATTATATCAAAATCAAGGTTTAATTTTGTTTTATTGGCTCTATAGACATTTAGAAATCAACATCTTTCAATATATTTCAGTTCGTGCAGGAATTAGCTTCTTTTTAGCTTTTATATTTACTATGTATTTAATGCCAAAATTTATAAAATGGGCAAAAGCTAAGAAAGCTTCTCAACCAATTTATGAGTTAGCTCCAGAAGCACATAAGGTTAAGGCAGGAACTCCTACAATGGGAGGAATAGTTTTTATATTTTCAACAATAATTGCTACTGTTTTAACAGCTAAATTGAATAATTTTTATATTGTTGGAGGATTATTGACTCTTGCTTTATTTTCATTAATTGGTATTCAGGATGATTATAAAAAAATATCAAAAGAAAAGAATAGTGCAGGTCTTAGTGCTAGAATGAAATTATTTCTACAGTTTTTAAGTGCAGGAATCGTTGTATCTATTCTTTATTATTTAGGGCATACAAGTGATTTATATACACCTTTTTATAAGTATCCTATTTTTGAAATGGGAGTTTTTGCAATAGTTTTTTGGATGTTTGTAGTTGTTGGTTCATCAAATGCAGTTAATCTTACAGATGGTTTAGATGGTCTTGCTACAGTTCCATCAATTCTAGCATTTACAACTTTATCTATTTTAGTTTATGTTGTAGGACACATAGGTTTTTCAAACTATTTATTAATGCCAAGCATTAGTATGGCTGGTGAATTAGCTGTTATGGGAGCAGCTATATGTGGAGCATTGATAGGATTTTTGTGGTTTAATGCTTATCCTGCTGAGGTATTTATGGGAGATAGTGGTTCTTTACCTTTAGGTGCATTCATGGGATATTTAGCAATCGTTTCAAAATCTGAATTACTTCTTCTAGCAGTTGGATTTATATTTGTTTTGGAAACTGTTTCAGTTATGCTTCAAGTTGGATCATATAAATTAAGACAGAAAAGAGTTTTTCTTATGGCACCAATTCATCATCATTTTGAACAAAAAGGATGGAAAGAAAATAAAATTATTGTTCGTTTTTGGATAATATCATTTATGGCAAATCTTATTGCCTTATCAAGTTTAAAGTTGAGATAAATTATGAAAAATATAGAAAATTTAAGAATTTTAGGTAAAGGAAAAACAGCACAAGCTTTAAAAAAAAGATTTGAAGATGCTAGACTTTTTGATGATAGTGATTTTGATATCTTTGATAAAGATTCCAATGATTTAACTATTGTAAGTCCGGGAATACCTCCTCATAATAAGTTAGTAACAAATTCTAAAAATATTGCTAGTGATTATGATTTATTTTATGATGAAATGCCTTTTTCTATTTGGATATCTGGTACAAATGGAAAAACTACAACTACTCAAATGTGTCAGCATTTATTAGAAAAGTATGATTCATGCTATGGTGGAAATATTGGTGTTCCATTAAGTGGACTTGATAAAAATAAAAAAATATGGATTCTTGAAACTTCATCATTTACTTTACATTATACAAATCAAGCTAAACCAAATATTTATATTTTATTACCAATTACTGAAGATCATATAACTTGGCATGGTGATTTTTTAGAATATAAAAAAGCAAAGCTAAAGCCGCTTACTTTAATGAATGAAAATGATATTGCGATAATTCCATTTGAATTTAAAGATTTTAAAACTAGAGCTCATGTAGTATATTATAATAATAGTGATGATTTATGTAAATATTTTAATATAGACAAAAATAAAATTAAATTTAATGAGCCCTTTTTATTAGATGCTATTATGGCAGTTGTAACTAGAAAAATAATTTTTGATAATATTGATTATGATTTAATTAATTCATACAAAATAGACAAACACAAAGTAGAAGAATTTAGAGATAAAAAAAATAGACTTTGGATTGATGATAGTAAAGCAACAAATTATGATGCAACAATAAATGCACTTGTTCCATATTTAGATAAAAATATTCATATTATATTAGGTGGAGATGATAAAGGTGCAAGCTTAGAACCACTTTTTGAAAATATAAAAAATCTTGATGTAGTAGTATATGCAATAGGTTCAAATGTTAAGAGAATTGTAGATTATTGTAATTCATATAATATTAAAGTTATAGAATGCAAATACTTAGAAAATGCAGTAAAAGAAATGGATAAAAATTTAAAAGAAAATAGTATAGGAATTTTGTCTCCTGCAGCCGCTTCTTTGGATCAGTTTAAGTCGTATGCTCATAGAGGGGATGAATTTAAAAAATTTGTACAAATTTTAAGTTAATATTAATATTAACATCTGTATAATTGCACTCCAATTTGTAGTGGTTCGATAGCTCAGTCGGTAGAGCAAAGGATTGAAAATCCTTGTGTCGACAGTTCGATTCTGTCTCGAACCACCATTTTGTAATATTGGTGCTGGTGTAGCTCAGTTGGCTAGAGCAGCTGATTTGTAATCAGCAGGTCGGGGGTTCGACTCCCTTCACCAGCTCCATTTTGTCTTGCGTAAGTTTAAAAAACAGCGCTTGACCAGAACAATAATTTTCAACGGTGAGGTTGGAGAGTGGTCAAATCCTGCGGACTGTAAATCCGCCGCCTACGGCTTCGAAGGTTCAAATCCTTCTCTCACCACCACGCAATGTTGCGGGAGTAGCTCAGTTGGCTAGAGCTTCTGCCTTCCAAGCAGACTGTCGCGAGTTCGAGTCTCGTCTCCCGCTCCATATTTATTGATTACTGGGAGCTGAGTTATAACGCAAATATTTTTATAACTCTTTTTTATTTATATCTCCCAATTAATTTAATTTTTAGTATTTAAGTAATATAATACGCATCACATTTGTGAATAACAAATCCCCTCTGAATAGAGAAGCCAAAGTAGGCTTATCTACTCAGAGGGCAAAATAAGCAAAATAAATTTAGAAGGGGAATTCCTATGGCAAAAGAAAAGTTTTCAAGAAATAAGCCACACGTAAATATCGGTACAATTGGTCACGTTGACCACGGTAAAACTACTACAACTGCTGCAATTTCAGCTGTATTAGCTTTAAAATATGGTGGAGAAATGAGAGATTACGATCAAATCGATAATGCTCCAGAAGAAAGAGAAAGAGGTATTACTATTGCTACTTCTCACATTGAGTATGAAACTGATAAAAGACACTATGCACACGTAGACTGTCCAGGACACGCTGATTATGTTAAAAACATGATTACTGGTGCTGCTCAAATGGATGGAGCTATATTAGTTATTGCTTCTACTGATGGACCTATGGCTCAAACTAGAGAGCATATTCTACTTTCTAAACAAGTTGGTGTTCCATATATCGTTGTATTCTTAAATAAAGAAGATCAATTAGATCCATCTGATAAAGATGAAATGTTAGAATTAGTTGAAATGGAAATTAGAGAATTATTGTCTACATATGATTTCCCAGGTGATGATACTCCAATCGTTGCTGGTTCAGCATTTAGAGCGTTAGAAGAAGCTAAAGCTGGTCAAGTTGGACCATGGGCAGAAAAAATCGTTGCATTAATGGATGCGGTTGATTCTTACATCCCAACTCCAGAAAGAGATACTGATAAACCATTCTTAATGCCTGTTGAAGATGTATTCTCAATCTCAGGAAGAGGAACAGTTGTTACTGGAAGAATTGAATTAGGAACAATTAAAGTTGGTGAAGAAATCGAAATCGTTGGATTTGGTGACACAAGAAAAACAACAGTTACTGGTGTTGAAATGTTCAGAAAAGAAATGGATCAAGGACAAGCTGGAGACAACTGTGGTATTCTTTTAAGAGGTATCAAAAAAGAAGATGTAGAAAGAGGACAAGTTCTTTGTAAGCCAGGAACAATTAAACCTCACACTGAATTTAAATGTGAAGTTTATATTCTTTCAAAAGAAGAAGGTGGAAGACATACTCCATTCTTTAGTGGATATAGACCACAATTCTATGTTAGAACAACTGACGTTACTGGATCTTGTACATTAACTGAAGGTACTGAGATGGTTATGCCAGGTGATAACGTTGAAATGACTGTTCAATTAGTTGCTCCAATCGCTCTTGAAAAAGGAACTAAGTTCGCAATTAGAGAAGGTGGAAGAACTGTTGGTGCTGGAGTTGTTTCAGAAATTATTAAATAAGGATTGTTATGGCTAATGCAGTAAGAATCAAAATAGGATTAAAATGTCAAGAGAGTGGAGATATTAACTACACTACTTGGAAAAATCCAAAAACTCATACTGAAAAGTTTGAAGTTAGAAAATATTGTCCGAGATTGAAAAAACATACTACTCACAAAGAAGTAAAACTAAAATCTTAACAATTTGACTTGAGATTTATTCTCAAGTCGATAGGTCAGTAGCTCCAATGGTAGAGCATCGGATTCCAAATCCGAGTGATGGGGGTTCGAGTCCCTCCTGGCCTGCCACTAAATTTTTTTAAAAGAAGTTTTCTCTTTTTTTAAAAGAATTTATAAACTACTGAATGTAGATAAATGGAGTAAACTGTGAGCAAAGTACAAAATTATTTTAATAGTGTGAAATCAGAATTATCAAAAGTGATTTTTCCAATAAAAGAGCAAATTAGAACTGCTTACATTTCAGTATTTATTGTTGTTACAGTTATTGCTCTATTTTTAGCTTTAATTGATGGAATTATGTCAATTAGCTTATCATCAATTATTAATTAAGGAAAATAAATGGCACATAAATGGTATGCAATTCAAACTTATTCAGGAAGTGAACTTACTGTGAAAAGAGCATTGTTGAAGCTTGCTGAAGAAATGGCTGACGAAAGAATTGCTGAAGTTTTAGTACCAACTGAAGATTTGATTGAAATAAAAAAAGGTAAGAAAGTAATAATTGAAAGACCTTTATATCCAGCTTATGCTTTTGCTAAAATAGATTTGGATACCGCTTTATGGCATAGGATTCAATCAATGCCAAAAGTTGGAAGATTTATTGGTGAATCTAAAAAACCAACAGCATTAAGTGAAAAAGATATTAATTTAATTTTAGAAAAAGCAAGAAACAAAGCAGCTGCAAAGCCAAAAATATCTTTTGATGAAGGAGAAATGGTAAGAATCAATGAGGGACCATTTGCAAACTTTAATGGGATAGTTGAAGACTTTGATTTAGTTTCTGGTGTATTGAAATTGAATGTTTCTATTTTTGGAAGAAACACACCAGTTGAAATATCATATACTCAAGTTGAGAGAATAGTTTAAATTTTAATTTAGGCATTAGGCAAAGAAACTTGCTTCAATTTAGTTTTTTTGCCTAATGTCTAATCATTAAAATCATTTAATTTTTAAAGGAATAGCATGGCTAAGAAAGTTCAAGGATATTTAAAACTGCAAATACCAGCAGGAGCAGCAAATCCATCACCACCAGTAGGTCCAGCATTAGGGCAAAGAGGTGTTAATATTATGGAATTCTGTAAAGCGTTTAATGAAAAAACAAAAGATAAAGCTGGGTATAGATTACCAGTTGTACTTACAATTTATACAGATAAAAGCTTTACTTTTGAAGTAAAACAACCGCCAATGACAGAATTAATTAAAAAAATTTCTGGAGTTAAAAAAGGAAGTAATAATCCACTTAAACAAAAAGTTGGAAAATTATCAAAAGATCAGATTATGGAAATCGTTGATATGAAAATCAAAGATTTAAATACTACGGATAGAGAAGTTGCTGCAAAAATTGTTGCAGGAAGTGCTAGATCAATAGGTATAGAAACAGAATTATAATTTTGTTTGAAAGGTATGACCACTTACCTTTAAATTTAAGTGGTAGCAAAATAAAATAAAATTGCGGAGATAAAGTATGGCAAAAGTTTCAAAAAGATATAAAGCGTTACAAGCAAAAGTTGAAGAGAGAAAATACTCTTTAATAGAAGCATGTGATAAAGTTAAAGAATTAAAATCTGCTAAATTTGATGAAAGTGTAGAAATTGCATTAAACTTAAATGTAGATCCAAGACATGCTGATCAAATGATTAGAGGAGCTGTTGTTCTTCCAAATGGTACAGGAAAAACTGTTAGAGTTGCTGTTTTTGCAAAAGGTGTAAAAATGGATGAAGCTAAAGCAGCAGGTGCTGATATTGTTGGAAATGATGACTTAGCTGAAGATATTCAAGCTGGAAAAATTAATTTTGATGTTTTAATTGCAACTCCTGATTGTATGGGAATTGTAGGAAAAGTTGGAAGAATTTTAGGACCAAAAGGTTTAATGCCTAATCCTAAAACAGGAACAGTTACAATGGATGTTACTAAAGCTGTTAATGACGCTAAAGGTGGTCAAGTAACTTATAGAGTTGATAAAAAAGGTAATATGCAAGCAGCAATAGGTAAAGTTTCTTTCTCTGCACAAGCAATTAAAGAAAATGCTGAAGCATTTATTGGAGCTATCAATAAAGCTAAACCTTCAACTGCAAAAGGAAGATATATTACTAATGCAGCTCTTAGCTTAACAATGAGTCCATCAGTTATTTTAGACAATATGGAATTATTAGAAATTAGATAAGGATTCTCCTTATCTTCTAACATTCAAAAGTGTTGATTATTTCAATATTTTTGAGTGTTTCAAAGCACTGAAATAAAACTGAAGACAGCTGGTAAAAGAACTCCTCGTTCTTTTGTAAGTCCCGCCTAGGATGATGTTTTGAAAGGAGGAAAATATAATGACTAGACAAGAAAAATCAGAAATTATTAACTTTCTAGCTGCTGAGTTTAAAAACTCTTTAGCGGTTGTTGTTTGTGACTACAAAGGTCTTACTCATAAAGAGTTAGAGACATTAAGAATAGATGCAAAAGCAAATAATACTAAAGTTCAAGTTGTAAAAAATACTTTAGTTACTAAAGCTGTTAAAGCTGCAGATTTAGGAGATATTGATTTAAGTGGTACGAATATCTATTTATGGTCAGAAGATCAAATTTCAGCATGTAAAGTAGCTGATAAATTTGCAACTACTACAAAAGATAAATTCTCTATTAAGTCAGGAATTATTGAAGGTCAAATTGCAGATGTTGCTAGAGTTAATGCGTTTGCTAAATTACCATCAAGAGAAGAACTTCTTGGAATGCTTGCATCTGTATGGATGGGACCAGTTAGAAACTTTACTATTGGTCTTGATGCTCTTAGAAGAAAAAAAGAAGAAACGGCTGCTTAATTATATAAGCTAACAAATATTAAATAAAAATTTATAAAGGAAAAATTATGGCAATTTCTAAAGAAGACGTTTTAGAATTTATCTCTGGTTTATCTGTATTAGAATTATCAGAATTAGTAAAAGAATTTGAAGAAAAATTTGGAGTATCTGCACAACCTGTAGCTGTTGCTGGTGCTGCTGTAGCAGTTGAAGCTGCTGAAGAAAAAACAGAATTCGATGTAATTATTGTTGATTCTGGAGATAAAAAAATCAATGTAATTAAAGAAATCAGAGCAATTACAGGTCTTGGATTAAAAGAGGCTAAAGATGCTGCTGAACAAACACCTTCTACAATTAAAGAAGGAATCTCTAAAGCTGATGCTGAAGCAATTAAAGCTCAATTAGAAGCAGCTGGAGCAAAAGTAGAAGTTAAATAATTTTATTTTATTTAACTGGTATGTAGGAGTTTTACTCCTATATATTTGGCATCTTTGAAGGCTAAGGTTAAAGTTTTATCAAGAATTTTAACCTTATCCTTTATGGATGCTTTTGTGCTTTATAATATATAAAGTAAACTCAACCAAATTTTATAACAAGGTGTCAAATGTTAAACTCTTTAAAATCTGGTAATAGACTCAGAGTAGATTTTGCAAAGAACCCGCAAAAAATCGAAATTCCTAACTTATTACAATTACAACAAACTTCGTATGATACTTTTTTAATGATTGATCAAAAAGATAGATCAACTGCTGGTATAGAAAAAGTATTTAAAACAATATTTCCTATTCATGATGTTCAAAATAGGCTAACTTTAGATTACTTAGGTAGTGAAGTTGGAAAACCTAAATATGATGTAAGGGAATCTATGGTTAGAGGATTAACTTATTCAATTCCTCTAAAAATCAATATTAGATTAACTCTATGGGATCTGGATGAAAAAACTGGAGAAAAAGTTGGTGTTAAAGATATAAAAGAACAATCTTTATTCATTAGAGAAATTCCATTAATGACTGAAAGAACATCATTTATTGTAAATGGTGTTGAAAGAGTAGTTGTAAATCAATTACATAGAAGTCCAGGTGTTATTTTTAAAGAAGATGAATCAAACACTACTGAAAGTAAATTATTATATACAGGACAAATAATTCCTGATAGAGGTTCTTGGTTATATTTTGAATATGATGCTAAAGACGTGTTATATGTAAGAATTAACAAAAGAAGAAAAGTTCCTATTACTATTTTATTTAGAGCTCTAGGTTATTCAAAAGAAGATATCATAAAAATGTTCTACCCTATAGTAAATGTTAAAATTAAAAATAATAAATTTTTAACAGAATTCAACCCAGATGATTTTATGGGTAGAATAGAATATGATATTAAAGATGATAAAGGTAATCTTGTAATTGGTGCTGGAAAAAGATTAACAGCAAGAAAAGCTAAAGCATTAATTGAAGGTGGATTAAAATTAATTGA
Organism: Aliarcobacter cibarius; assembly: GCF_013372265.1. Taxonomy (NCBI): domain Bacteria; kingdom Pseudomonadati; phylum Campylobacterota; class Epsilonproteobacteria; order Campylobacterales; family Arcobacteraceae; genus Aliarcobacter; species Aliarcobacter cibarius. Next base: position 588,961 of record NZ_CP054051.1, read on the forward strand.
ATATCCGCTTGAATTATTAATGGATAGAAGCACTGCAAATACAATTTATGATCCAGAATCAGGAGAAGTTTTATTTGACGCATTAACTAATCTTGATGAATTAAAGTTAAAAAAACTTTTAGATTTAGGATTTGAATCTTTTGATATCGCAAATGATTTATCACCAAATGTAGATGATTCTATTATTAATGCATTTAAAGCAGACGCAGAATCTTTAAAACTTTTAAAACAAACTGAGCAAATAGATGATGAAAATGATTTAGCTGCTATTAGAATTTATAAAGTTATGAGACCAGGTGAGCCCGTAACTAAAGAAGCTGCTAAAGATTTCATAAAAAAATTATTTTTTGATCCAGAAAGATATGACTTAACAAAAGTTGGAAGAATGAAAATGAATCATAAGCTAGGTGTAAATGTTCCTGAATATGTTACAACTTTAACTTATGAAGATATTATTAAGACTGTTCAATACTTAGTAAAAGTTAAAGCTGGAAATGGTCATATTGATGATAGAGATCACTTAGGTAACAGAAGAATTAGAGCAATTGGTGAATTATTAGCAAATGAATTACATGCTGGTTTAATCAAAATGCAAAAAGCTATTAGAGATAAAATGACTACATTATCTGGTACATTAGAAGATATTATGCCACATGATTTAGTTAATTCTAAAATGATTACTTCAACAATTACTGAATTTTTTACCTCAGGACAGTTGTCACAATTTATGGATCAAACAAATCCTCTATCTGAAGTTACTCATAAAAGAAGACTTTCTGCACTTGGAGAAGGTGGTCTTGTAAAAGAGAGAGCAGGATTTGAAGTAAGGGACGTTCATCCTACTCATTATGGAAGAATTTGTCCAGTTGAAACTCCAGAGGGTCAAAATATTGGTCTTATTAATACATTATCAACTTTTTCTAAAGTTAATGATTTAGGATTCATTGAAGCCCCATATAAAAAAGTTGTTGATGGAATTGTTACAAATGAAATTACATATTACACAGCTACTCAAGAGGAAGGTCTTGTAATTGCCCCTGGAAGTACAAAAGTTGATGAAAATGGAAAAATAGTTGAGCCTCTTATTGAAGTTAGAAAAGATGGTGAAATTCTTTTAATGGAAAGAAGTAGCGTTAATTTAATAGATATTTCTTCTCAAATGGTTATGGGGGTTGCAGCTTCACTTATTCCATTCCTAGAACACAACGATGCTAATAGAGCACTTATGGGTTCAAATATGATGAGACAAGCTGTTCCATTAATTAAGCCAACTGCTCCAATAGTTGGTACAGGTTTAGAAAAAATTGTTGCTAGAGATTCTTGGGAAGCAATTAAAGCTAAAAGAGCAGGGGTTGTAGAAAAAGCAGATTCTAAAAATATTTACATAAGTGGTGAAGATGAAAATGGTGCATTTATCGACCATTATGAAGTTCACAAAAATGTAAGAACAAATAATAATACAGATTTTGAGCAAAGAACGGTTGTTAGAGCTGGTGATGTTGTAGAAAAAGGTCAAGTTATTGCAGATGGTCCTTCTATGGATAAAGGTGAACTTGCAGTTGGAATTAATGCTATGGTTGCATTTATGCCATGGAATGGATACAACTATGAGGATGCTATTATTTTAAGTGAAAGACTTATTGAAAAAGATGCATTTACATCAGTTCATATTTATGAAAAAGAAATTGATTGTAGAGAATTAAAACATGGTAATGAAGAAATTACTAGAGATTTACCAGGTGTTAAAGAAGAGAATATAACTCATCTTGATAGTTCAGGAATTGTAAAAATTGGAACTTATGTAACTCCAGGAATGATTCTTGTAGGAAAAGTAACACCAAAAGGTGAAATTAAACCAACTCCAGAAGAAAGACTTTTAAGAGCAATTTTTGGTGAAAAAGCAGGACATGTTATTAATAAATCTTTAGTTTGTCCAACATCAATGGAAGGAACTGTTGTTGATGTTAAAGTGTTCACTAAAAAAGGTTATGAAAAATGTGAAAGAGCTATAGCAGAGATTGATGCTGAAAAAGCTGAATTAAATCAAAAACATCATGATAAATTATTGATGTTAGATAGAGAAGAAGCTTTAAGAATTAATGACTTATTGTTAAAAACGCCATTATCTAAAGATTTAGAGTTAGAAGATGTAGTTTATAAAAAAGGTGAAACTTTAAGTGCAGATGTTTTAAACAGTGTTAATAGATTTGCTATGAAAAAAGTTGTATCTTCTTATTCTAAAGAGATTGAAAAGATATACAATGATACTAAAGAGTACTTTATTAAACAAAAAGCAACTTTAAGAGAAGAGCATGAAGAAAAACTTCAAATCTTAGAGCATGATGATATTTTACCAAGTGGTGTTATTAGTCAAGTGAAAGTTTATATTGCAACTAAGAGAAAAATTAAAGTTGGGGATAAAATGGCAGGAAGACATGGAAATAAAGGTATTGTTTCTAATATCGTTCCAAAAGTTGATATGCCATACTTAGAAGATGGAACAAGTGTAGATGTAATTTTAAATCCACTAGGGGTACCTTCTAGGATGAATATTGGTCAAATTTTAGAAGTTCACTTAGGACTTGCTGGAAGAAGACTTGGAAAACAAATTCAACATATATTTAAAGCAAAAAGAGCAGAGTTTATATCTGAGCTAAGAGCTAAAATGATTGAAATAGCTAGTGTTGCAAAATTAATGAACGCTAAAGAATTTATAACAAAACTTGATGATGAAGAGCTAATCAAATATGCTAAAGATTGGGCAAAAGGTGTTAAATTTGCTACACAAATCTTTGATGGTGTTAAAGCCGATGAATTTATAAAATTATTTGAGTTAGCAAAAATGGATAGCGATGGTAAATCTGTTTTATATGATGGAAAAACAGGTGAAAGAATGAAAGAAAGAGTAAATGTTGGTTATATGTATATGCTAAAACTTCACCACTTAGTTGATGAAAAAGTTCATGCAAGAAGTACAGGACCATATTCACTTGTAACTCAACAACCTGTTGGAGGTAAAGCTCTATTCGGTGGACAAAGATTCGGAGAGATGGAGGTTTGGGCATTAGAAGCTTATGGTGCAACAAATGTACTAAAAGAGATGCTTACAACAAAATCTGATGATGTTGAGGGAAGAACAAGAGCTTATAGGGCTATTGCAAATGGAGAAAATGTTCCAAATTCTGGTGTGCCAGAAACATTCTTTGTTTTAACAAAAGAATTAAAAGCTTTAGCTTTAGATGTAGAGATTTTTCAAGAGGTAGAAAACGATGAGTAATAATGAAAAAGTACTAGCACCAATAGAAATTAAAGAGTTAGAAAGACCACAAGATTTTTCAGCGTTTCAATTAAGACTAGCAAGTCCTGAGAAGATTCTTGCTTGGTCTTGTGGTGAAGTAAAAAAACCTGAAACAATTAATTATAGAACATTAAAACCAGAAAGAGATGGTTTATTTTGTGCAAAAATCTTTGGACCAGTAAAAGATTATGAGTGTCTTTGTGGTAAGTATAAAAAGATGAGATATAAGGGTGTTGTTTGTGAAAAATGTGGAGTTGAAGTAACTTCATCAAAAGTTAGAAGACATAGAATGGGGCATATTGAATTAGTATCTCCTGTTGCACATATTTGGATGGTTTCTTCTCTTCCTTCAAGAATAGGAACACTTTTAGGTGTTAAATTAAAAGATCTTGAAAGAGTTTTATATTATGAAGCATACATTGTAAATGAGGCAGGTGAAGCTTATTATGATGGTGAAAGAACTAAAAAAATTGAAAAATATGACATCTTAAATGAAGAACAATACAGAACGGTTGCAGATTTATTTGAACACACTGGTTTTGAAGCAAAAATGGGTGGAGAAGTTGTAAAAGATTTATTAGAAAAATTAGATTTATTTCAACTGTTAACTCTATTAAAAGATGAAATGCAATCAACAAAATCTGAGGCAAAAAGAAAAACAATTATTAAAAGATTAAAAATTGTTGAAAACTTTATAAATAGTGGAAATAGACCTGAATGGATGATGTTAACTCAACTTCCAGTTTTACCACCAGATTTAAGACCTCTAGTTTCACTTGATGGTGGAAAATTCGCCGTTTCTGACGTAAATGATCTTTATAGAAGAGTTATTAATAGAAATAACAGATTAAAAAGATTAACAGAACTTGATGCTCCAGAAATTATTATTAGAAATGAAAAAAGAATGCTTCAAGAAGCGGTTGATGCTTTATTTGATAATGGTAAAACAGCAAATGCTGTAAAAGGTGCAAATAAAAGACCATTAAAATCTTTAAGTGAAATCATTAAAGGTAAACAAGGAAGATTTAGACAAAACTTACTTGGAAAAAGGGTTGACTTTTCTGGAAGATCTGTAATTGTTGTTGGTCCAAATTTAAATATGGACCAATGTGGTATTCCGAAGAAAATGGCTTTAGAATTATTTAAACCACATTTAATGGCTAAACTTGAAGAAAAAGGTTATGCAACTACATTAAAAGCTGCAAAAAGATTGATTGAATCTGAAACTAATGAAGTTTGGGAATGTTTAAATGAGATTGTTGATGAATATCCAATTTTATTAAACAGAGCTCCAACTCTTCACAAGTTATCAATTCAAGCTTTCCACCCAGTTTTAATTGACGGAAAAGCTATTAGATTACATCCACTAGTTTGTGCTGCCTTTAATGCCGACTTTGATGGGGATCAAATGGCTGTTCACGTTCCACTTTCTCAAGAAGCGGTTGCTGAAGCTAAAGTTTTAATGATGAGTTCAATGAATATTCTTTTACCAGCATCTGGTAGAGCTATTGCAGTTCCTTCTCAAGATATGATTTTAGGTATTTACTACCTATCATTAGTTAAAGAAGGTGTAAAAGGTGAACACAAATTATTCACTGATGTTAACGAAGTTAAAATTGCTCTAGAAATGGATCAAATTGATTTACATGCAAAAATTAGAACTAAAATTGATGATAAAATTGTTCAAACTACTGTTGGAAGACTAATTATTCATGAAATTTTACCACCATTTGTTCCTATGAGTTTATGGAATAAAATTTTAAAGAAAAAAGATATTGGAGCTTTAGTAGATTATATCTACAAAGAAGCTGGATATGAAGTAACTCCAAGATTCTTAGATAATTTAAAAAATCTAGGATTTAAGTATGCAACAAAAGCAGGTATTTCAATATCAATTGATGATATTAGAGTTCCTGAAAGTAAAGTTGAACACATTACTAAATCTAAAAAAGATGTTATTGAAGTTCAAAAACAATTTTTCCAAGGTCTTTTAACAGAACAAGAAAGATATAACAAAACTATCGATATTTGGACAGAAACTAATAACAAATTAGGTTCTCAAATGATGGAACTAGTTAAAGCTGATAAAAATGGATTTAACTCTATTTATATGATGGCAGATTCTGGAGCAAGAGGTAGTGCAACTCAAATTAGACAGTTATCAGGTATGAGGGGTCTTATGGCTAAACCTGATGGAACTATTATTGAAACACCAATTATCTCTAACTTTAAAGAAGGATTAAATGTTCTTGAGTACTTTATTTCTACTCACGGAGCTAGAAAGGGACTTGCTGATACAGCTTTAAAAACAGCAAATGCTGGATATTTAACAAGAAAACTAATTGATGTTTCTCAAAATGTTAGAATTACAGCTGAAGATTGTGGTACTCATGAAGGTATTGAAATTACTGATATTACATCAGGAAATGAGTTAATTGAGTCTTTAGAAGAGAGAATCACTGGAAGAGTTATTGCTGAAGATATTATTGATCCGGTTTCAAATGAAATATTATTTGCTGAGGGTACATTAATAACTGAGGAATATGCAAGAACAGTTATTGAAGCTGAAGTTAAATCAGTAATTATTAGAACTCCACTAACTTGTAAAGTTGAAAATGGATTATGTTCTCAATGTTATGGATTAAACTTAGGTGAGCAAAGAAAAGCAAAACCAGGTGAGGCAGTTGGAGTTGTTGCTGCTCAATCTATTGGAGAACCAGGAACACAGCTTACACTTAGAACATTCCACGTTGGGGGAACTGCAAGTGCAACTCAAACAGAAAAAGAGTTAAAAGCTGATAAAGAAGGGTTCATTAGATATTACAATATCAAAAAATATGACACAGCAGATGGAAGATCTATTGTTGCAAATAGAAGAAATGCGGGTGTTTTATTGGTTGAGCCAAAAATTAATGCGCCATTTAAAGGAAAAGTTTCAGTTGAAACAATTCATGAAGAAATAGAATTAACAATTACAAATGGTAAAGATACTAAAAAATATTACTTAAGAAAAAGTGATGTTGCTAAAGTAAACGAACTTGCTGGAATTTCTGGAAAAATTGAAGGTAAACTTTATCTACCATATAAAGATGGTCATGAAGTTGAACACAATGATTCTATAGTTGAAATTATTAAAGATGGATGGAATGTTCCAAATAGAATTCCTTATGCTTCTGAATTAAAAGTTGCAGATGGAGCTCCTATAACTTCTAAAGTAATTGCTGGTGCAAAAGGAATAGTTAAATACTATAAATTAACTGGAGATTATTTAGAAAGAAGACATGACATTAAAGCTGGTGATAAAGTTGTAGAAAAAGGACTTTTTGCTGTTGTTGCTGATACTGATGATAGAGAAGCTATTAGACACTATATTTCAAGAGGGTCTTCAATTGCTTTAAATGATAATAGTGAAGTTGAAAAAGATACTATTATATCATCTCCTACTGTTTCAGAACAAACTGTAATTGCAGAGTGGGATCCATATGCAAATCCAACAATAGCTGAAAAACCAGGTGTTATTAGCTTTGAAGATATTATTCCAGGAGTTACTGTATCTGAGCAATTTGATGAGTTAACAGGAACTTCTAAACTAGTTGTAAATGAATATATTCCTAGTGGATATAAACCAACAGTTATTGTTGCAACAGATGATAATGAAATAATGAAATATGTATTAGATCCTAAGGCATCATTGAATATAGCTGAAGGAAAAAGAGTAGAAATAGCGGATATTATTGCTAAAACTCCAAAAGCTACTCAAAAATCTAAAGATATTACTGGAGGTCTTCCTAGAGTTTCTGAATTATTTGAAGCAAGAAGACCAAAAAATATTGCAATTTTAGCTTCATTTGATGGAATTGTGACATTTGGTAAACCATTAAGAAATAAACAAAAATTAGTGATTACTGATGAAAATGGAAATACTACAGAGTATTTAGTAGAAAAAGGTAAACATATACTAGTTCATGAAGGTGAGTTTGTACATGCTGGTGAAGCATTAACAGATGGACAAGTTTCTCCTCATGATGTATTAAGAATTTTAGGTGAAAAAGCACTTCATTACTTTATTGTTTCAGAAGTTCAACAAGTTTATAGATCTCAAGGGGTAAATATTGCTGATAAACATATTGAGGTAATTACATCTCAAATGTTAAGACAAGTGTCCATTCTTGATGGAGGAGATACTAAGTTTATAGTTGGTGATATGATTTCTAAAAAGAAATTTAAAATTGAAAATGAAAAAATTGTAAGAATGGGTGGACAACCTGCAATTGCAGAACCTGTACTTTTAGGTATTACAAGAGCAGCTGTTACAAGTGATAGTATTATCTCTGCAGCATCTTTCCAAGAAACTACAAAAGTATTAACAGAAGCAGCAATTAGTGCAAAAATGGATATGCTTGAAGATTTAAAAGAAAATGTTGTAATAGGAAGAACAATTCCTGTTGGAACAGGTCTATATAAAGATTACAAAGTAAAATTCTCAGAAGCAAAATAATAGGGTTCTTGCCCTATTAGCTCTTAAAAAAATGGAAATAATCTATCTCTTTTTTATATTTATTGCTATTGAACTTTTTGAGACAAATTGGCAAAAATCTGACAATCTGTATGGTTTATTAGAAAACAATTTTTTAGCTTTTAAAAAAAGTATATTTTTATATTTTATATTACACCTATCATTTTTCTATTCAATCTTTTTAAGTATAACATTAAATAATTTTGGTTTTTGGATGAGTTCAATAATTGTTTTGAAATTTTTAGATATTAGTCTAAAACTCTCTATTATGAAAAAAATGTTAAATGGTTTTAGCCTAGAACAAATAATTCCTTTTAATGCAAATATATCACCTATTTTAAGATATTTAAATGTTTTAATATATCCTATAAGCTTTTTATTTGCTACAGCTTTATAAATATTGTGTTAAAATCAAAAAAATTTAAAAGGATGGACAATGCAATATTTAGTAATAGCTTATGATTATGATGATGCTTTAGAAAGAAGATTAAAAGTAAGAGATGAGCATTTAAAAAGTACAAAAGAACTTATCTCTAAGGGTAATATTATAAATGCTGGAGCTTTAATTGAAGATGATAAAATGGTAGGTTCTACTTTATTTGTTGATTTTGAAAATGAAGAAGAATTGGACGCATGGCTTGAAAATGAACCTTATGTTAAAGAAAAAGTTTGGAATTATGAAGAAATACAGATAGTTCCTGTAAAATTACTTCCTAAGCAATAACAATATATCTCAAAATATATCAAATATTCTCACAAATTACGGCAAATTGGACTTTTAACAGTTTCAATTTGTCTCAATAAAAATCAATAAATTTAATTAAAGCTCAGTTTTTATACAGTACAATAAACAGTACAAGAAAAATAATCATAAGGATGTACTGTCATATGAAGAGAACCGTTAAAAAGCTTACAGAATTGGAAATAAAAAAAGCAGAAATAAAAGATAAAGATTACAATTTAAGTGATGGTGATGGTTTATATTTTGTAGTTAGAAGAAATGGCTCTAAATTTTTCAGGCTTGATTTTAGATACGGTGGGAAAAGATTATCTATGAGCTTAGGTACTTATCCTAAGGTAAGCTTAAAAGAGGCTAGAGAAAAAAAAGATGAATCTAAAAAACTATTAAATGAAAATATAAACCCTATATCTGAAAAAAGAATTAAAAAATCTTCTGAATATCTTACATTAGGCATAGTTATTAATGAGTGGTTAGAGTTAAGAGCAAAAAGTTCAAGTGAAGCAACAATTACTCAAAATAGAAGAATGTTAAATAATTTTACAAATTGGTTAGGCAATGTTGCTATAAAAGATGTAAAAAGAATTGATATTATAAATATTTTAGAAAAAATACAAAATAAAGGTGTTATAGAAACTGCTCATAGACTTCTCTCTTTAATGAATAAGATATACATGTTTGCTGTAACAAAAGGATATATTGAACATAATATTATTGCTGATATTGATAAAAAATCTGTATTAGTGCCTAGTAATAAAAATATACATCATCCTGCAATAACATCTCCAAATGAAATAAAAGAATTATTAAAAGACATTAACTCAATGGAAGAAAAATATAAATGCGATATTAGCGTTATATTTATATTTAAAATTATCCCATATGTTTTCGTTAGAAGTGAGAATATAAGGTTAATGAGATGGAAAGAATTAGATTTAGAAAAAGGGGTATGGGAAATACCACAAGAAAGAATGAAAACAAATGTAGATTTTGTATGTCCCTTACCAAAACAAGCAATAGAACTTATAAAACAAATAGAACCTTACTCAAGACATAGAAGTGAGTTTGTATTTCCTTCTCGACAGAGAAAAGATATAGGAGTTTCTGGAGCAACTTTATCAGCAAATTTAAACAAACTAGGTTATCAAGATAGACATACTTTTCATGGTTTTAGAAGCATGTTTTCAACAATTGCTTATGAATATTATAAAGAACATGGATTTCATAGCGATATTATAGAATCTTGCTTGGCACATAAAGAAAAAAATAGAGTAAAGGCGGCTTATAATAGGGAATCAAAATATAAATATTTTGAAGAAAAAAAAGAGTTAATGCAGTGGTGGGCTGATTGGTTAGATAAAATTCAAAGCAAACTCTAAAATCTCTTTAGGTGTATTTTCTATATAACTAATTATTTTATATCTAGTCATAGAACTAATAGTATCTAAAGTTCTTTCTTCTGAATCTAAAGAATTAGTATCAAAATTATATCTTGTATCAAAATCATTAAGTTTTAACATAAACTCTTCATCGGCACACTCTATAAAATAGTAGTCATTTAAATTAAATAACTCAAATTTTAACTCTTCCATATCAATTTTATAATTATTTCTAATGTAATGCTCTTTTATTTTAACAAGTACATTATTTGCAATAAATGTATTAGATTTTTCAATCAAATTTTCTTTAAACTCTTTAATTTTATTAATTAAAACTTGATTATTATTTATAATTTCCATCTTTTCAATTTTACCACTAGATATAAATTCTTCTAATTCTTCTAATGTAAAAGCATAATTTAGTAAATCAAATATCTTTCTTTTCTCTTTTTTTGTCCATTTATAATATGTAGGAGCCGAAAATTCGAATAATTCAACCATTATTTGTTCTTTTGTCATATTAAGCCTTTTGAGTTATATTAATATAATTAAGTAATTTAAAGATTCTATTAGAATTAAACTTAAAATATTTAATTTACTATTGACTATCTCAACGAAATTAATATATAATACAAAAAATAAAATAAATAGAGTATAAAAATTAAATATATTAATATTTTAATACATAAAAAGAGAAAAAATGAAAATAGATATATTAAGTGACCTACATTTTGATAACTACTTTTATAATAAATACACAAAAGATGATGTAATTAGCTTTTATAGTCAAATTATTGATTTTAATAATTGTGGTGATGTATTAGTAATTGCAGGTGACTTAGGACATAACAATCATCAAAACATAAAGATATTAAAAATTCTAAAAGATTTTTATAAAAATATAGTTTGTGTTTTGGGAAATCATGATTATTATTTAGTAGGCAAAGAGAATAAGTCTTTATTTAAAGGCTCTTTTGAAAGAGTTTTTAATATGAGAGAACTAATTAATAAGCAAGAAAATATCTATTGCTTAGACGGAGATATTATTGAAATTAATGGCGTTAAATTTGGTGGTTGTAATGGTTGGTACAATGAGGGCTATTTACAAGTAAATTATCCTGATGAATTTTTCCCAAAATATTCAACTAACATTATGTGGCAAAACTGTACTCCTGATTATAAAAATATTTTAGAAATTGAAAATTTTGATGATATATTTGAAATAGAAAAACCTAAAATTGAAAGAGTTTATAAAGAGTGTGATGTAATGATTACTCATGTTAATCCAAGTGCTAAAAAAGAGTATCTAAATATTAAATATCAAAATCCCTCAAGTACATTTTTTTGCTTTGATGGTGAAGAGTATTTAAAAAATGGAAGTATGAAATACTGGATATTTGGACATAACCACGATGTTATTGAATATGAAGAACATAATGTTACTTGTATTTGTAATCCTTTGGGTTACTATAATGAGAGTGGAAATGGAAAGTTTGTACAAATAAAGCAAATAATAATTTGAAGGATAAATAAAATGGATATAGATTTTACAAAAGAGAAATGGACTAATCCAATTTCAAAAGATAAAGTTGAGAGTATTCAAAAAAGAGCTAAATTATGGACTGAACTTAGAGAAAAATATCCAAACGATGAAGAAATTAAAAACTTATCTATGGAAGATATGAGCAATAATGATTTTTGGTTTGAGAAATATGGGGAGAAATTAAAATGAATATAGAAAATAGAGAAAAATTAAAAAGCCTAGAGATATACAAAAAAGTAGCTTTTGAATTCAAAGACGGGTGGACTAAATTAGTTTATGACTTAGGAAAAGACATTGAAGATTTATGTAAATTAACTAATTGTGGACTTCCAAAAATTCAACAAATAAAAGAGAAGTTTGGAACATTAAGATTTTATTACAATACTTTAAATTCACAATATCCTGAAATAGTAGAAAAAAGTATTAGAGCTTTAGTTTTTCAAGCTGAAATAAAATCATCTAATACTTGTGAAATTTGTGGCAAATATGGTGAAACAAGAGTTGAGAATAGAATTTACACAACTGTTTGTGAAGAGCATAAAGGTAATTCAATTTCAAAAGATGAGTATGAAGAAATGGTTAAAAACCACCACGAAAAAAGAGCTTTAGAAAAGGAGAAAAAATGCAATTAAGTAAATTTGCTCAAAAAAATGACAAAGTTCTAACTATGATTGATAGAAAAATGATTTTTAAAATAGATGATAATTTCTTTATAGATGATAAAGGAATTAAAAGTTTTACAGAAAAAAATATTGAAAATATAGTACCTTTAAAACTTAATCAAGAAGTTCATTATGCAAAAAAATATATTAAAAGATGTACAAGAAGTGAAGATGGAATTATCTCTTTTGCTTTTATAGAAGATATATTTAATTTTCTAAAAGGCAAAGAGTATGATGAAGAAGATTGTTATGTATCAAATGGAAGTTTTTTAGTTGCTTGTTATTTAATGGGTGTTCCTGTAAAGCTTCTTTATGATGAATCAAATGAGATTACAAAATATTTAGAAATTACAGATGATATTAAAAACAATGTATGTAGTTTTGCCAAAGTTTATTTACAAAAGCCATTAAAAGAATACACTATAAAACCGACAAAAAATAAAACTTATTTTGGTTTGGAAATTTATCAAGGTAATTTAGTTAAAGAAAATGATATTAAAAAACTACCTTTTTATGATTTTTGGCTAGATAGTTCCAAAGGTAGCACTTATGCAATTATTGATGATGAAGAATATATATATTTGAGTGATTTTGAAAGCTTTTCAAGGCTATTCATCGAAACTGGAAAACATAGATTCCAAAAAAGAGATTAAAATGCAAACAACAAAAATATTAGTCCAAAAACCCGAAATAGGATTAAGTGAAGATAACAAAGCTAAATTAAAAAGTTTAGAAATATACAAAGATAAAAAACATTTTAAATTTTCAAATGGCTGGGTAGATTTAGTTTATGAATTAGGAAAAAATATAGAAGAAGTTTGTAAATTAGCAAATTGTGAACTTCCCAAAATAGAAGCTATGTATAACAAATATAATAGTTTGAGAGTTGATTATCATTTTGTTTCACCTGTACCACAAATTATTGAAACTTTAATTGACTCTTTAATCTATGTAACAGAAGATAAGTCTATGATGATTTGTGAGTATTGTGGTGCGAATGATGAAATAGAAACAACAGAAAAAAATAATCATTATATAAATGCTTGCGAGAAGTGTTTTAACAGAAAAAATAGAGTTTAATCCTAACGAGGTATAAATTTAGCTTTAAGTAATTATTAATTATTCAAAGCATTTTAAAAAGGAAAAAAATGAAAACATATAATCGTTTACCGCATATTTTAAATAGAAACATCTTTTTAAAAGAGAAAAAGTTTTCTACTCAAGAGATAAAAGAGTGCTTATCAAAAAATGACTATAAAAATCTAACTCCAAGAGGAAGGTTACTTGTTTCAAAATTATTTAAAGAAATAGAAGATAATGAAGATTTAGAAGCTATTTTAAATGCTTATAATCTCAATTTAAAAGATATTGAAGATATTTATAAAAGTTCTACTTATTGTGATTGTGGCTTTTCTTTTTGGGACAATCTTTTTAATATTGAAATTAATAAAGAGCCTAAAAAACCTTATGTTCCATTAAAATCAAGTGAGATTAAATCTCCTAGATTAAGACAACTTATTGAAAACATAGAGTGTTTAGAAGCTGTATGTTGGGATTATGATATCAATGCAAGTAATGTATATAGAATTTTAAAAACAAAAAATGATGAGAATTTTCCTATTAGCTTTGATGTCCTTAGAAAAAAAGTATTAAAATATATTTCTATTGATAATTTACAAAAAATATTTACTTTGGAAGAATTAATAGAGATATTCAATGGAATAAATCCCAATACAATAAGAAATCCTGAAACTAGAGATTTTTATGTAGTAAAAATAGAGTTATATTTGCACGATCCTAAAGATTACACCTTTAATTGTTTTTGGCAAACACCGTTTCCAGCAAACCAAAAAGTTACATCAATTATTAGAAACTATTTAGGAACTATGAACAAACAAGATATTCATACGCTTTGTAAAAAGTTTGGGAAAGATAGAGTTTTACAAGAACTAAACAATAAATATAGAGAATTATTTGAAATAGGGTTTTTTGATGTTAAAGGTTGGAAAATTCCTTTAAGTGGTAAATATGAAGATTATGAGCTTTTTAAGATATTGTTGGAGATTGTAAATGAGTTTGAAACTAATTAATAAAGCTAACGAACTAATTAAACAAACCGAAAAAGAAGCTTTAGAGATAATCAAAAAAAGAGAATTTATTAAAAGTAAAATTGTTGATGATGGCAACATTATTTTAACTGATTTTATCGTTAATGCTCTTACTAAAAAAAGATATGATGATTTAACTTATAATGAGAGATTATTTGTAAATGATATTTTTGAAAATGCAACTAAAGAAGATTTAGAAGTTTTAAAAGATAAATATTTTATTGATTTAGAAGATGTAAAATCTGTTTTTTTAGGCTCTCCCTGTGATGAAAATATTAAGTTTATAAAAGAGGTTTTAAATGGTAACTAAAGCTCAAAGATTTAAATAAAATTATGAAAAATTTTTAGAGGAAATAAAATCTTTAAAAAAGCAAAATATTAAATTAAAATTATTTAATTTTAAATACTTATTAAATTGATTTTTGATATAAATTGTGATTAAAGATTAAAAGATTTCTTACGAAAATGGATTCCCTTTTTTGTAAGATTTAAATAAATATAAATTATGCTTATGTTTATAATAAATTTTTTAGGGGAAAATTTATGAGTAAAAAGAGTGAACCAATTTATACTAAAACTAAATTTGGTATCAACAAATTTGATTTTGATTCAATAGAAAATAAAGTTAATAATAAAGATGAACAATCAAAGATAAGATACTTAATGTTAAAGCTATCTATATCAGCTATACTAGTAATGATAGTTTCGTTTTATTTTAAAGATGAAAATGGTTTAGCTGGTGGATTTGCTGTGTTTTTTGGTGTATTATCAGTAATATTATTAATTTTATTTTTAATAATATTGGCAAACCCTAAAAAAGCAATTAAAGATGAGTGCTTTAAAGTGTACAAAAAGAATATACATATAATAGAAAATCCACCCCATAATTTATCTTATATAATATTAGATTCAATTCATCTTGGTGGTCATGAAGACTATGACAAAGCAAGAGAAGAATTAATAAAAATGGCATTTAATATCAAAGCCGATGCTATAATAAATTTTAGTCATACAGCTCAAACAATGACTGATATTGCAGGAAATAAAAATAATATTCAATCAAGAAATAGAACAATTCATCATATGAGAGGTGTTGCAATAAAATTGCAATAAGATAATTATAAAAAATATTCAATTTTGAAATATCAAATAGGATAATGATGCTTTGTATTAGGAATATAACTAAAAAAATAGTTTTATTAATGTAGGATTTTTTATATTTGTAGGTGCTTGAATGTTAAATATTATAATAAATGGTTATTATTATCTGAAGAAATAATTTTAAAAAGTGTTGATTTTTATACAAATAGAATATAAAATAAATTTTTATTACATATGGGGGGGTGTTAAATGTATTCTAAAATATTATTAACAATAATTATTTGCTTTTTATTTAGTGCTTGCAACAGTAGTCAAGAGAAATTATCATCTTCGACTAAAGATTTTTCAAAAATAAATTTTGTAGAGAATAAATATGATTATCATGGGCATATTTTAGATTTTCCAGAACAATTAAGAAACGAATTGTATTTTTGGACAAAACCAGAAAGAAATTTCAATTTAAAGAATAATCATTTAAATGGATGGGGTAGAGACAATGTATTTCAAATAAGCACAAAAGATTATCCAATTTTTGAAACTATTTTTAATGAACATATGATAGTCGAAAAAATAAAAATAAAGAAAATGGAAATAAATGAAAAAATAAATTCAACTTCTATAAATGTAGTAGATAAAGTTATAGGAATACCATTTGATTTTCTTAAAGATACTTTAGGTATGAATTTTGGTAATGCTCATACAATTGAAATTTCAGATGAAGACAAATGGATAGAATACGAATTAAATGAATCTTATTTCAATAAAGAGGAAAAAGCATTTATTATAGATAATCCATATCCAGATAGTAGTGTAAATGGAGTTATATTAAGAGTGACTAAATTACATGGAATAAATAGTAGAGATTTACATAGAAAAGAAATCTATGCTCAAGATGAAATTAGTTATTTAGTAAGAAATCATAAAATGGAATATCATGTTATTGTTTACAATTTAAAAAATAATAAAAATCTAAACGATAATGAAGATTTAATTAGATTTGTTGCTTTGACAAATGAGGGATTATTTAGAGAGTTACAAAATAGAAAAAATGAATTTAGTTTAATTGATACTTCTTTTCTTAAGCTACCACAAGATATAAAAATAAGTTATGCTATGGATAATTTCTCAAAAGTTATTACAACTGGCGAATATGTAGATATTAAAAATAAAAAAAAATCATTTAATGCAAAAAGTATTTACCCAAATCTAGATTTTAAATATACAAATAATAGTAAAAAAATGGAAATTAAAAATGATGATAGAAAATTAAGTTTAAGTAATAAAAATTTAGATAAAGAACAAGTAAAGAATGATGATTTTATTGATTTTGATAATGGAATATAAAAATGAAAAAATATAGTATTTTATTTTTATTAATAATAATTCTTGCAAAAATAATATATTTACTTTTTGAAATAGATTACAATGGTTCTCTGCTAGATATAGTTAGTAAACCTAAAGTAGATAAAGAAGAATTAGAATCTTTAGAATTATATGGACATAAACTAAGCTCAATTGGTTTAACTTTATTGGTTATCCCTTTTCTTTATTTGGTATATAACTTTATTGTAAAGAATAAAATTTTAGTCTACATATTATTAGTTATTACTAGTATGATAGTCTATTTAGGCATTTATAAATCTTTAACTATGTTAATTGATAAAATAGTTGAAGAGAATAAAGACAAAAGATACTATTCTTACTATGCAACTACCTTCAAATATGGAATGTTAAATAGTCAAATGGGTTACGGTTCATTTATTCCTAAAGAGAGATTAGAAAATTTAACAATAGAAGATAAGGTATTAATTGCAAATATATTTTTATTAATGGCTTACGATGATAAGTTAGTAGATAAAGTTGCAGAGAATAAGAATAAATTAACAGAAACTTATTTATTAAATCAAAAAAACAAGGAATATGAAAATAAGTATAAGGAATCAGAAAATAAATTTAATAGTACATTAAAAGAGATAAATAATGCTTTTGAAACTTATACATCAAAAACAAATGAAGCTAATAAATTTTTAGCAAATATTGAAAAAGAAAAAGCAGAAGTAAATAAAATTTATGAAGATGTAAAAATAAATATATTTGCAAAATCATACACAAGTTATAGAATTAATTCAGATCATTATATGAAAGGAATAAATCCAAGTAATTCAGAGATTGAAACTTATTACAAAGATTTATCAGATTATTTTAAATATCATAATTTTAAACGTGCACAAGATAAATACAATGAATCTATGCAAGAAAATTTTGGAAGATATATAGAACCTATTAGTTGGTGTGAAAATAATATTTGTCCCTCAAAAAATAGTATTCGAAGAGTTTTAAAACAAGAAGCAGAAAGAAAATGGGATAAAAATATAGAACCTAATTTAACACGAAAAGAATTTTTCGCTAACAGCTATACTAGAAGTAAAATTGCAAAAGAATTAAATAGTAAATTTAAAATTAATTTACCTATGGATTTTAACTATTCTAAAGATACTTTTGTAAATGCTATTTTGAATAAATTAAATAAAAAGCAAGAAGAAGTGAAAATCCAATTAAGAAGTGAATTAAGAAAAGCAATTAAAAAAGATATTGAATTAGAATTAAATTATAATTCTTTTGCAAAATATTGGAAACCAGATATTATCAAAGAATATGGTGAAAAATATGGTGAAATACTTTTCAAAATGATTGAAAATAAAAATACTGAGAAATTTTATTCAGAGTTCTATGAACCTTATTATAAAGAAAATTATTTAGATAAATTTATTTTAACAAAAGAACAATTGGATAATAATGAACATGAAGAAAAAGGTGATTATGCTATCAAATCAATGTTTATAATACCTTTTGCAATATTTATGTCATTATTAGCTAGTTTATTGAACTTTGTATCGGTAATAGTGTTGAGTTTAATAGTTATTTTAAAATTTATTAAACAAGATACAAAAATATTTATTACTACTAATATTGTAAAAGTTCTTTTATATGTTGTTATTATTTATTATCCATATAAAATTGGTAAAGATAATAAAGTTTTAGAACAGTATAAAATATTCCAAAAACAGCACGATTCTAAATTTATTAATTTTTATGTTGAAGCAATGAACTGGATTTTAGTAGTTGAAAACTTTAGTTACAACAAATTATATAAATTAAAATATAAATAACTTAATATTGGAGTATTATTGTGAAATTTAATAACATATCAAAATTATTAATAATTTTGATTTTAAGTATAACAAATCTTGAAGCTGGTTTTATAATGAAGAAAATAAAAAGTAAAGCTAAGGATAAAATCAAAGATGTAGTAGTTAATACAACCAAAGATGTTTATAGTCATAAAAAGAAAAAAAGAAGAGATTATGAATCTAAAACAAATACAAAAAGTACTTTATCAAAAGCTGAAGATAAATATGAAGCTACAAAGCAAAAAGTAAAAGAAACTGCTATTGAAGCAGTTGGTGGTCAAAAAAACGTTGAATTTGTAAAAAGAGGTAAAGAGTATATTAATCAAGGTCTTAAAGGCGAATTAAAAGATTAAATAAAAGGAAAAATAATTAACTTTGGTTAATAGAGAAAGTTGAGTGTAAATTATATTAAATTGTGTTTATAGATTTACAAAATAAAAAATACCAAACTTTAAAGGAAAAATATGGACAATACTTCAGAAAAAGAATATGATAAAGAGCTTTCAAAAAATCTCATACAATATTTATCAAACATTATAGATGGTAATAATGCAACTATAAATGATGTTAAATCAATAGATTATGAAGTAGAAAATATAAAGGCTGAACTTAATATAATTTGGGTATTTTTTGGTGAATACAATAAATCTTCTAAAGCAGGTGGTTCACATATAGGAGAATCATGTAATTCAATTTATGAACTTAAAAATATAACTAATAAGTTAATAGAAAAAGCTAAATTTGATAAAAATTTAAGGATACAATTTATTACCACTTTTACAGAACTTAAAAGAGATGGAATATCCAAAGCAAATAAAAATTATATTATAAAAGATTTTGGTAAGTTTTCAACGAAAGAAACTTGTCATACTTGTAATGGTAAATGTAAAATAACATGTAATTCTTGTAGAGGTAATGGAAAACATAGATGTAACTATTGTAGTGGAACAGGTTCAACTCAAACTACTTATAGAAATCATATGGGAAAGCTAATATATACAACAACTAGTTGTTATAATTGTAGTGGTCGTGGTAATAAAGCTTGTTATTCATGTTCTGGATCTGGAAAAGTTCGTTGTGATAATTGTAATGGTCATGGATATTTTATTATTACCCACGATATTGTGGCAAAAGCAAAGCCAGAATTTATTATTAAAACTGATTCTAAATTTGCAAATAATGATTTAGAACAATTTTTAAAGAAAAAAAATTTACTTTTCTTAAATGATACTATAGATTTTAAATATATTAATAAAAACATGAATAGAAATGATGATAAAGAAATATTCACATATATTGGGAATAGTGTTATTATAAAACAAAACTTCAGTGTTCATTCAAAAGAATACACTTGTTATGCTTTTTCAAATCCTCCTATTCCATTCATTAAACCAACTATATTTGATGATTTATTTATAAATGAAATAGAATTTCTTAATAGCAAAGAAGGTCAAAAGAAATATATTAGTAAGAAAAAAGCTCTTAGCTTTTTTGATTCATATAGTAAATTACCTATACTTGATAAAGCAATAAAAGAAATAGCTAGTGTTAGAGAAAAGAACAAGGAAAATACTACATACTTATTAATTAAAGCTACTCAGGGATTTATTTCAAGTAATATAGCATCTGCACTTTCAAATCATATAAACAAATTCATGGATAAAATTTCGCCAACCTATTCTCCATTAATTTGGGTAATAGGTTTATTATTTTCATTTATTGTAACAATAGTTTTTTTTGAATATTCTATTGAAGAACAAGGAACAAAAATCATATTTGATTCTATAATTAAATTTGTAATTATGAGTTTTATTTTAATACTTATAATTTATCCTTTAGATCTTTTATTAACATTGTTAAAAAGAATGAAAATACCCACTGAATATAGACAAAAATTAAGATATAAAGAACCATTAAAACTTTTTACGCTTGGAAGTTTCATAATTTTATCATTAGTTTTAAGTTATGGAATATTATCTAATAAAAATTATGTACCAAAAAGTAATGGAATGCCTCAGTATATTGCATTGAAGATTTTAAATGACGGATGTGAGATATTTAAAGATAATAATTTGGATATTTGTGAAAAAATAGATTTCAACAAAGTTATTACTTATTTTCCAGTAATTCATAGAATACCTATTCATAGTGATGAAATAAAATATATAAATAAATTAAGAAGAGAATATACTATGGATATTTTTTATTTACAAAATAATAAATTTAAATAAAAATATAATTATGTAACAAAACTTTTACAAATTAGAAATTATAATTTATATAAACTTGATAGAAGTGTATAAAAAAATACTTTCTGATAAATGTTACATTTGGAAATGGTTAATTAAATTATAATTTTTATGTACTATAAAGTGTCGACAGTTCAATTTCATAAATGTAGATATTTTTTTATTGATAATAAACATATATAAAAAATATAAAATTATCATATATGAAGATTTGCCAATATTTTTTTTTATGAAATTGCTTTGTTTTAGAATAGAACTAAAATTTATATCTGGAATGACCCCAAGTTAGATTTTTTATGTGCGAAAGTTGAGTTATTAATCTAAACAATAATTTATATATAGGATTTACATGGAAATAGTTTTTATTTTAAGTTTAATTTTCTTAGTAGGATTAGGTATTCTTTGGTTGTATACATTAATAGATGCACTAAAAAGTGAATTTAAAGATGGTACGAATAAAATAGTTTGGTTAATTGTAATATTTATTTTAGGCCCAATCGGGAGTATTTTATATATTTTTATTAGTAAAAAACAAAAAATTGTACAAGAATAAATTAGAAAATCAAATTTTTCACAAACTATTATTGATAGAATTTTAAATGCTGGAACCATTATTATTCAAGGAACTGGTGGAAGTAAAACACCAATCCCTACAATTAGCAATCCACTTAGATTTAGAAGAGAATTTTTAATAATAGTTGAAGAGAAAAAGAAATAATTTTTCCTTTTCAAAGTACTCAATTTATCGTGTTGAGTTAGACTCCTTTTTGTATCAAATAATACATAAAATCTAACTCAAACTTAAAAAAATCTAATTTTAATATCCACTTTGATAAATTAAAATAATCTGCTTTTTTGAATATTTTTTAAGAATCTCATTTATCACAAGTAGTGCAAAAATAAAAGAGACTAAAAGTCTCTTTTATGCTGCTATATTATTCTTTTTTAAACTTTCAAAATAATCATTAATATTATTTTGACTCCAAAAGCTTGAACCTCCTACTTTAATAGGTCTCAAAAGCTTAATTTGTTTACTGAGCCTATATAACGTTGCTCTACTAACTGGTATTTGAACTAACACAGCATCTATACGTAAAAATTTGTCTTTTTCCATATTAAGCCACCTCAGATGTAATATATTCATAAAAAATTGGTATTTTAATTATCGTAAAATCCGTAGACATTCTCAGACGGTGTGGTTGCACCCTATATTTATTACAGTAATTCCAAATGCATTTTATATGTTTAATTTTTACAGTATAAGAATCTGAAAAATAATCATAAACATTTTTAATTCCACCAAATCTTCTAAAAAATTCTAATATTTCAGGGTTTAATCTGTTGTTGTTGCACCGTATATCCTCTAAAGATTCAAAGGTTTTCTCTCTAAAATCCTTAATTGCAACACATGTTAACATATTAATAAAATTTATTGTTTTAACACATTCTTTTGTGTAAAGTGGATGAATATTAACCATTTACTACCTCGGCATCACATATTTTAATACATTTTTTAGACCCATTTACATTTATTACATAAAAATTATTTTGAATATCGATTATTTTGTAATACGCATCTGCAACTTTAATAAATTTTCCAATATTTATAAAATTAATATTTTCTGCCAATTTACCATTAATCAAATGTTGATTGATGAATAAATATTTCCATTCTTGAAAGGCTTTTTGTTTATCAAGTTTTTGATAATTTATACACAATAAACCATCACATATTGAATAAATATGTTTTTCAGATATTGCAGCAAAAGTTTTATTTTGAAAATCTCTCACTATCCCATTTTTAAAATCTAAAAAATCTCTCTCACTTTCTACTGAGGATTGAGTGATGATTAAAGAAGATGATGATTCGTAGGTCATAGCTGTGACACTATCTTGTGGTGTCACTGATGATACAATAGTAGTGTCATTTTGTACTTTTAGTGGTGTCAAAGTGCTACCACCAAAAGTAAGTGTATAAATATTGCTTGTTTGTTGCTTTTTTCCTTTTTTAAATCTATGTTGTTTTTTTAATACTTGCATTTTTTCTAGTTTTTTAACTATTCTCTTTGCAGTTGAAATGCTGATAGAAGCTTTTTTCGCAATATGACTATAACTTGGGAAGCAGCTCATACTATCGTCTGCACAGTCAGCTAAAGCTAATAACACTAGCTTTATATTGCCATTTAAATTACTTTTAAATGCCTCATTTATAGCTTTTATACTCATTATGCAACCTCTCTTTCTTCATCATAAAAATCTATAAAAATTTGATTATTAGATTGTTTCTTTAAAATTTTAAATTGCTCACTAAAATAGTAATTATTAAAATTTGATTTATCAATATTGTATTTTTCAGTTAATTCTACAGCTTCCTCATGGCTCAAGTCATAATTTTTTAGTAATAAATTTATTGCAAAAATTAATTTATTAGGTTCATATTTTGAAATTTTTTGAATATCAATAACTGAAAAATCAACTTCATAATTTTCATATATTTCGTCCAAAATCATTGTTTGTAAAAATACAACATTTATCTTTCTGTTTTTATCAAATACATTTTTACAGTTGTTGCAAATACGTTGCTTGATTAAATAATACTTATCTAAAGTATTTATATTGTCTCTTTCAAAAAAACACTTTTTATTTTTTGAAATATTTTTCAAAACTTGTGAAGCAGTTACTTCTATTGATAGCCTATATATAGATTCAAAATCTAGGTATTTTATATATCCACCAGTTTTATAAAATAACTCTTCTACGTCATCTTTTATAAATTCATATGTAACTGAATCTATATTGATTAGTTCTTCTTTCCATGTTTCTAGTGAATAAGAACTAAAAAATGAGATTTTGAAATCTCGCCAAATCTCGTTATAATTCCTATCGATAGGAATTGACATTCTTTTTTGCATGTTATCTCCTGTTTTAAGATAGATTCTTTTTCTTTTGAAAGCGACCAACTATCAGAGTTTGAAAAAGAATCTTTTTTTAGTGATTTTTTGTCACTAAAAGAATATTAGAGTAATCATTTTTCTAAGTCAAATATTGTAAAAATCTTTAAAAACCCCATAAAATCGAACATCTTACAAATGTGGAACAACTTAATTAAAAATAAATTCAGTATTAATTAATACTAAATTAAGTTAATTTTAAGGTTAATATTTATAAAAAAGTACTATTTAAAAAAAGCAAATAAAATTTTCAATGTGTTACAATTTGTATCAAAATGATTCTTTTGATACAAATTTTTTATAGATTAAATACCACTTTCATATATTTCTAATATTTGTTTTTTACTAAACCATTGTAATAATTGTTCTTTTGTATCTAATCCATATATATACCACCCAGTAAATAATTCACCATTTATTCCAATTTCAAATTTTTCTTCAAATTTTCCTTTTCCATAACACTCTAATATTGCATCTATTTTTTTCATTTTTTAATCCTTTTAGTATTTTTTGTTATTGTTTCAACTAAATCAAAATTTTCTTTGATAACTTCACCAATATTCAAACTATCCATTTTAATTTTTAGTTTGTTTACAAGTTTTGCAATGATTCTTCCAATGTTTGCAATTTTTGAAATAATTGATTGTTTAACTCTTTGTTGTTCTCCACAGTATTCTCCAAGTTTAACTCGTAGATTTTCTGCGTCTGCTGTAACTTGTTTATAAACTCCATCTCTTGTTTTTCCAGCTTTTCTATAAGCTCTATATTTAGCTTCTCGCTCTTTTGTAATTCCTGATTTAGTTGTTGCTCTAGTACTGTCATTTTTTACTCCTTTATCTTTATAAATATTGTTGATTTGTCTTGGCTTTGTATTACTTCCTTCATTGGTACTTTGATGTACTTTTGATTCTGCTCCACATACTGTAAATCTAAAGGTACTTGCCAAGTTTGTAAATTTTGCATTTGATTTTGAATTAGGAAATAAAATATCATTGTTATAATCAAAATTATTAGATTCGTTACTCCCATTATTATCAACTGGTATTTGTTTTTTCGATTCAACTCTTCTTGGATATTTTGATTGAATATATTCAGCTTTTCTCTCAGTATATTCATTAAGCTTGTTTGTATAGAATCTAATTTCTCTTTGTGTGTCTCTTCTATTGTATTCATCAATTCTTGATTTTGTGTTTTCGCAGATTCTTTCAAATTCTGCAAGGCTTGTAAATTGTTCACTATAAATTCCTCCTTTATATCTTCTAGCTTTTTTTGAATCTGGTAGTTTCAAACTAATGTAATCACTTCCAACTCTATTCACAAAAATTCCATTTTCATTTAATAGCTCAATCATTTGGTCTCTATTTTGTATTTGCCCATTTTTTACAAGCTCATGAAGCATCTCATCCAGCTTTTCATAGTCTTTTTGAAGTGATATTTTTTTACTTGCACCTTGAAGTGTTCTTTCTTTTGCAGGGTCTTTTGGGTCAGTAAAACCATGAGTTAGGTTGGTTAGATTTTGCCAAACATCCACACGACTTAAATCCTGTTTATGATAAAAAGGATTTAAAGCTATTTTTCTTGTTAGTTCGATTTTTGGAATTACAAAGTTTAACTCTAGTCTTCCCTTATCAGTATGCTCCACCCAAAGGATATTGTATTGGTCTGATTCAAGAGATGGTAATAGATATTTTTCAAAATCTCCCATAAGCTTGTATTTTAAATCTTCATCTATATTTTGCTCTTCAAAGCTAAGACACCCAACACACACTTTATGCTTGAAAGAAATAGAATTTATGATATTTCTTGTTAGTTGTTCATCACCAATTAAAACTCTTGCTGTTCCATCTTTTTCTCTGTGATTTAAAAGATAATCAAGAGCTTTTACACTTCCACCTTTTTTATTTGAAAAAAACTTAACTACCATTTTACATCTCTTGTTTATATTGCAATTTTTGCAACTGTTTTTCAATTTCAACAAGCTGTGTAAGCACTGGTATCTTATGCTTATTATCCATAGTATGCATAGATTTTGCAATTTGGTTTAGGTTATTACCAATACGATTAAGCTCAAAAATCAAATCCATTTGTATTGGAATAGTAATCTTATGATTGATAATTGCATTCTTTGCAAAATTGGTGAAATTAACACCTAAGGTGGTTAATTGAGATTCAATTTGTGCATATTCATCAGTAGAAAATCGAAGAGTTTTTCTGATAAATCTTGAGTCATATTTTTGGTCTTTGTTTTGCATTTTTGCTTCCTTTTTATTAAAAAGTAAGTCATTGGGTTTTAGGGAGAGAATCATCCCTAACGAGGTCTCATTTTCAGTTTCGGCTGACAATGAGTATCCTCGCCCTTTTAAATTTTTAACTTACTTATAAAGGTATTCACAAAAATTTAAATTTGAAAACACCCTTAGGGTGTGAGAAAATTACTAAACAGTTATTTGCAATAAAGAGTTATTTATTTAGTTTTAGCTAACATAAATTCTAACTCATAGGGGAGAAAATAAAATATGACAGACCAAAAATTTTTACAAGATTTAGAAAAAAAGCTATGGACTTCAGCAAATAAACTTTTACCTTCACTAGATGCAGCTGTTTACAAGCATGTAGTTTTGGGTATGGTGTTTTTAAAATATGTTTCAGATAGTTTTGAAACAAGAAGACAAGAACTAATTGGTGAGTTTACAAACCCAAAAAGTGACTACTACCTAAGCAACAATAAAGAAGATGAACTTGTGCTTGAAGAGCTAGAAAATAGAGATTTTTATACAGAAAAAAATATATTTTGGGTTCCTGCAACTGCAAGATGGAACTATATTCAAAACTCTATTCGTCTATCTTTGGGTTCAACACTTCCTCTTGGTGGTGAGTTTAAAGGAGCTGGAAAACTTCTTGATGATACTATGGAAGCCATAGAAAAAGAGAATCCTAAATTAAAAAGAATTTTAAATAAAAACTACGCTCAACTTCAAATAGAACAAAACAAACTAGCAGACCTTTTTGATTTAATATCAACTATACCATTTACTCATCACAACCTAAAAGCAAAAGATATTTTAGGTCATGTTTATGAGTATTTTTTAGGTCAATTTGCTTCAGCTGAAGGAAAAAAAGGTGGTCAATTTTATACTCCAAAATCAATAGTAAACCTAATAGTAGAGATGATAGAACCATACAAAGGAAGAATTTACGACCCTGCAATGGGAAGTGGTGGATTTTTTATAAGTTCTGAGAAGTTTATAGAAGCACATAATGGAAGAATTGGAGATATATCTATTTATGGTCAAGAGTCAAATCCTACAACTTGGAGATTGGCTGCTATGAATATGGCAATTCGTGGTTTGGATTTTAATTTTGGAAAAGAGCCTGCTGATACTTTGGTAAATGACTTACACCCTGATTTAAGAGCAGATTTTGTATTAGCAAATCCACCTTTTAATCAAAGCGAATGGTGGAGTGCAAGCTTGGAAAATGATGCTAGATGGAAAGACTATCCAACCCCTCCACAAGGAAATGCAAACTTTGCTTGGATGCTTCATATGCTATATCACACAGACCCAACAACTGGAGTTGTAGGACTAGTGCTTGCAAATGGAAGTTTAAGCTCAACTACAAGTGGTGAGGGAGAGATAAGAAAAGCAATAGTACAAAATGATTTGGTAGAAGCAATAGTTGCTCTTCCATCTCAACTTTTTGCAAATACACAAATTCCTGCTTGTATATGGATACTCAACCGTAACAAAAAACAAAAAGGGAAAACTCTCTTTATAGATGCTAGAGATTTTGGATATATGATAGATAGAAAACAAAGAGATTTTGACACAAACGACATCAAAACCATAGCTAAAATGTTTCACCACTTTAGAGACGCTGCAGAGTTTGAAAACATCGCAGGGAAATACTATAGTGCCACAACTGAGGAGATAGCAAAACAAGAGTATATCCTAACCCCTGGGCGATATGTAGGCACTGAAGAGGTAGAAGATGATGGAATCCCTTTTAAAGAAAAGATGGATAAACTCACAAAAACTCTTGAAGAGCAGTTCAAAGAGAGTGCAAGACTAGAAGGAATGATAAAAGAGAACTTGGCGGGGTTAGGGTATGAAATCTGATAAGTTATCAAATCTTGTTGATAAAATTTTTAGTGGCGGAACACCAAGTACAAGTAATGAAAAATATTGGAATGGACAATACTCTTGGCTTTCATCAGGGGAGACAGGAAATAAATTTATAAATTCAACTGAAAAAAGTATTACAAAGCTTGGGATTGATAATTCATCTACAAAACTTGCTCTCAAAAATGATATAGTTATTGCCTCTGCTGGTCAGGGAAAAACTAGAGGTCAAACTTCTTTTTGTAATATTGATACATATATAAATCAATCAGTAGTAGCAATTAGAACAAATGAAAAAATTCTTGATTCTAAATGGCTATTTTATAATTTATCGAGTAGATATGAAGAAATGAGAAGTTTGTCTGATTCTCATAGCATTAGAGGTAGTTTAACAACCAAACTATTAGGAATAATGGAAATAGAATATCCAGAATTAGAAACTCAAAAAAAGATAGCTCATATTCTCTCAACTCTTGATGAGAAAATAGAACTTAACCGTAAAATGAACCAAACATTAGAAGAGATGGCTCAAACTATTTTCAAGTCATGGTTTGTAGACTTCGACCCCGTACATGCAAAAGCAAATTGCGAGAGTGAAGCAGAACTTGA
The DNA here is from genome assembly GCF_013372265.1 of Aliarcobacter cibarius. Lineage (NCBI taxonomy): Bacteria > Pseudomonadati > Campylobacterota > Epsilonproteobacteria > Campylobacterales > Arcobacteraceae > Aliarcobacter > Aliarcobacter cibarius. Next base: position 617,428 of record NZ_CP054051.1, read on the forward strand.
AAATATCGCCAAAGAGTTAGGTATTAGTAAAGAAATCCTAGACCTTTTCCCTAGCGAATTTATTGAGAGCGAAATGGGTATGATACCTAAAGGGTGGGAAGCTACAGAGTTATCTCAAATCTGTAAAATTCAATCTGGGTATGCTTTTAAAAGTGCTTGGTGGCAAGATACTGGAGTAAAAGTAATTAAAATAAAAAATATTGATGGAAATAGAGTTAATACTTTAGATTGCGAGTGTGTTTCTGAAGAAATAGCTACTAAAAATTCTAATTTTAAACTTTCAAGTGGAGATTTCCTTATCGCAATGACTGGTGCTACGGTTGGAAAAGTTGGTGTAATTTATACATCGGATGAAGAGTATTTGCTCAATCAACGAGTTGGAAGATTTCAACCTATTAAATATTATGATGAATATGTAAAAATATTTGCAAGTTCAAGCAAATTTTTTGAGAGTATTCAAGGACAAGCACAAGGAAGCGCTCAACCCAATATTAGTGCTAGAGAGATTGAAACAGTAAAAATTATTAAACCTAACAATGAAATTATGAAAGTATTTTCATCGTTGCTTAATCCATTTTTTTCAAAAATTCTAGAACATCAAGGAGAGATTCAAACTCTTGAAAAAACTAGGGATACATTACTTCCTAAACTTTTAAGTGGTGAAATCGATGTATCGGAGTTGAAAATTTGATAGAAAATATTGAAAAGTTTTTTCAAGCAATTCATTTAGCTCCAAGACACTTATTTGGTATATGTGTTTTGGGTTTATTTTTACTCTTTAGTTCCTCAAATGTTTTGAGTATATTTGGAATTGAAACAATAGTTAATGACCATCGAGCTTTTATAGGACTTTTGACACTTTTTTCTTTTGTTTTTTTTATTATTCAATTAATACCAGCCATAAGTAAAAAGTACAGACTACATCAATACAAAAAGCAATTATTAAATGAGCTTTACTCACTTTCTAAAGAGGAAAAAGTTTTGTTGTTGTATTGTTTATATAATAATCAAAAAACTATTTCCCTGCCTATAACACATTCTGTAGCTAATCGATTAAAAAGCAAAGGCATTTTAAAAATGTCTCATGGAACTGGGAATAGTCTTGCTTGGTCTTATAATATACAAAATGATATTTGGAATAAACTTCAAATGTATGAATTAATACTTTTAGATGATTTGACTGAGCAAGAAATGCAAAGAATAAGACATGAAATTTTTAGTAAATATTATAATTAGTTAGGAGCCGTAAATGTCAAGATGGATATATAGTTTTAGTAATCATGCATTTAATGTAACATGGGAAGATTTAAAAACTCAATTACAAAAAAGTGAAGTAGATGAAACTATTACTGCAAGTGTAGAAGAACTCGCGAGACTAAAAAAAGTAATAGCATTTATAGATAATGCTTTGTATAGTTTAGAGCCAGAGTTAGTTCCTCTTTCATTTTTGGATAATTTCAATAATCAAGCTGCTGAATGTAGAAATCAGATAAATAGCTATAACTCAAATAACAATATCGGACATATTACAAATGCAAATAACAATGCAGATAATCTATTAAGTTATGTAAGACCTTATTTTTTAAGCTCTGAAGCTTTAAAAAAATCTTTACTTGGTGCTATTCGTGCATATACAAATGAGATTGATAAACATCTTGGCAAGATAACAGATACTGAGTCTGAATACAAAAAAGTTCAAAAATTTAGAGAAGATATTGAAGAGTATTATAATATTTTATTTAGCAACGATGAAGAAAAATCTGTTAGAGAGCAAATAGATACTTTACTAAAAGGTACAGAAGAAAAATATAGTGCAATCAATAAATTTCATGATGAAACTTTAGTTGATGAAGGACATATATCCACTAAATCACAAATCATTGAAGCTAAAAAAGATATTTTAAGAGATGTGAAAGAAGCAAATGAAAAGCTTGTTGGTGTTTCTGGAAAAATTGAAGAGCTAGATAAATTTTATACTAAAGTATTTGGCACAGAGAATGATGAAGGAAAAGTAGTTGGTGGATTAAAACTTGAGATAGAACAAAGAATAAAAGCTTTAGATGATTTCAAAAAAGAGCAAGAAAGAATTTATAATGAAGAAATGACTTCAAGACTAGAATCTTTAAAACAATATGAACAAGAGCAACAAGCTAATAATAAAAATTTGTATGAACAAATAGAAAAATTACTACCAGGGGCAACAAGTGCTGGTCTTGCTAAAGCATACCAAGACATGAAAGAATCATTTGATAAACCAATTGAAAACTGGAATAGAGTTTTTATAGCCTCTATTGTAATTATGTTTATTTCTACTTTTGTATCATTTGTTGATATAGGGATTGTTAAAGATAATGTTATAACTTTGTTTAGTTTTAAACAAATCGGAGATTTTACAAGTACACTTAATAATTTATTATTTAAGTTGCCTCTTTATGCTCCACTTATTTGGTTGGCAATATTTGCTAGTAAAAGAAGAAGCGAAAATCAAAGATTACAACAAGAGTATGCTCACAAAGAAGCATTGGCGAAATCTTATGTAAGCTATAAAATGCAAATTGATGAACTAAATCAAGAAGATAAAAAGCTTCTCGAAAAATTATTAGATAGTTCCATAAATACGGTTTCTCATAATGCAAGTGAAAGTTTAGATAAAAAACATGGAGATACTACTCCTATGCAAGAAACTATAAAAATGACTGTTGAACAAGTTTTGAAATTGAAAGGTAATTAATGCCACTTCCAATAAATATAAACGAATTAATTCATGGCTCAACTGTAGAGTGGGAGAGAATAGAGTTTAAAGAGGGATGGAATCCTGAAATTATTTTACATACTATTTGTGCATTTGCAAATGATATAAACAACTGGGGTGGTGGCTATCTTATAATAGGCATCGCTGAGTCAAACGGTAGAGCCGTTTTGCCTCCAAAAGGTTTGGATATAAACGAGCTTGACAAAATCCAACAAGAACTTCATCAACTTTGCCATAAAATCACACCTACTTATTTTCCAGTAGTTGAACCATACAAAATAGAAGGAAAGCACTTTTTGGTGGTATGGTGTGCAGGTGGTGAAGCTAGACCATATAAAGTAAATAAAACATTATCAAATAATTCAGATAAAGCCTACTATGTGCGAAGAATGTCTTCAACTGCAAAAGCAAATGAGCAAGAAGAACAACAACTTTTACAATTAACTGCAAAAATACCTTTTGATGATAGGGTAAATCATCATGCAACTATTTCCGATTTATCACTAGCTCATATACGAATATTTTTACAAGATGTAAAAAGTGATTTATTTGAAAGTGCTACAAAAATACCATTTGAAGATTTAGTAAGAATGATGCAAATAGCAAGAGGAAGTAGTGAATATTTACGACCTGTAAATGTTGGATTACTCTTTTTTAGTGAAACTCCTGAGAAGTTTTTCCCTTATACACAAATAGAAGTAACTATATATCATGATGATATTGGAGATAGTTTTAGTGAAAAAGTTTTTAAAGGTCCAATTCACAAGCAACTAAGAGATGCACTTGCTCATATAAAAACACTTGTAATAGAAGAACATGTGCAAAAAGTAGATGGTCAAGCAGAAGCGATAAGGTACTACAACTACCCATTTGAAGCAGTTGAAGAAGCACTTGCAAATGCTGTATATCATAAAAACTATGAAGAGCGAGAGCCTATCAAAGTTAATGTTTTAGCTGATAAAATGGAGATAATCTCTCATGGTGGAGCGATGCCACCTATTACAAAAGATGATTTCAAAAAAGATAGAATTATCACTATGAAATATCTTAACAGAAGAATTGGTGATTTTCTAAAAGAGCTTCATTTAACAGAAGGAAAAGGCACAGGAATACCAAAAATAAAAAGAGCTATGAAAAACAATGGTTCAGATGAACCTATTTTTGAAACAGATGAAGCTAGAACTTATTTTGTGACTATTTTAAAAGCAAAGCTAGAGGAAAGTAATTTATCTCGTGACCGATTACGACCGATTACGACCGATTACGGACGATTAGCGGACAATTACGGACGATTAGATTTAGAAGAAGAAAAAATTATAAAATATTTACTTGATTATGGAAAGATAACTAGAAAAGAGCTTTTGGAAATAATAAATGTAAAAAAAACAAAAGCTCATGAGATACTTAGCCAAATGGTAGAGAAAAAAATTATTATTAAAAGTGGTCAAGGAAGAAGTACGCATTATATTTTAGGGGAAATAAAAAATGATAAATGAAGAACAAGTAGAACTTTTAGCAATAGATTGGTTTAAAGAGTTGGGATATGATTATCTTTTAGGGTATGAAATATCACCAGATAGCCAAAATCCACAAAGAAAAAGTTATGAAGATGTACTTTTATTTGATAGATTAAAAAATTCACTTATAAAACTAAATTCAAATATTCCTTTGGTTGCTATTGAAGATTCAATAGATATTTTAAGAAAACCACAACAAGCATCCCTAGTTCAAAACAACAGAGCTTTTCATCAAATGATTCTACAAGGTATAAGTGTAGATATAAAAAAAGATGATGAAATAAAAGGTGATGTTGTAAAACTTATAGATTTTGAGAACTTTTCAAATAATGATTTTTTAGTAGTAAATCAATTTACAATCAAAGGAAGTAAGGGAAATAGAAGACCTGATTTAATAGTTTTTATAAATGGTTTACCACTTGCAATAATAGAGCTAAAAAATCCAGCAGATGAAAATGCTGATATATACAAAGCATATAATCAACTTCAAACTTACAAAGATGAGCTAGAGGAACTTTTTGTTTTTAATGAAGCATTAGTAATAAGTGATGGAATAAATGCAAGAGTTGGTTCTTTGACAGCTACAGATGAGAGGTTTATGTTTTGGAGAACAGTAAAAGATGAAAATGATAAACCACTTTTAGAGTATGAATTAGAGACTTTAATCAAAGGCTTTTTTAATAAAGAGTATTTTTTGGATTATATTCAAAACTTTATAATCTTTGAAGATGATAGTAAAAAAATCATAAAAAAAATAGCTGCTTATCACCAGTTTCACGCTGTAAGAGAAGCTGTTGATTCTGTTGTTTTAGCTTCAACTGAAGGAAGCAGAAGAGGTGGAGTTGTTTGGCACACTCAAGGAAGTGGAAAATCAATATCCATGGCTTGCTTTGCTGGAAAACTTACAAAACAAGCTGCTATGAAAAATCCAACATTAGTTATTGTAACAGATAGAAATGATTTAGATGGACAACTTTATGCAACATTTAGTAGTGCAAAAATGCTTTTGGGTCAAGAACCTATACAAATGGATGATGTTGGTGAACTAAGAGAAACATTAACAAATAAACCAGCAGGTGGAATTATATTTACAACTATTCAAAAATTTAGTCTTAAAAAAGAGGAGAGTAGATTTCCTGTTTTAAGTGATAGAAGTAATATTGTTGTAATTGCAGATGAAGCACATAGAAGCCAATATGGTTTTGATGCAATGCTTGATAAGGATGGAAAGTTTAAATATGGTTATGCTCAACACTTGCGAGATGCTTTGCCAAATGCTACATTTATAGGATTTACAGGAACACCAATAGAGAGTGAAGATAAAGATACACGAGCTGTATTTGGGGATTATATATCTGTTTATGATATTGAAGATGCTGTAAGAGATGGTGCAACTGTTCCTATATATTATGAAAGCAGACTTGCAAAACTTGATTTAAATGCAGATATTTTAAAAGAGATTGATAAAGAAGTAGGGGATTTGGATATTGGAGATGAACTGTCTGATAGAGAAAGATTCAAAAGCAAATGGAGTGCTTTAGAAAAACTTGTAGGAAGTGAACCTAGAATTAAACAAATTGCACAAGATATAGTAACTCATTTTGAAGATAGAACAGCTACTATTGATGGAAAAGGTATGATAGTTGCTATGAGTAGACAAATTGCAGTTGATTTATATGATGCAATTGTAGCAATTAGACCATCTTGGCATAGTGCTGACCCAACAAAAGGTGCTATAAAAATAATTATGACAGGAAGTGCAAGCGATGAAGCAAAACTTCAAAAACATATCTACTCAAAACAGATTAAAAAAGATTTAGAAAAAAGAATTAAAGATGTAGATGATGAGCTTAAACTTGTAATTGTAAGAGATATGTGGCTTACAGGATTTGATGCACCAAGTATGCACACAATGTATATTGATAAACCAATGAAATCTCATAACTTAATGCAAGCAATAGCTAGAGTAAATAGAGTTTTTAAAGATAAAAAAGGTGGATTGGTTGTTGATTATATAGGTATTGCAAATGAATTAAAACATGCCTTAAAAACATATACAACAGCTGGTGGAAAAGGAAAAGGAACTATTGATACAGCAGAAGCACTTGCAGAGATGTTAAAGCGACTTGATATTGTAAGAAATTTGTATCATGGATTTGATTATAGCTCTTTTATGACAAAAGCTCATATGTTACTAGTTCCTTGTGCAAACTTTATTTTGGGTTTAGATGATGGTAAAAAAAGATATTTGGATGAGGTATTAGCTTTGACAAAAGCTTTTAGCTTATGTGGAACTTTAGACGGTGCAAAAGAGCATAAAGAAGAGATAGCATTTTTTCAAGCAGTTAAATCTGTAATTCAAAAAGCAAGTTCAAAACCATCAAATGTAAAAGACCCAAACAAAGCTATAAAACAACTAATAGACAATGCTGTAATTTCAGATGGGGTTGAGGATATTTTTAGTCTTGTTGGACTTGATAAACCAAATATTGGGATATTATCAGAAGAGTTTTTGGAAGATGTTGCAAATATGCCTTATAAGAATTTAGCTGTTGAACTACTTGAGAGATTGTTAAAAGATGATATAAGAGCTAAAACAAAAAATAATGTTGTTCAAGAGAAGAAATTTAGTGATAGATTACAAGCTACTTTAGGAAAATATCATAATCGGGCAATAGAGACTTCAAAAGTAATTGAAGAGTTAATCCAAATGGCAAAAGATTTTGCAGAAGCTACAAAACATGGTCAAGATTTGGGATTAAATTTTGATGAGTTGGCGTTTTATGATGCTTTAGCTGAAAACGAATCTGCTTTGATTGAAATGGGAGACGAAACACTTAAAAAAATTGCAATAGAACTTACTTTAAAACTAAGAAGTAGCATAAGTGTGGATTGGCAAAAAAGAGAATCTGTAAGAGCAAAAATGAGAAATATCATAAGAATAATTTTAAAAAGATATAAATATCCACCAAATAAAGCCGAAAAAGCACTTGATATGGTAATGAAACAAGCTGAAGTTTTAAGTGATGAGTGGAGTAGGTAAGGTAAAAATAAAATACAGTACAAATGACAGTACAAAATTTTAAATTTAAATAAAAAATCCTTTTTTATAGGGATTTATGATATAAATCAAATTGCAGATAGTTCCTGTAAAATTACTTCCAAAAAACTAAAAAAATAACTTAAATAAGCCCATTAAATTGGGCTTTATAAAATAAATAATTATCTTTCTTTTTGACTACCTTGTAATGTTAATTTATAAATAAGAACAATTGTATTAATATCTTAAATAAGTAAATTTAGTAGGAGGACGAAATTGAGTATTTCTCAGAAGTTGTATTCAGGTTTTGGATTAATGATTTTTTTAATCATTATGCTGACGGTTATTGGAATAAATAGGGTTTCATTTATTGATAACACTCTTTATAGTGTTGTAGAAGTAAATTCTGTAAAACAAAGATACGCAATAAATTTTAGAGGAAGTGTTCATGATAGAGCTATCTCTATAAGAGATGTTGTTTTATCTGAAGATAAAAATAGTGTCTTATTTAAAAAATCTATAGAAGATATAAAAAAATTAGAAGAATTTTATACAAATTCTGCAAAACCAATGGATGAAATTTTCTCTAAAAAAGAAGGAATTGAGCCTAAAGAAGTAGAAATTTTAAATAAAATTAAAGGTGTTGAAGTACAAACTATGCCTTTAGTTAAAAAAATTATTGAACTTAAACTTTCAGGAGATAATGAAAAAGCTCTAGATTTGCTTGTAAAGGAAGCTAGTCCATTATTCTCAAATTGGTTAAAAGTTATAAATGAGTTCATTGATTATCAAGAAGCAAAAAATCAAAAAGCTACACCTCAAGCAAGAGAAGTTGCTAGTAATTTCTCAGTTTTAATGATTTCTATTTTAATCATTTCATTAATTTTAGGATCTTTAGTTGCTTATTTTATATCAAGACAATTGTCAAACTCTGCAAATATTATTCAAAATGGATTACAAGAGTTTTTCTCTTTTTTAAATAAAGAAAAAAATTCTACGAATTTAATAGCTCTTGACTCAAAAGATGAATTTGGAAAAATGGCGAATGTTATTAATAAAAATATTCAACATACTCAGAATTTAATAATTCAAGATAATGAATTAATTGAAGATGTAAAAAGAGTTGTAAATGAAGTAAAAAAAGGGAAATTGAATCAAAAAATTGATAAAACAACTCAAAATCAAAGTTTAGAAGAATTAAAAAATAATTTTAATGAAATGTTAGAAAATACAGCTAAAAATGTATGTGAAGATATAAATAAAATAACAACTGTGTTAGATAGTTTTTCTAAATTAGATTTTAGAGCTAGAATCCAAAATGATAATGGAGTTGTAGCAAAAGGTTTAAATAACTTAGCACAAATTATTAATGATATGTTAGTAGAAAACAAATCAAATGGTTTAACTTTAGAAAAAAACTCAAATGTCCTACTTGCAAATGTTGATAAACTAAATATTAGCTCAAATGAAGCAGCAGCAAGTCTTGAAGAGACAGCAGCAGTTCTTGAGCAAATTACTTCAAGTATTAGAAATAGCACAGAAAATATAGTAAAAATGGCAAGATACTCAAATGAAGTAACAAGTTCTTCAAAAGAAGGAGAAAATTTAGCTAACCAAACAACAATTGCAATGGATGAAATAAATAATCAAGTAAATGCAATTAATGATGCAATAAGTGTAATTGATCAAATAGCTTTCCAAACAAATATATTATCTTTAAACGCTGCAGTAGAAGCAGCAACAGCAGGAGAAGCTGGAAAAGGATTTGCAGTTGTTGCTCAAGAAGTAAGAAATTTAGCAGCAAGAAGTGCAGAAGCAGCAAAAGAGATAAAAACAATAGTTGAAAATGCAACAAGAAAAGCAGATGATGGTAAAGAGATAGCAAATAATATGATTAATGGATATGTTAAATTAAATGAAAATATAACAAATACAATTAATTTAATTAAAGATGTTGAGATGTCAAGTAAAGAACAACTTCTTGGAATTGAACAAATAAATGATGCAATAACAAGATTAGACCAACAAACACAACAAAATGCACAAATAGCATCTCAAACACAAGAAGTAGCTATTGTAACAGATGAGATAGCAAAATTAGTTGTAAGTAATGCAAATGCAAAAGAGTTTATAGGGAAGAATGAAGTAGAAGCAAAAAATTTAAAAACAAAAAACAATATAGCAGTAAAAAAAGAAACAATAGTAAAGAAAGATACAAAGATAGTATCAAAAGTATCTGATGATGAGTGGGAGAATTTCTAATTTAGATAGTATTTTTTACTATCTAAGTCTTATATTTATTAATTTATATTTTGGATAATTTTTATCCTTTAATATTGATTATTAATAATTATTTAAGATTAAATATATATAATTTCGCCATAAAAAAATTAAATAAAAAGGAATAGAATATGTTAGTAACAAAAAAAGCACCAGATTTTACAGCAACGGCAGTGTTAGCTGATGGAACAATAGTAGAAGATTTTAACTTATATAAAAATATTGGAGAAAAAGGGGCAATCTTATTTTTCTGGCCACTAGACTTTACATTCGTATGTCCATCAGAAATTATTGCATTCTCAAAAAGAACAGATGAATTTAAAGCAAGAGGAATTAATGTAATTGGTTGTTCAGTAGATTCTCAATTCTCTCACTTTGCATGGAGAGAGACAGCAGTTGAAAATGGTGGAATTGGAAGAGTTAAATTTCCAATGGTAGCAGACTTAAATAAACAAATTGCAAAAGATTATGATGTTTTATTTGGAGAGTCTGTTGCATTAAGAGGATCTTTCTTAATAGATAAAGATGGAACAGTAAGACATGCAGTAGTTAATGACTTACCATTAGGAAGAAATGTAGATGAGATGATTAGAATGGTAGATGCGATGTTGTTTACAAATGAATATGGTGAAGTGTGCCCAGCAGGATGGCAAAAAGGTGATGAAGGAATGAAAGCAGATAAAGATGGTGTAGCTAATTACTTAGCTAAAAATGAAGGTAAATTATAATAAAGGTTATAAAATGGGGAAATATATAGAATTAAACCAAACAAATATGGATGAAAATGTTAAAGAAGGTGTAGCTTTAGTTGACTTTTGGGCACCTTGGTGTGGACCTTGTAGAATGCTTGCTCCAGCTATTGATCAATTAGCAGAAGAGTTTGAAGGAAAAGCAAAAATTTGTAAAGTAAATACAGAAGATGAGCCAGATTTAACAAGTAAATATCAAGTAAGATCAATTCCTACTATACTTTTCTTTAAAAATGGTGAAATTGTAGATCAAATGATTGGTGCTACAACAAAAGCTAAAATTGAAGAGAAATTAAACTCTCTTTTATAATTTTAAAAGACAAGATATATAATATCTTGTCTTTTTCTTTAAGCTAAATATTAATGAAAAAATAGATGTTCAATTAATATTTTTAATCCTATACCTATTAATATCACACCACCAATTTTTTCAGCCTTATCTTCAAGAAAAGTACCACCTTTTGTACCTATAAATACTCCAATGAAACTAAAAACTAAAGTTACTATTCCAATAATTAACATTGAAATAAATGGATTTAAATCAAGAAGATTTAGAGTAAATCCAGCAGCCATTGCATCTATACTTGTCGCTACAGCTAAAATTAGAAGAACTTTATTTGTAATAATTGTTATTTCATCTTCTGTTCCTTCTTGGAAACTCTCATAAAGCATTTTTCCACCAATGATAACTAGAAGAATAAATGCAATCCAGTGATCAATTGAAGTTATAAATGTATCAAGACCAATACTCGCTAAATAACCAAAAAGTGGCATTAGAGCTTGAAAAAATCCAAATAATAAAGCTACTTTAATAGCTAAAAATTTATTAAAGTTTTGAGATTTAACACCAAGGCCAATTGAAACGGCAAAAGCATCCATAGATAGAGCAAATGCCAATAATAATATTTCTATCATCTATTTCCTTTTTATAAATTAATTTTTTATTTAAGATAAGTTTTAAGTAAATGGGGTATGGTATCAAAAAAAATTTAAAGAAGAATAAATGAATACAGTAGATACAATCAAACAAAACCGAAGTTTTAATAATTTTGATGAGGCAAATAATATTTCGAAAAGAAATACTTTATATGCAACAATTTTGACATTTTTAACTATGATTGTAGAGATAGTTTGTGGATATTATTATAATTCTATGGCTCTTTTAGCAGATGGTTGGCATATGAGCACACATGCATTGGCTTTAGGATTGGCTTTTATAGCTTATGTTTTATCAAGTAAGTATGCAAATGATTTTAGATTTAATTTTGGAACTTATAAAATTGAAGTTTTGGCTGGATATACAAGTGCAATTTTACTTGTATTAGTAGCTTTATTTATGGCTTTTCATTCGGTTGAGAGAATTTTGTCTCCTGTTAATATTGCTTACAAAGAGGCCATTTGGATAGCTATTATTGGATTAGTTGTTAATATTATTTGTGCTTGGCTTTTAAAAGATAATCATAATCATGTAGATTCTCACGAACATCATCACTTAGAAGATATTAATTTAAAGGTAGCATATATTCATGTTTTAACAGATGCTTTAACTTCAATTTTAGCAATTATTGCATTAGTTGCTGGAATGTTTTGGGGAATTAATTGGCTTGATCCATTTATGGGAATTGTAGCTTCTATTTTGATATCTATTTGGGCAGTATCAATTATTAAACAATCAGGAACAATACTTTTAGATGCAAATATGAAAGATCCTGTTGTACAAGAAGTAATAGATGTAATTAATTCATTAAATCAAAAAGTAAGAATTGAAGATTTACATATTTTTAGAGTAGGAAAAGGTAAATATGGTTGTATTGTATCTTTAAGTTCTGAAGAATTTATCGATATTGGTTATATTAAAAAAGAGCTTTCAATTCATGAAGAATTAGTCTATATTTCAGTAGAGATTGTAAATACTGACGTTTAGATATTTATAGAAGAACTATATTTATAAAAAATTTAGTTCTTCTATTTTTTTATTTTTGTAAAATTCATTGTAAATATGTTTCATTTGTTCTAATTCATTTTTACCAAAAATAGAAATATTTCTTTCAAGCTTTAGAACAATATCTTTAGTATCAATATTTAATAAACTTTTTGCAATAAAGTTTTCAATTAAAACCATTCCTAGTCTTTTTATAGATTTAGTATGTTCTAAAATTTCAAGTGCTTCATTTGTTACTTGTAAAACTTTATTACAAAGTTTTTTATCAAAATTATTTGAAATTTTATATAAGATATTTAAAGCATAGTTATGTAAAACAATTGGCATTTCATCTCTATCACCAACAGATTCTTTTAAAAAGACACCCATTTTCCCTAAATTTATAGCTTTATTTATAGTTTCATCATTTTTAATTGTTTCTAAAATATATTTAAATCTATAAGATATTGCCATATTCACAAAAGTTGCTCCATATTCAAAAGAACCCAAAGCTGGTATTGCTAAACATTTTTTATAAAAGTTTATAGCTTCATCATAATTTTCTTCCCATTCGCAAAGATTTGCTTTTATATTATAAAAATGCCATAGCCATAAAGGATTATTATCTTCATTGTGAGAAAAAAGTAGTTTTTCTAATTTTTCTAAAGACTCTATGGCTTCACGTTTTAAATTATCATTTCTTTGAGAAATTATTATCCAAGCAGCTTTTCTTTGGTAATATCTTATTTCTATATCTAAAGGTTTGTCATTTTTTCCAAGATTCAACTCTTTTGGAAGAGAATTATATGCTAAATCAAATTGACCCATTCTTTCATATAGTGAACAGATACTTAAAATATATTTGTTTGGATTTATTTCATATAAGTATTTGTTTAAAAGTATTGATTGCTCAAAATATCCGCTTCTTTCAAATAAAAATGCTAAATTATTTAGAGTACTAATCGAAATTTTTCTATAATAAGATTTTACAGAACTTTCAAAACTATTTATATCATTTGAATCAAACATAAAACCGGCTATTTCAAACCAATAATCGTTGATTAATTCATATTGCTGTTTTTCTTTTATTGAACTTATAAGTTTTTCTAGTATTTTGATAACTCTTTTTTCATCTAAAACTAACTCTTTTACATAGTAGTATAAAATTAAAAGAGAAATTGGATTTTCAAATTTTGAAATGCAATCTTCAAGATGATTTCTTAGATATTGAGCTAATTCTTTTTTTTGTGACTTTAACGTTTTGAAATTTACATTATTCGTAAAAAATATTTGTAGAGATTTTTCTTGAGATAAAAAGTTAAAGTCCTCAAAACTTCTATTTATAAAGCTTTGAAAGCCAAAGCTTAGATGATTTTCATCATCATCAGATTTTATAAAATTTTTTCCACAATATTCAAAAAGTTCTAAAGATATAAAGATTTTTTTATCTTTACTTTGGGTAACTATTGTAGAACAAAGTTGTAATAAAGAGTAAAAAATTTGTTCTTTTTTTGATAATAAAATATCAATATTTGAACTTTTTTGTAATTTATTATTTTTTATTACTTTTATATTTAATGCACCAAGATTTTCAAGAGTTTTTTTAACACTTTCAACCTTGTCTCCTCTAATATAAAAATATATATTTGTAAATCTACTTAAAATCATAGTAGTGAAAATAGACCAAAGCCAGTGTTTTTCATCTTCTAAATCAAAATTATAAAGATGAATTTCCATTTTTTTATCAAAATTTGAATAAGCTAGTTTAAGTCGTTTTGCTTTTCTAATCTCTTTGTTAAACCAAGAGTTGATAAGATTTTTTAATTCATTCCCTTCCGCATCTAAAATTTTAGGCATAAATAAAAGTGATAAAAATAAAAAAATAACAAATCCTAAAGATATATAATCTTTTAGTTCAAAACTACTTGGTGTTTCAAGTATCATTTTTTTTAAAAAATCTTCATAAATAGATATTGTTAAAAATGCAATCATAATAAAAATAACTGAAGTAATAGAGATGGTTAAAGGAATAAATTTTTTATTTAAAAAATATAAAAGAGTTTTATTTTTACCAATTAATGAACTTACATCTTCCTCAAATTTTTCTATAGAATCATTTTCACAATATGTTATATTTAATGCATTTTTTTCTTTAAAGATTGAACTCTCTTCTTTCTTTTCTCTTTTTTTATTTGATAGTTTTGACGTACAAATAAAACAGTTAATATTTTTATTCATTAAGATTTTTTATCCTTTTTTTGCAGCTTTGTTTTGAACTGGATCACTAAAAGTGTAAATTCCATCTTTTATTGGGAAAGGAAAATTACTAAATATTTCATTAAAATTATCTTGGAATTCTTTAGGAAAATTTTCAACACCTTCTTTTACAATTTCAATATATCTTGATGGAATAAAACAATTTTCTTTTCCTATTTTTGCTATTTTATCTTCTTTTGTTGTCATAAAAGCAATTAGGTCATCATCTAATTTTTGATTTATAACGGACTCTTTTTTGATAGTTATGCAACTATAATTCTTTTCTCTTAGTTTTAAAATTTCAAATTCTTCTTCAGTTATTTTAATCATAACACCAAAAATTGAAGACTTTTCGTCTTTTTTAATATTTAAAAAAATACCATTTACTAGCTCCTGTTCAAAACAAATAGATTCAATTGAGTTCCAAACTCTTTTATAGCCTTTAATTTTTATAGGAATTAAATCTTCTTTTTTTAGCTCTCTATTCTTAAATGAGTTTTGAGCACTTTTTATATTTACTAATGAACCAAATCCAAACAAATACATAAAAAATCTCCTGATGAAAAATAATAATTTTATTGTATCAAAATATTAAATTTATCTCAAAAAGTCTATAACTGATAAAAATAATTATTTGGAATCTTAATAAAAATGCTAAATATTTTGATAAAATAGTAATTTTTGTATTTAGAATAAATATAAATTAATAAAAAATAATTTAAATATTTAGTTATTTAATTAACTTTATGTGGGAGAAATGTAAATGAGTCAAGAGGTTAAATTATCAAAGGATACTATGATAGTTTCAGAAACAGATCCAAAAGGAATTATTATATACGCAAATAGTGACTTTTGTTCTATTGCTGGATATGAAAAAGAGGAGTTGATTGGAAAACCTCACAATTTAGTAAGACATCCTGATATGCCAAAAGTAGCATTTAAAGACTTGTGGGAAACTATAAAAAGTGGTAAAGTTTGGAAGGGAATAGTTAAAAATAAAACAAAAGATGGAAGATACTACTGGGTAAATGCAACTGCTTATCCTTCTAAAAATAGTAAAGGTGAACTTAGATATGTCTCTATTAGAATAAAGCCAACTGATGATGAAATTAATAATGCTATTTCGTTATATAAAACTTTAGTTTAAGAATTTAATATGATTCTTAAACCAAGATGAGGTTAAAGTTAAATCAACAATAAAATAATTTATGAATGATACTTCTTATAAAATATCATGCATAAAATAGCTCCTAAAAATGCCATAAAAGCACCAACTAAAGCTGGATAATTATAGTTAAATCCAAACAGTAAAGGTATTCCTCCAAATAGAGCTCCCAAAGAGTTTGCTACATTAAAAGCAGCTTGTATAAAAGCAGCTCCTAGCATTTCTGAATTTTTTGCATTTTTTACCATTACCATGTTTATTGGAGTTCCTATGCTCATAGCAAAAACACCACAAATAAAAGTTAAAACTAAAGATATAGTTTTATTTTCACTTAGAAAAAATACTAGTAATAAAAAGAAAACCATAAACGATAGAAGATAAATAGCAACTTTTATAGGGTCTTTTTTATCTGCTAAATAACCTCCAAGAATATTTCCTAAAACCATTCCTATTCCAGCAATTAGCATTAGGTATGAAATAGAACTTGGATCAAACTTTGAAACATTTATAAGTAATGGGGCAATATAACTAAACCATGCAAAAAGTCCACCAAAACCAATTGCTACAATTAATATAATATTCCAAGCTTTAAATGTAAGAAAAAATTCAATTTCTTCTTTAAATGTTACAGTTTTAAGAGATTTTAATTTTGGCATAAATTTAAATAATGATAAAACAGTAATTGCACCTAAAAATGAGACAGCAAAAAATGCCCATTTGTAGCTTGTTATATGTCCTATATAAGTTAAAATAGGAACAACAAAAAGTATGGCAAGAGTAAGACCTGTAAACATGGACGAAACTGCTTGAGCCTCTTTGCCTTTTGTTGCTAATTTAATTGCAACAATTGTTCCAACACCAAAGAAAGCACCATGAGGAAGGCCAGCAAGAAATCTTGACATCAAAAGAGTGTTATAATCAGGCGCTACTATTGATAAAGCATTAAATAGTGTGAATAAAATCATATAAACTATTAAAATATTTTTAGGTGGAAATTTTGAACTTAGAGCTACTAAAATAGGAGCCCCTACAACAACTCCAAATGCATAGGCAGATATTAAATGACCAGCTACTGGAATAGATACTCCCAAATCTTTTGCTACATCAGGTAAAAGTCCCATAATAATAAATTCAGTTGTTCCAATAGCTAATCCACCAATAGCCAAAGGCAATAATTGTTTTGTCATAATTTACCTTATTTTAGATTTTAGTTTGCAATTCTATTGAAAAAAGCTAAAGCTAAAGTAATAACAAATTTTTATATAGACCAAAACTCTATTTTAGATGCGAAAAAAATAGGACATTCTATCATTGGATAGTGTCCAGCTTCTTGACACTCTATAATTTCAACATCATTAAAGATTTCGAAACATTTTGAAACTTCAGACTTTGAAAAAACAGGAAAATCATATTTACCTGTAATTATTTTTATTGGAATATCAATTTTAAGTTTGTTATCATTATTTAAATTAAAATTTATATTTAAATACATATTCATATAAGACACTCTAGCTTCTAGTAAAGAGCAATTATATGCTAAATTTATACGGTATTTTTTCCATGAATTATTATATCTTTGACTTGATTGTTCTACAATTTCTTCAATCTTTCCACTATTTTTTTTCATTTGTAAAAGTAGATTTTCTTTAGCTTTTGTAGTACTTTTTAAACCCAAATAGCTAATTGGAGTAATTAAAATTAGTTTATTTACTCTAACATCTTTACTTGCTATATGTTGAGCTATCATTGTAGACATAGAGTGAGCAACTAATATATATTTTTTTAATTGTAAAAAAGATGCTAAATTAATAATATCACTTATAGATTCTTCTAAATTATATTTTCCTAAAATACTTTTTGAGTTTCCATATCCTCTTAAATCAACCATAAAACAACTAAAAATTTCTTTGTCAAAATAATTTATACAAGCTTCATAATTTGAAGAATCACCCATTAACTCATGTAAAAATATAATATTTTTTTTCCCATTTCCAAATTTCTTGTAAGTTAAAATTTCCATTTAATTCCTTAACATTTTTTAGATTTTATTGAAAAAGAACTAAGAAGATTATAATAAAGGATATTTTAAAAAAAACTAGGTATAATGCAAAACTTTTTTAGAAAACACTACAACAGGTTTCCTAGAATGGTAGTATCGTTTCAAATATGTTTTGAAGTTTACGAGAAGCATGAGTAGGGCTATAGCTACTCAAACCAAATTTTATAAAGGAAAGAAATGCCTACAATTAATCAGCTTGTAAGAAATGAGCGAAAAAAAGTGATTGAAAAATCAAAATCACCAGCATTAAAAAAATGTCCACAAAGAAGAGGAGTATGTACAAGAGTATATACAACAACTCCTAAAAAACCTAACTCGGCTTTAAGAAAAGTTGCAAAAGTTAGATTAACTACAGGATTTGAAGTAATTTCATACATCGGTGGAGAAGGACATAACCTTCAAGAGCACTCAATCGTGCTAGTAAGAGGGGGAAGAGTAAAAGATTTACCTGGGGTTAAATACCACATTGTAAGAGGTGCGTTAGATTCAGCTGGTGTAAATAACAGAACTGTATCTAGATCTAAATATGGTACAAAAAGACCAAAAGCTAAAAAATAAGTAGAAGGATAGAAAATGAGAAGAAGAAAAGCTCCAGTTAGAGAAATAATGGCTGATCCTATCTACAATAGTAAAGTGATCACAAAATTTGTAAACGCAATTATGTTAGATGGTAAAAAATCTGTTGCAGAAAAAATCCTTTATGGTGCAATTGATAACCTTGATAAAAGAGGTGAAGAAAAAGGTTTTGATCTTTTTGAAAAAGCAATTGAAAATGTTAAACCTCTTTTAGAAGTTAGAAGTAGAAGAGTTGGAGGAGCTACATACCAAGTTCCTGTTGAAGTTAGAGCTGTAAGAAGACAAACTCTAGCATTAAGATGGCTAATTGATGCTTCAAGAAAAAGAAATGAAAGAACAATGGTAGAAAGATTAGCAAATGAGCTATTCGAAGCTGCAAACGAAAGAGGAGCTTCTTTTAAGAAAAAAGAAGATGTACATAGAATGGCAGAAGCTAATAAAGCATTTGCACACTACAGATGGTAGGATATAGTTATGGCAAGAAAAGTACCTTTAAATAGAGTTAGAAATATTGGTATTGCTGCACATATTGATGCAGGAAAAACAACAAGTACTGAAAGAATTTTATTCTATACAGGAGTTTCTCATAAAATTGGAGAAGTTCATGAAGGTGCTGCAACAATGGACTGGATGGAACAAGAGCAAGAAAGAGGTATTACAATTACTTCTGCTGCTACAACTTGTTTCTGGACACATCCAAAAACAAATGAGCAATTACAAATAAATATCATTGACACTCCGGGTCACGTTGACTTTACAATTGAAGTTGAGAGATCTATGAGGGTTCTTGATGGTGCTGTTGCTGTATTCTGTTCAGTTGGTGGAGTTCAACCACAATCTGAAACTGTTTGGAGACAAGCAAATAAGTATGGAGTTCCAAGAATTATTTATGTAAATAAAATGGATAGAACTGGAGCTAACTTCTTTAATGTTATGAACCAAGTAAGAGATAGATTAAAAGCAAATCCGGTTCCACTTCAAATTCCAATTGGTGCAGAAGATCAATTTAGAGGAATGGTAGATTTAGTAAAAATGAAAGCTTATACATATAACCTAGATGCACAAGCTGGTGAAATGTATAAAATAGAAGAAATTCCTGCTGATTTAGTTGAATTAGCTAATGAATACAGAGAAAAGCTTGTAGAAGCTGCTGCTGAATCAAGTGATGAATTAATGGATAAATATTTAGGTGGAGAAGAATTAACTGAGGAAGAAATCACAGCTGGAATCAAAAAAAGATGTTTAGCTATGGAAGTAACTCCAATGGTTTGTGGAACTTCATTTAAAAACAAAGGTATCCAACCATTACTTGATGCTGTTGCTATGTATTTACCATCACCAACTGAAGTTGCTGATATTAAAGGTGAAACTCAAGATGGTGAAGCTGTAATCGTTCCTTCAACTGATAAAGGTGAAGTAGCTGCTTTAGCATTCAAAATTATGACTGACCCATTCGTTGGACAATTAACATTTACAAGAATTTATAGAGGAGTTCTAGAGTCTGGAACTTACGTATTAAACTCTACAAAAATGAAAAAAGAGAGAATAGGAAGATTATTAAAAATGCATGCTAACTCTAGAGAAGAAGTTAAAGAACTTTATGCTGGAGAAATTGGTGCAGTTGTTGGTCTTAAAGATACAATTACAGGTGATACATTAGCAAGTGAAAAAGATCCAGTTATTCTAGAAAGAATGGATTTCCCAGAACCAGTTATCTCTGTTGCGGTTGAGCCAAAAACAAAAGCTGATCAAGAGAAAATGGGTATTGCATTAGGTAAACTTGCTGAAGAGGATCCATCATTTAAAGTATGGACTGATGAAGAAACTGGACAAACTATTATTGCAGGAATGGGTGAATTACACCTTGAAATTCTTGTAGATAGAATGAAAAGAGAATTTAAAGTTGAGGCTGAAGTAGGTGCTCCACAAGTTGCATATAGAGAAACTATCAGAAATGCTGTTAAGCAAGAGTATAAATATGCAAAACAATCTGGAGGTAAAGGTCAATATGGACATGTTTACTTAGAGATTAAACCATTACCAGCAGGTAGTGAGCCAACATTTAAATTCAATAATGATATTAAAGGTGGGGTTGTACCAAAAG
Source organism: Aliarcobacter cibarius (assembly GCF_013372265.1). Taxonomy (NCBI): domain Bacteria; kingdom Pseudomonadati; phylum Campylobacterota; class Epsilonproteobacteria; order Campylobacterales; family Arcobacteraceae; genus Aliarcobacter; species Aliarcobacter cibarius. Next base: position 637,847 of record NZ_CP054051.1, read on the forward strand.
AGTATATTCCAGCTGTTGAAAAAGGTGCATTTGAAGCTATGCAAGGTGGTATTCTTGCAGGTTATCCAATGGTTGATATCGAAGTTACTCTTTATGATGGAAGCTACCATGAAGTGGATTCATCTGAGATGGCATTTAAATTAGCTGCTTCAATGGGATTCAAACAAGGGTGTAGAAGTGCAGCTGCAGGTGCAGTTTTACTTGAGCCAATGATGAAAGTTGAAATTGAAACTCCTGAAGATTATATGGGAGATGTTATTGGTGACTGTAACAAAAGAAGAGGACAAGTTCAATCTATGGATGACAGAGCAGGTATCAAACTTGTTACTGCAATGATTCCATTATCTGAAATGTTCGGATATTCAACAGATTTAAGATCTATGTCTCAAGGAAGAGCAACATATTCTATGATATTTGACTCTTACCAAGAAGTTCCTAGAAATGTATCTGAAGAGATTATGAAAAAAAGAAATGGTTAATCCATTTTAGATTTTTATTAGAAAGGGATGTGCTAGTGCATGTCCCTTTTTTTATTAGATTTATATAATTAATCTACTAAAATGATTTTTTATATAAGTTTATTAATAAAGAGGAAGTATTGAGATTAGAAAGAAGTTGTAAACACTTAGATAAAATCGAAAATATTGGAGTGATTCTTAGACCACAAAGTCCAGAGTTGAAAAATGTATATTTTAAAATTGAAGCTATGTTTTTAGAAAAAAATATAAATTTAATACTTGAAGAAAACTCTGCTAATATGATAGAAAAACAAGGAATTGATTTTGATACTTTGTGTAAAAAAGTAGATTTCTTAATAAGTATTGGAGGAGATGGAACTCTTTTAGGATTAGCAAGAAAAGCTTTTAAGTATGATTTGCCAGTTTTAGGAATAAATCTAGGAACATTAGGTTTTTTAACAGATTTAAGTATGGAACAACTTCCAAAATTTATCGATGACTTAGTAAAAGATGATTATAAAATTAATCCTAGAATGATAATTGAAGGGCAAATAAAAGATAAAAAATTTATAGCTTTTAATGATATTGTAATATCTAGAAAAAATCTTTCAACTATGCTTGAAGTTAGAGCAAAAATTGATAAAAAAGCTTTTAATACATATTTTGGAGATGGACTTATTGTTTCAACACCTAGTGGTTCAACTGCCTATAATTTATCTGTTGGTGGACCAATAGTCTATCCACTAACAAATGCTTTTATAATAACTCCAATAGCACCGCATTCACTAACTCAAAGACCAATAGTTGTACCTGCTGATTTTGAAATTGAATTTAAAGTTACAAAAAATACAGGAGCAGTTGTAATTATTGATGGACAAGAATTATATGATTTAAATAAAGATGAAATTATAAAAATAAAAATAGCTACAAAAAAATCAAAAATGCTACATAGAAGTAGTAGAGATTTTTTTGAAGTTTTAAGTGAAAAATTAAGATGGGGAAATTAGTTTGATTAATAGAATTTATATTAAAAATTGTCTTAGTTTTAAAGAAGTAAATCTAGAGTTTCAAAAAGGTTTGAATATTTTCAGTGGTCCTAGTGGAGCAGGAAAATCTGTTTTAATGCAAGAGATTTTAGCATTATTTGCTTTTAATGATGTAAAAAGTGAATTAAGTGAACTTGAATTTACAAATAATAGTTTAGAAGATTTTACATATGGAATTGAAATTGGTGATGATTTAATCATAAAAAACATCAAAAAAGAGAAAGTAAGATATTTTTTAAATAATCAATCAATATCAAAAAAGAATTTACAAAACATCTCTTCGAAGTTGATAAAACAATTAAATTTAAAAGATACTAGTGATTTTGAAAGTCAAAGAATAATAGAGTTTTTAGATAGGTTATCTTCAAAAAACAGTATAGAATTCAAAAATATAAAAAAATTATTTGATGATAAATTTAAAGAGTTTTCTAGTATAAAAAAAGAGTTAAATAAACTATACGAAGATGAAAAAAAAATAGAAGATTTAAAAGATTTTGTAAAATTTGAGATAAAAAAAATAGAGGATATTGATCCAAAAGAGGATGAATATGAAAAACTAAATTCTATAAAAAAATCTTTAGCAAAAAAAGAAAAAATAGAAAAAGCTATGAATAGAGCAAGTACAATTTTTGAATTAAATAATAGCGTTACTGATTTATTACAGCTTTTAGAAATAGATTCTACATTTTTTGATGAAGCTATGAATGAACTAAATAATATTTTTGAAAAATCAAGTGATAGTTTAAATGAGCTTGACGATATAAATATTGAGGAAGTTTTAAATAGAATTGAAAAAATATCTAGTTTACAAAAGAGATTTGGTTCGATTAAAGAAGCTTTAGAATATAAAGAAGAAAAGAAATTAGAGTTAGAATCTTATATGAATATATCTTTTTCTAAAACTCGTTTAGAAAAAGAGTTCTCTTCATTAGAAATTGAAATTCAAAATATAGCTCAACAAATCAGCGAGTTTAGAAAAAGTAGCTTGCTTTTATTAGAAGATAAGATTAATTATTATTTAAAGTTTTTATATTTAAATAATGCAAAAATAGATTTAATTAACAAAGAGTTAGATTTTACAGGAATGGATGAAATATTATTTGAGTTAAATGAAGTTTCTCTTGATACTATTAGTTCTGGTGAGTATAATAGACTTAGGCTTGCTCTTTTAAGTGCTATTTCAGAGTTTGATATTGGAGAAAATGGAGTTCTGTTTTTAGATGAAATTGATGCAAATTTAAGTGGAAAAGAGAGTGATGCAATATCAAAAGTATTAATATCTCTTAGTAAAAATTATCAAATTTTTGCAATTTCACATCAACCTCAATTAACATCAAGTGCAAATCAGCATTTTTTAGTTGATAAAAAAGATGGAGTTTCGACTGTAAAATTATTAAATAGTAGTGAAAAAATAATTGAAATTGCAAGAATGATTAGTGGTGAAAGTGTAACAAATGAGGCTATAGAATTTGCAAAAAATCTTCTGAAATAATAATCAAATATATCTTTCTCCTATTTTTCGCTATAATGAGAAACGACCAAAAAATCTGGAGAAACGATGTTTAAAAACTTGTCATTAAAATCGAAAGTTTTAATCCTATCATTTGTTACCATAATTGCTATATCATTTGCAATAGCAGTTGATGCAATATACTCAATTAAGAGTTTTTCAAATGAGAGTATTGAAAGTTATAAAAAAGAGGCTTACGCAAAAAAAGAGCAAGAGTTACAAAATTATGTATCTTTGGCGATAAAAACTGTTGAAGCTTATCATTCTAGAACATCTACTGATAAACTTAAACTAGAAGTTCAAGAAGAACTTGTAAAACAGACTAATTTTTTGTTTTCTATATTAGAGGCAGAGTATGAAAGAAATAAGAATTCTCTTTCTGAAGAAGCTTTAAAAGATAGATTAAAATCTATTGTAAACGCTACAAGATATGGTAAAACAGGATATTTCTGGATAAATGATTTTGATGCTGTTGTTTTAGTGCATCCAATAAATCAAAAACTTAACAATCAAAATATGCATGATTATAAAGACCCAAATGGAAAACAAATTTTTAAAGAATTTGCTGATTTAGCAAAGAAAAGTAAAGAAGGATTTGTTGACTATGTATGGCCAAAACCAGGATTTGATAAACCACAAGAAAAAGTATCTTTTGTAAAGCTTTTTAAACCATATAATTGGGTTATCGGTACTGGAGAGTATGTTGATAACTTGACAGCAAAAATTCAAGAAGAAGCACTAAAGACAATTTCAGAAATGAGATATGCTAATAATGACTATTTCTGGATAAATGATTCTAATCCAAAAATGATAATGCATCCAATGAATCAAAAATTAAATGGTTCAGACTTGAGTTCTTATGTAGATCCGTATGGTACAAAACTTTTTGTTGAAATGGTAAAAGTTGCAAATGCAAAATCTGAGGGTGGACTTGTAAAATATTATTGGGATAAACCAAATAAACCAAATGATCCAAAAGCTAAATTTTCATATGTACAAAAATTTGGACCATGGGATTGGATAATTGGAACAGGTGCCTATGTTGATGACATTGAAACTCAAATAGCTTCAATGGAAGATAATACTGCAAAAGAGATAAATACAATAATCTTTAGTATTGCTATTTTTACTTTAATATCAATAATTATTGCTTCAATAGTTTATAATATTTTTATAAAACAAACTTTGATTAGACCTTTAGAAGATTTAGATGAAGCGATTATAAAAATCAAAAATGCTGATGGTGAAACTGATCATATTGAAAAAAAATCAAATGATGAGATAGGTAAAGTTGTTGATAGTTTCAATAGTTATATTGCATCATTAAAAGAAGGATATATAGAGGATTCTAAAGTTATTGCTAATGTTGAAGAAGTAATTGAAAAAGTAATAAATGGTTTCTATGTTTATAAAGTTGAACAAAATTCTTCAAATCCTCAAATTAGAAAATTAAGAGATTCTATAAATACGATGATTGAAAGAACAAACCAAAACTTAGTTGGATTAAATAACATATTGATTGAATATGGTAATTCAAACTTTTCTATTGGTGATTCAAAAATTGATACATCAAAAGTTAATGGAATTATTTCTTCTTTAGCTGCTAGTACGCAGTTAATTGGAGTTACAGTTTCAGAATTCTTATCTATGATTGTTGGAAGTGGTAGACAGTTAAATGAAGATACAAATACTCTATCTCAAGCAGCAAATAGATTATCTGCTTCAGCAAATGAGCAAGCTGCTTCGTTAGAAGAGACAGCGGCTGCAATAGAAGAGATTACGTCTATTGTAAAATCAAGTGTTCAAAAAACAACTCAGATGTCAACTTTAGCTAAGCATTTACAACAATCTTCGATGGAAGGGGAGTCTCTTGCTACTAAGACAAATTATGCAATGGAAGAGATTGATAAGCAAGTAAGATCAATAAATGAAGCAATAAGCATAATTGACCAAATTGCTTTCCAAACAAATATTCTTTCATTAAATGCAGCTGTTGAAGCTGCAACTGCAGGAGAAGCTGGAAAAGGATTTGCAGTAGTTGCACAAGAGGTAAGAAATCTAGCAGCTAGAAGTGCGGAAGCTGCAAAAGATATTAAAAATATTGTTGAGATTGCAACTTCAAAAGCAAATGAAGGTAAAGATATTGCAAATGAGATGATAAATGGTTATTCAACATTAAATGCAAAAATTAATGAAACAATAAATCTAATTGAAGATGTATCTCAAGGTAGCAAAGAAGAAGAAAAAGGAATTATTCAAATAAATGATACTATAAATATTTTGGATAAAGCTACTCAAGTAAATGCAAATCAAGCTACAGTAATTAGTGATTTAGCAAGTGAAGTTGCGAATTTATCTACAAATCTTCTAAAAATTGCTGATAGAGCAAAATTTAAAGAATTTAGTCATAAAGAGATAGAAGATATAGATTTAGTATTTAAAGTTTCAAAATTAAAAAATGATCATATTAGATTTAAACTTGTAAATTTTGATAAAGTAGGGCAAACAAAAACTGCATGGACTGTTACTAAACCAACTGATTGTGATTTAGGAAAATGGATAGCAGAGCAAGAGAGCTTAAATAATCCATTTACAAAAACTCAAAACTGGAAAGATCTAAAAGTAAATCATGAAATAGTTCATAACAGTGTTCAAAAATATATAAATGAAGATTGTAAAGACAATGTAGATAATGAATTATTAAATACTTTATCTAAAGAGCTTGATCAAGCAACTTTTGAAGTATTTAAATCTTTAGATCAATTAAAAAAAGATAATATACTTGAACAAAATAATTTTTCAAAACCAACTATAGAAAACAAACAAAATATTGAGATAAAATCTTCTAAAATAGAGTTGAAACCTCAAGAAAAAACTACTAAAGTTATAGCTTCAAAAACAAATGATGATGAGTGGGAGAGCTTTTAAGCTCTACACTTATTCTACAAAATATTCACAAACAAAACATTTATTAAAAAATAGATATAATCTACACTTAATTTAAATAAAAATATATAAAAATAATCAAAGGAATTTTATGAGTAAGCAAAAAGTTGAGTTGCTTAGCCCAGCTGGAAATTTAGAAAAATTGAAAATAGCTATAAATTATGGAGCAGATGCTGTTTATGCAGGTGTTAGCCATTTTAGTTTAAGAATAAGAGCATCAAAAGAGTTTACATTTGAAACTTTTAAAGAAGGAATAGAATATGCACATGCTAGAGGTAAAAAGGTATATGCAACAATAAATGGTTTTCCTTTTAACTCTCAGATAGAATTATTAAAAAAACATATAGCAACAATGGCGGCTTTAAAACCAGATGCTTTCATAGTTGCTGCACCAGGTGTAGTACAATTATGTAGAGAAATAGCACCAGAAATTGATATTCATTTATCAACTCAAGCAAACGTTTTAAATTATCTTGATGCAAAAGTTTATTGGGATATGGGAGTTAGAAGAATAGTTGTAGCAAGAGAGATATCATTAAAAGATGTAGTTGAAATAAAAAAATATCTTCCAGATATGGAAATAGAGATTTTTGTTCATGGTTCTATGTGTTTTGCTTATTCAGGAAGATGTTTAATTAGTGCTGTTCAAATGGGAAGAGTTCCAAATAGAGGAAGTTGTGCAAATGATTGCAGATTTGAGTATACTCTTTATGCAGGAAATGATGATCATGGAACACTATTTAGACTTGAAGAAGAGCCAGGAGTTGGAACATATATTTTTAATTCAAAAGATATGAATTTAGCTTCTCACATAAAAGAAATTTTAGATAGTGGTGCAGTTGATAGTTTAAAAATAGAAGGAAGAACAAAATCTCCATATTATGCTGCAGTTACAGCAAAAGCTTATAGAGAAGCTATTGATGATTATTATGATGGAAAATTTGAACCTGAGAAATACCAAAGAGAGTTACATACTACAAAAAATAGAGGCTTTACTGATGCTTATTTAATTCATAGACCATTTGAAAAAGTAGATTCTCAAAATCATGATTATGCTTTAAGTAAAGGAAGTTACGAAGTAACTGGTCTTGTAACAGAAGATGAAGAACATTTTTATTGTAAATACAAAGTTTATCCAAATGAAGATATAGAAATTTTTACTCCCCATAATACAGTTTTACAAGAGTGTGATAATGAAATAGGAAAAGTGTTCAAAAAAGAAGATGGACTTTATTATATAAACTTTAAAAAGATTTTAACAGATACAAATAAAGAGTTAGAAAGCGTTCACAGTGGAAATGTGAATAAAATAAAACTTCCTTGTAAATTGCCATATTTAACAATGTTTAGGATAGAAAATACAGAGACAAATATTGATTAAGTTACAGTAAAATGATTTTCTTTAGAGTTACAAATAATATAAATATAAAAACAACAGATGGTTCTTTAGTGAAGTATTTCAGATTTAAAGCACCGGCTAGTTTACCTAATGAAACAGTTTATATTTCTACTTATGATGATTATTGTGATTTAAATGCAGTTTTTGGAAGAATAGATAAAAGCAAATATTTCACAAAAATCTTAAATGAAGATAATGTAAGATCAAATAAAGATTTCCCAATTGAGCTTGGGATTTCAACAAAAAATGAATTTAACAGAGATAAAAATCAAAGAGCAGAAGAGTTTATTAATTTAGATGCTGTTGATTTATATAAACAAGTAAAATATACAAATAAAGATAATATAAAAGTTGCAATAATTGGTGGAATGTCTACGGGTATTGGTAAAACTATTGCGTCTTGTACTGCTTTAAGAATTTTGCATCAAAAACTAAGTGAAATATTTAAAAGTGTAAAAATTGATATATATATTAATGCTTCAAATAATAGTTATTTTACTAGGGATAAAGATATATATAAAACACAAGATTATTTGAATGATATTTTACCTTTAAGTATAACTACAAAACAGCTTTGTGAATATGATTATTTTATTGATAATAGTGTTGATTTTACTAAACTTTTAGATTTAAATTATGTTGATGCTTGGCTTTATAAATTTGGAATTAATTACAAAAAAATTAGTCCAGAAGAAAAATATAACTCTTTGGAAACAAAACATTTTAATATAGATTCAGGCTTAAAGAATAAAATTTCTGAAGCAAAAAGTAGAGGAAAACTTTTACTTTTCCATCCTTACAGTGCAAATATAAATAAATCAATTCCACAAATAATAGCTATTGATTTATTAAAAGAACTTCTTTTAAAATTGGAAGATTATACTGTTGTAACTACTCTTCAAATTGATTTAAAAATTAAAGCTGATAATCTATTAGACTTATCAAAAGATTCTAGAACAATAAATGATTTTATATATATTATCTCTTGTATGGATAAAGTAATAACTACAAATACATCAGCTTTTCATATATGTGATGCTTTTATGATTCCAACGATTACTTTTTTTGTTGAAGATAATTTTGAAGAGATAAGTAAATATTATAAATATAATAATTCTATTTATTTAAAAGATCAATCAAAAAATTTATCAAAATTTATTTATGAAAATGAAGTATTAACAATCTACAAGTTAGAAGCCTGGAGAAGTTTGAAAGTTTCGAAGATTATAAAGTTATTAGAAAAAATTTGATATAATCTGCGAATTTAAAAAATTATAAAGGTAAAAAAATGAAATTCGTTTCGATAATAATGGGTAGTAAATCTGATTATGAAATTATGAAAAATTGTGCTGATACTTTTGAACAATTCAATGTTAAATATGAGTTAATTATATCTTCTGCTCACAGAAGTCCTGAAAGAACTAAAGAGTATGTAAAAGAAGCTGAAGAAAAAGGTGCAATTGCTTTCATAGCAGCAGCTGGAATGGCAGCACACTTAGCAGGAGCATTAGCAGCAACTACAACTAAACCAATCATTGGAGTACCTATGAAAGGTGGTGCAATGGATGGTATGGATGCTATGCTTTCAACTGTTCAAATGCCTGCAGGTATGCCTGTTGCTACTGTAGCACTTGGAAAAGCTGGAGCTATAAATGCTGCTTATTTAGCAATGCAAATCTTAGCAATTAGTGATAAAGATTTAGCTGTTAAATTAAAAGAAGATAGAATGGTTAAAGCTAAAGCTGTTGAGAGTGATTCTAAAGATATTGAAGTAATTCTATAATGAAGCCAATTGCACTATTTACACTACCTAATTGTAAATGGTGCAAAGAGGCCATTATCTACTTAAAAAGTAAAAAACTAAAATTTAATCAAATTGATTTAACAAAAAATGCTAGTGCTTTAAAAGATTGTCAAAAAAGATGTTCCGGTGCTCCAGTTATTCTAATTGGAAATAGTTGGATTTGTGGTTTTGACAAAGAAAAAATAAATAAAGAGTTAGGAATAAAATAAAATGCTTACTTTTTCACAAATGTTATTAAAACTTCAAGAGTTTTGGGCAAAAGAAGGGTGTAATATTGTTCAACCATATGATATTCCAGCAGGGGCTGGAACTTTTCATCCAGCTACACTTTTAAGAAGTTTAGATAGCACTCCTTGGAGTGTTGCTTATGTTGCACCTTCAAGAAGACCAACAGATGGAAGATATGGTGAAAACCCAAATAGATTAGGAAGCTATTATCAGTTTCAAGTATTAATAAAACCAAGTTTAGAAAATATTCAAGATTTATATTTACAATCTTTAGAATATTTAGGTTTGGATTTAAAAAAGCATGATATTAGATTTGTAGAAGACAACTGGGAATCACCAACTTTAGGAGCTTGGGGATTAGGATGGGAAGTTTGGCTTGATGGCATGGAAGTTACACAATTTACATATTTCCAACAAGTTGGAGGTTTGGCTTGTGATCCTGTTGCTGTAGAGATAACTTATGGAACAGAAAGACTTGCTATGTATCTACAAGGTGTTGATACTGTTTTTGATATAGTTTGGAATGAAAATAAATTTGGAAAAACAACATATGCAGATGTTCATAAAGAAGGAGAATATCAATTTTCTAAGTATAATTTTGAAGTAGCAAATACAACTAAATTATTTAGAGATTTTGAAGAAGCGTTTAATGAATGTAAAGCTTGTTTAGAAGCAAATCTTCCGCTTCCTGCATATGATCAATGTATGGTAGCAAGTCATGCTTTTAATACATTAGATGCTAGAAAAGCAATAAGTGTAACTGAAAGACAAAATTACATTTTAAAAGTACGTGAACTTGCACAAGCTTGTGCTGTTATGTATAAAGAACAGGAAGAATCAAGACTTAAAAGAGTAGGAAGATTATAATTTGAAAATAAGAGATATCTACGAGTTTTTGAATTCTTTTAGCCCATTTGAACTTCAAGAAAAATGGGATAATTCAGGACTTATTGTAGGAAATATGAATGATACTTTTGAAAACTTGTATTTGAGTATGGATTTAGATTTAGAGTTAGTAAAAAATTTAAAAGAAAATTCTTTAGTAATTACTCATCATCCATTGATTTTTAGTGGATTAAAAAAAGTAAACTATGATACATACTCTTCAAAAATTTTAAAAGAGCTTATAAAAAAAGATATCTCTTTAATTTCTATGCATACAAATATAGATAAAACACATTTAAATAGATTTGTAACAGAAGAAATTCTAGGATTTAAAATAGAAAATCAAAATGAGTTTATTGCAAATTGCAGTGTTGATATGAGTTTTGATGATCTTTTAAAGCATTTAAACAAAAGATTAAATTTAAAACATATAAAGTTTGTAAAAATAAAAGAGTATATTAAAACTTTATCGATTTGTACAGGTTCTGCAATGAGTTTAATTGATGCAGTTGATACAGATTGTTTTATAACAGGTGATATAAAATATCATGATGCTATGGAAGCAAAAGCTAGAGGTTTGTCTTTAATTGATATTAGACATTATGAGAGTGAAAACTACTTTAATATACTTTTAGAAGAACTATTAAAAGAGTATTTGAAAAAAAATAAATTAAAAGCTATAATAACAGCTTCAAAAAATCCATTTGAGTTTTTTATAGAAGGAGAAAACATTGAATAAGTATTTAGAGGATTTAATAAAGTTATCAAAGTATGATACAAGTATTAGTCAATTTGAACCAAAAATTGAAAATCAAAAAGCAAAGTTAGCAACTTTTGTTGAGACAGCTGAAGCTATAAAAGTAGGTATTAACTCAACATATTTAGAAATTGATGATTTAAAATCAAAAAGAACAAAAAATAATATTCACTTGAGTGAATTAAAAACAAAATTAGACTCAATTGCTAAAAAAAATAAAGATGTAACAAATGAAAAAGAGTTAAAAGCTTTACAATTAGAAGAAGAGATTGCTAAAGAGCAAGTTAGCTTTGCAAATGAAGAGATTGAAAGACTTGATAAATTAACTGCTGCTAAAGAAGAAAAATTAAAAGAATTTCAAGAAAAATTAAAAGTAGAAGAAGAAGATATTAAAGAGATTAGAGTTGTTGTTGAAGATACAATTGCTCAAATTAATAATGAAAGAAATGAAGTTTATGCAAAAAGAAGCGAATTATTAAGTCAATTTGATAACAAAATTTTAACTTTCTATGAAAAAATAAAAAGATGGGCAAAAGATACTGCGGTAGTTCCTGTAAAAAAACAAGCGTGTTACGGATGTTTTATGAAAATAAATGATAAAACTTATGCTGAAGTTTTAAGAGGAGAAGAAATTGTAAATTGTCTTCACTGTGGAAGAATTCTTTATAAAGGTGAAGAAGAAACAGTTACAACAGAGGCTTAATTTGAGCCTCTTTGCTCTTTTTTATAATTTTATTTTAATTCTAATTTATATACTTTTTATTCCATATTTATTATATAAGTCAAGAACTAAAAAATATAAGCTAGCTATTCCTGCAAAGTTTTTTTTAAGAAATAACCCAAAATTTGATTTAAATGGTGTTTGGTTTCATTCTTGTTCTATGGGTGAAGTAAGAGCAATTAAACCATTAATAAAAGAGTTTGAAGATGAAGCCAATATTAGTGTAATTACAAATACTGGTTTTGATGAAGCAAAAAGTATTAGTTCAAATGTGAGATTTTTGCCTTTTGAATTCTTCCTACCATTTTGGATAACTAAACAAAAAGTTTTAGTAGTTATGGAAGCTGAACTTTGGTATATGCTATTTTTAGTTGCTAAGAAAAAAGGTGCAAAAACCTTACTTATAAATGCAAGAATTTCTGATAAATCTTATAAATCATATTTAAGATTTAGATTTTTTTATAAAAAGATATTTTCAAATATAGATAAGGTTTTTGCACAAAGTGAAATTGATAAAATAAGACTTTTACAATTAGGTGCAAAGGATGTTGAGGTTATTGGAAATATAAAATTAGCTCAACTTCCACAAAAAAAGCAGAACTTTGAAAAACCTGATGGTATAGTAATAACTGCTGCAAGTACCCATGAAGGTGAAGAAGAATTAATATTGTCTGCTTTTAATAAAGAGTTTGGGAAACTAATAATTGTTCCTAGGCATCCTGAAAGATTTTTAAAAGTTGATGAGTTAATTAAAAATTATATCAAAGGTAAGAATATTTCCTATCACAAATATAGTATTAAAGAAGATTTTAGCAGTGATATTGTTTTAATTGATAAAATGGGGATTTTAAATGATATTTATGCAATAAGTGATATTACTATTTTAGGTGGAGCATTTGCTAAAGTAGGGGGACATAATCCAATTGAACCTGCTTATTTTGGAAATGTGATAATTAGTGGAAAAAATATTTTTAATCAAAAATCACTTTTTGAGTGTATAAAAAATTATTATTTAATAGAAAATTATGAATTAAAAGAGTATTTAAAAAAAGCGGGTACTCTTTTAAAACCAGAATTAACAAAAGAAGGTTCATTTGAACCTATAATTAAGGAGATGAAAAAATGGCTGTAGAATATGATAAAGCTTATAAACTTTTAGCAATTCAGGAAAAAATTTCTAATGCTAAAGCAAAAGATTTGATTGATAGAGGATTAGTAAAAGTTGGTGATAAAAAAGTTATGATTGCTAGGGGAGAAATTAGAACAGATACAAAATTTAACGTAAAAGAACTAGCAAAAACAAAAGTTATTTTTGAAGATGATAATATTTTAGTTGTTGATAAACCAGCATTTATTACTGCTGATGAAGTTGCAAAAACTTTTAAAAATGCAATACTTTTAAATAGACTTGATAAAGAAACAAGTGGTGTTATGATGTTTGCAAAAAATGAAGATTTTCAGAAAAAAGCTATTAAAGAATTTGCACAAAATAGAGTTTATAAAGAATATGTAGCAATTGTTGAAGGTAAAGTTATTGAAGAAATAGTTATTGATAAACCTATTATTACTATAAAAGATAAAGGTGTAGCAAAATCAAAAATTGATAAAAATGGGAAAAGTGCAAAAACAACTGTTTATCCACTTTTAGTAGAGGGAAATAAATCAAAAATAAAACTTGTGATAGAAAGTGGAAGAACTCATCAAATTAGAGTTCATTTGAATTCTGTAGGTTTACCTATAATTGGAGATGCTATTTATGGAAGAACAGCTTCAAATGTAAATAGAGTTTTATTACATTCTAAAATTACAAAAATCTTTGATTATACTTTTGAAGCAAAAGAACCAAAAGAATTTAAAGTATATGATTTTAGCTAATATTAAGTTGTTTAGAAAGCAAAAGCTCATTTTAAAGGGCTTTCGAGAAAAAAATAAGCTAAAACAAAACTTAAAATGATGATATTGATTAATCTATTTTAAAGTATAATTTAAATAAAATCCAAAAATAAAAAATATGGAGAAGTATCTTGTTTGATTCAATAACGGGCTCGCTTAGAGGAATAATAGGAAAAATTAGACATCAAGATGATGTTGCATCACTTAGCAGAGCTATAAGTGAACTAAAAAAAGCTTTCTTAAAAGCAGATGTTCATCATAAAACTACTAAAGACCTATTAAATGCTATTGAATTAGAAACTAAAAAAATTGGAATTGGTCAAGATAATTTCATAAAAGTGTTAAAACAAGAACTAGAAAAAGTTTTAACTGCTAATGGAAATCAAGGATTTGTATTTTCTTCTACTCCTCCTACAGTTGTTTTAATGACAGGACTTCAAGGAAGTGGTAAAACAACAACAACTGGAAAATTGGCAAACTATTTAAAAACAAGAAAGAAAAAAGTTTTAGTTGCAGCTTGTGATTTACAAAGACTTGCAGCAGTTGAACAGTTAAAACAGATTGCTAAACAAATTGATGTTGATATCTATTTTGATGATAATGAAAAAGATCCTATTAAAATTGCTCTTGCTGCTAAACAAAAAGCTACAAGAGAGTTATATGATGTACTTTTAGTAGATACTGCTGGAAGACTTGCAATTGATGAAGAGTTAATGCTTCAATTAAAAGATATAAAAAATGCTATTAATCCAAATGAAATTTTTTATGTTGCAGATGCTTTAACAGGTCATGATGCTACAAAAACTGCGACAACATTTAAAGAAAAAATTGGAATAGATGGAGTTATTCTATCAAAATATGATGGTGATACAAAAGGTGGAGTTGCTTTAAGTATCGCAGATCAAGTAAATGTTCCTCTTAGATTTATAGGTATTGGTGAAAAAATGCCTGATCTAGAAGTTTTTATTCCTGATAGAATTGTTTCTAGACTTTTGGGTCTTGGAGATATTGCAGGCCTTGCTGAAAAAACTGCAAATATAATTGATGAGAAAAAAGCAAAAGAAGTTAGTAAAAAGATTAAAAAAGGTGAGTTTAATTTTAATGACTTCTTAGAACAACTATCAATGATGAGTAAATTAGGAAGCTTAAAATCAATTATTGGAATGATACCTGGTATGTCTGCTATGGCACCAGCTTTAAAAGATATGGATTTCGAGAACTCAAAGGAAATTATTAGAATAAAAGCACTTATTAGTTCTATGACACCAAAAGAAAGAGAAAATCCAGATTTACTAAATCCTAGTAGAAAAAAAAGAATATCTATGGGGTCAGGGCTTAGTGAAGTTCAAGTAAATAAAATATTAAAGCAGTTTAAAAATGCTTCGAAAATGGCTAAACAACTTTCAAGTAAAGGTGGAATGAAAGGTTTACAAAATATGTTGTCTCAAATGGGACCAAATGGAATGCCAAAAATTCCAAGATAACAATAAAAATAGTATTGAGCTGTAAACTTATTGGAGTTTAGAATTCAATACTATAAATTAAAAAAAGGAAAGAAAACATGACAGTGATTAGATTAACAAGAATGGGAAGAAATAAAAAACCATTTTATAGAATAGTTGTAACAGATTCAAGAAAAAGAAGAGATTCAGGATGGATTGAATCAATTGGTTACTTTAACCCAGTTGTTGAGCCACAAGTTCTAAAAATTGATGAAGATAGATATAACTATTGGTTAAGTGTTGGTGCTAAACCATCAGAAAAAGTTAAAAAATTAGCTTCAAGATAATATTTTAGATTAAATATGATAATAAATTTTATACAAAACTATGCAAAACTAATTGTTGCAGTACCAGAAGATGTTGTTGTTACAAAAGAGCAAATAGATGAAAATTTTGTTGAAATTACAATAAGTGTAAATAGTGTTGATATTGGAAAACTTATTGGAAAAAATGGAAATATGATAAATGCTCTTAAGACAATAGCAAATGGATGTAAAGCTAAAGATGGAATATCTTATAAAATACAAGTAGTTACAAAGTAGATGAATAAAGTTTATGTTGCAAAGCTAGGAAAAGCAGTAGGTCTTCAAGGTCATTTAAGACTTTTTATTGACTCTGATTTTCCTGAGCAATTTAAAAAAGGTGCTATTTTTACTACAAATAGAAATTTGATTTTAAAAGTTCTTGAGTGTAATTTAAATAAAGATTTAATAAAGTTCGAGGATTATGAAGATGTAGATTTAGCAAAAAAACTTACAAATAGTGAACTTTTTACAACTGAAGAAGCTACTAAAGAATATTGTAAATTAAAAGAGAATGAATTTTTTTGGTTTGATTTAATTTCTTGTGAAGTTTTTGAAGATGATTTAAAATTAGGAAAAGTAAAAGATATTCATAGGTATCCACTAAATGATTATCTTGAAGTTGAGACAGATTTTAATCTTGTAGAAAGAAAACTCCCAAAAAACTTCTTAATACCGCATATATTTGGTGATTTTATAGATAAAGTTGATATTGAAAATAAGAAAATATTTGTAAAAAATTCTTTTGATATTTTAGAAAATTCTTAATATTTTCTATTTAGTAATTACATCGTTTATTAAACTCTTCTTTAGTCATTTCAAGTTCATATGCTTGTGAAAAACCATTTTTAATAAGTTTATTTAATAATTCTTCTCTTGTTTCATTATTTTCAAATGGACCGTAATATAATTCAATTCTATTTAAATCATCTCTACAAAGATGAATATTAGGATTAATATTCGTAGCTTTGTCTAAATATTTTTTATACAAAGTCCCTTTTATTTTAGCTACATTTATCAATTTTAAAAATGCTGTATCACTGCTATTTGTAGCTTTTGTTTCATCTTCTATAACTTCTTTGTTTTGAGTTATATTTTCAATTTGTTTTTCATCTTGCTTATTTTCTATTCTATTATCTTCTTCTTTAAAAATTTTATCAGGAGTAAGATTTGTATTTTGAGCTTTTAACAATTCTTCTTTTGCAAGTAGTGCTTCTTCTTTCAATGCTTCAAGTTTCTTCATTTCTATTTCTAATTCAATTTTCTTTTCTTCTAAAGATTCTTTTTGCTTTAAAACCATTGCTTCTTCAATTTTAAGTGACTCTTCTTCTATTCTTTTTTGTTCTTCAAGAATTCTCCTTGTTTCTTCATTTTCAACTATATTATAACTTTCATTTACAATATGCTTATTTGTTAAAGCTTCTAGTTGTTCATTTAATTTTTGAGAATTTATACTACTTAAATCAAATTTAACTTCTGGCTCACTCTGTTCTGGAATTGTTTCTTCTTTTGTAGCTAAATTTGTTTCTTGAATAGGAGCCTCAACTACAACTTCTTCTTTTGGTGTTAAAATTATTAAAGAAATACCTATAACTAGTAGTAAAACTAATAAAGCAATTACTGAAATAAGAATAACTTTTAAAGAAGGTTTTTTAAATTTCTTATTTGGAGATATAATCTCTTGTTCAGCTACCTTTATCTCTTCATTTTCTTGTGCCATATTCTACTCACTTTGTTTGCTTTATTTTTTTTATTCTCTGATAATATTCTTGTCTATAAGCTTTTAACTCTTCTTTTTTTTTCTCTCTATATTCTTTATCATATCTTAATCTTTTTTCTTTGTTTTGCTCGTAATACTCTTTTTTATCTTCTTTGTACTTTTCGATTTTTTGTACTATTGATTCTTTTCTTTTATCAACATACTCTTTTTGTTTATGAGCTATTTCTTTAATTTTAATTAAAAAATCACCATTTTCAAATTCTGCTTGATAATCATATACTTGCTTTTTTATTTTACTCTTTTGATAATAAGCCTTCTTTTTTTGCTTATGAGCTAGAAAGTTTTGTTCTCGTCTTTTTTTTAACTCTTCTAAATTCATTTTAATAAATTAAAATTAATTTTTAAGTCTATTTACAATATCTAGCATATTATCAGCTGTAGTAATTGCTTTAGAATTTGCTTCATAAGCTCTTTGAGCAGTAATTAAATCAACCATTTCATTTACTAGTTTAACATTTGATAATTCTATCATACCTTGTTGAAGGCTTCCAAATTGTTCTGTTGTTGGATCTCCTTCAAGTACCTCTCCAGATGCATCACTTTGCATAAAAAGTGATTCTCCAAGAGGAATTAAACCTGCTGGATTTATAAAATCTGCTAAAGTAATTTGACCCAACTCAACTGTATCACCAGTTTGTGCATCAGTTGCTGTTACAAGACCGTCTTTTCCTATTGTTAAATCTCTAGTATTATCTGGAACAACAATTTCAGGAGATAAAGTGTAACCATTTCCATTTACAATAGATCCATCAGCATTTAGTTTAAAATTACCATTTCTTGAATAAGCAACCTCACCACTAGGAAGAGTTATTTGAAAAAATCCTTTTCCTTGTATAGCAACATCAAGTGGATTTGAAGTAAGTTTCATATCCCCTTCAGTAAAGTTTTTCTGGATATTTGAAATTCTTACTCCCAGACCAACATCGATTCCAGTAGGATTTAATGTAGTTTGAGTAGTTTGTCCTGCTGTATAGTTCAAACTCTCATACATCAAGTCTTGAAACTCTGCTCTATCTTGTTTAAAGCCTGTTGTATTAACATTTGCAATATTGTTAGATGTAACATCAATTTGATGTTGCATAGAGTTCATTCCCGTTGCTGCTGTGTATAATCCTCTAATCATAGAAAATCCTTTTAATTACGTATCTTTAATTATATTTCAGCAATGTTTAAAAGTTGATAAAGTGATAAATTATTTTAAATAATATTAAGTAAAAATTTAAAACAAATTCTATATAATGCATAATTATTGAAAATTATACACTTACAAAATAGAGGAAAAAAAGAATGAAGATTCTAATAGTTGATGATAGCTCTACAATGAGAAGAATTATCGGAAATGTAGTTATGCAATTAGGATTTGGAAAAGATAATTTTGATGAAGCTGAAGATGGTGTAAAAGCTTGGAAACTTCTTACTGAAGCTCATTATGATGTTATTTTAACAGATTGGAATATGCCAAATATGAATGGACTTGAGCTTGTAAAAAAAATAAGAAGTGAGGGAACACATCAGAAAACTCCGATTATTATGATTACAACTGAAGGTGGAAAAAATGAGGTTATAACTGCTTTAAAATCGGGAGTTAATAACTATATAGTTAAACCGTTTAGTGCAGAAGTTCTAAAAGAAAAGCTTGATGGAGTTTTAAAAAAATAAATAAGGTTTTATTATGAGTATGAGTCAAGAAGAAATCGAAGCTTTAATGAATGGTTTAGATATCGTTGAAGATAAATCTGAACCTGAGGCAGTAGAGATTGAAGAACCTATAAAAGTTGACACAAAAGAGATTGAAGAATTAATTTCTCAGACAAAAGATATTGATGCTGCTAATGAAGATAATAGAGTATTAACTAATACAGATGAAATAGAGAATCTTTTAAAAGATATTGAGTCATCGTCTGTTTTTGAAAATGAAGAAGATGTAAAAGAAGATTTTCAAGAAAATATAAAATATGAAGATTTTTCTGAGCAAAAGAATCAAATAAGCGAGGATGATATTGTGAAAAATTGGACATCATCTAAGATAAAAGAAGGAATTATTCCAACTCCTGCGCATAGTGATACTAAAGTAGTGAGTCAGTTAACTCAAGTAGCAAATGATTCTGAAGAAAAAGTTTCAAAGATATTCGATGTATTAAGTTTAGCTTTAGATAACAATAATGTAGTTAGAAATAATTTTAAAGAGTGCGAAAATTATTTAGAATCACAGGCATCTTTATTAAATAGTTTGAGTAAAAAGTTTCCTAATATTAAAGTCTTTTCTGAACATTTAGAAAATATGAATAAGATAAATGAATCAATTGGAAATTTAAAAAATGTATTAAATGATGAAGATAACTCTATATTCCAAGCTATGGAGTTAATGCAGTTTAATGATATAAACAGACAAAAAATAGAGAGAGTTATGTTTGTAATCAGAAAATTATCTCTATATTTAAACAATCTTTTTGAAGATGGAGAAAATACAAAGTTTACACCTGTTGCTAAACATATCCATGGTGATAATAATGATGATTTAGCTGGAGATGATTTAGATAAATTAATAGAAGAATTTTCAAAAAATAGTTAGGAGAGGTTTATGAATCAAGGGGTTTATCCATTAGCAGCTTCAATGATTAATCAAATAAATAGATTAGATCAAATAAGTAATAATTTAGCTAATACGAATACTTACGGTTTTAAACAAGAGGGGACTACAGAAACAACTTTTAATTATTATTTAAAAAGAGCACAAGAGTCAAATGAAAACCCAACAAAGGTAAATGTTGTAACAAATAATATTCCAAAAATTGATTCCAGATATATAAATGGTGAAATGGGACCTATTATAATGACTGGAAACAATTTGGATTTTGCATTAAACGATCCTGATACATTTTTTAAAATTCAAAATGAAAAAGGTGATATAGTATATACAAGAGATGGTGCATTTAAAAATTTAGATGGATTTTTGGTTGATAGTAATGGAAATAACGTGTTAAACCAAGATAATGAACCAATTGTAATTGAAGATGGTTTTGTTGCTCAAATAGGTGTTACAAGAACACCATATACAAATCTTGATAAAATAGGTAATAATACTTATATGCCAAAAAATCAAAATGAGTTGGAAGTAATTGAAAATAATGATAATATGATTGTTCAAGGAGCAGTTGAGAGTTCAAATGTTAATTCTGTTTCAGCTATGGTTGAATTAATAGATGCTCATAGAAGATTTGATCAATCACAAAGAGCTATGAAAAGTATAGACGAGATAAATGCTGGACTTATAGATAAAATTGGAGGAAATACTAGATAATGAACGCAAGTAAAATATCGGGTACTCTTTTTGAGCAATTAAATTTTAGAGCTGAAAGACAAAAAGTAATATCTAGTAATATTGCGAATGTAAATACTCCTGATTATAAAACAAAAGAGTTGGTTTTTGATGATGAATTAAATTTAGCTATGAAAAACTCTTTACAAATGAATCAAACAAATAGAATGCATATGAATAATATTGATATTAATTCAAGATTATCGAATCCAAGATTAGTTGAAGTAAAAGGTTTACAAGAACAGAATGATGGAAATAATGTAAATTTAGACTCACAAATAAGTGAGCAATCTAAAAATAAAGTTATACTTGATGCAATTCAAACAGCAATCAAAAGAGATTCAAGATTATTTAGAAATATGATTGATTCATCTTCAAAAATTTAATTTAATATAGGGTATTTATGGATCAACTTTTAAAGTTTGTAAATAATTTAAATACAGCTCAAAGAGCAGTAATAATTGGAGGAGTCTCTTTATTATTTATAGTATTAGTTGGTTTCTTAGTATATTCAAATATTAAAGCTGAGGATAAAAAGCTAAATTATACAATAGCTTCTAATCTTACAAAATCTCAAGTTATGTTGGCAAGTGAAGAACTTGAAGCAGCAGGGATACAATTTTCTGTTATAGGAACAGGAAATAATTTAACTCTTAAAACTTCAAAAGAATTTGTAAATATTGCAAAAATAAAATTAGTTACAAGTGAAGCAGCAACAAGTAAACATGTAGGCTGGGAAATCTTTGAAAAATCATCATTGGGAACTACTAATTTTGAAAATAAAGTAAAATATTTAAGAGCTTTAGAAGGCGAACTTAGTCGTTCATTAGAAGCTTTAAATGGTGTATTAAAAGCAAGTGTTAAGATAGCCATACCAAAAGATACTATATTTACAGAAAAAAAAGGTTTAACTACAGCTTCTGCTATTTTATCAATTAAACCAGGTATTTTTTTAACACAAAAACAAATAGATGGTATTAAAAATTTTATAGCATCAGCAGTTCCTGATTTAAAGCAAGAAAATATTCAGTTAATAGATCAAGATGGAAGTTTACTTGAACTTTCTAATGAAGATGAAAATAACCAAAAATCAATAACTCAAACAAAATATAAAGATACATTAGAAGAGGATTACTCTAAAAAAATAGTAGCATTACTTGAACCATTTGTAGGTGTTGGAAGAGTTGTTGCTAAAGTTACTTTATCTTTAGATTTTATTAAAAAAGATATTGAAGAAGAGATTTATAATCCAGAGGGAACTATAAGATCTCAACAAGTAATAGAGAATAATAGTTCAGCACAAGGAATGCCAAATAATTCAGGTGGAGTAGCTGGAGTTGATAATAATATTCAAGAACCAGCAAATGCAAATGGTGGTTCAAATATTGCTTCAAATACAGAAGGTACAAATACTGTAACGAACTATGAGATATCTAGAAAATTTGTATCTCAAAAAGATTACAATTATACAAATATAAAAAGAATTACTGCTGCTGTTACATTTGATTCTAGTGTTTTAAAAGATATCCCAAATAAAGATGAATTTATAGCTTCTCTTGAATCAATAGTTCAAAATACAATTGGATACGATCAAGCTAGAGGAGATCAAGTTACTGTTAAAGATTTCAAATTTATTGGAGTTAAACCTTTAGAACAAGTTGAACAAGTAATTGATGAAAATGGTAATGTTGTTGTTAAAGACAGTGAATCTGTTGATACTTTAAGTCAAATAAAAGCATTTTTGCAAGAGTTTGGAGATTATATTCAATATCTAATAGCAGCAATATTGCTATTTATATTCTACAAAAAATTTATAGCTTCAAATGAAATAGTTGTTTTGGGAGATGGAGTTACAAATTCTAAAGGAAAAGGTTCTAAAAAGCAATCAGGTAATGATGATGGACTTATTGATGATATGCTTTCAAATTTAGAACAGGAATTTGAAATAAGTAGTGCTCAAGGTAGACTTAAATCAAAAGTAAAAAGTCAAATATTAAATAATATTGATGGTCTTGATGAAGAATCTGCAGCTAAGTATGAAGTATTTATCGAAGAATTAGACAAAGAAATAAATAATAATCCAGCAGAAGTAGCAAGAATGATAGAGTTGCTATTAACTGAAGGAAACAATAACTTCAGAAAAAGGTAGAAAATGACGAGAGTACTTGAAGATGACATTCTAAGAGGAATGTCAATGATGGAAAAAGTTGCAAGATTCTTTGTTTTAATAGGTGAAGATTCAACTGTAAAAATTTTTCAACATCTACCAAAAGAGTTAGTTGAAGCTATATCAACAGCAATTACTCAAATTTCATCTATAAATAAAGATGTTTCATTAGCTGTTTTAGAAGAGTTTCATCTTTATACTAGAAGTAAAAGTTTTATTAGTTCTGGTGGATATGATTTTGCAAAAGATATTTTATATAAATCTTTAGGAAAAGAAGAAGCGGATGAGGTCCTAGCAAAACTTTCAAGAATGAAATTAGCTTCTCAAGCTTTTGCATATCTTGATGGAATAAATCCAAAACAGCTTAGTGATTTTATAAAAGATGAATCTCCACATACAATAGCTGTTATTTTAGCTCATATGGATCCTTCAAAAGCATCTGAAGTTTTAATGCAATTAGATGAAGAAGTAAGAGTAAAAGTTACAATTCAAGTTGCTACAATAAAGGACGTTTCACCTGATGTTGTAAGAACAATTTCATCTGTTTTAGAAAAGAAACTAGAGTCTTTATTATCTTCAATTGTTGATGTTGGTGGTGTAAGAGTTGTTGCTGATATGTTAAATAAGATGGGACCAAAAGCACAAGATATACTAAAAAATATAAATGGTATTGATACTGTACTTGCAACAAAGATTAAAGATAATATGTTTGTATTTGAAGATTTATTGAATTTAGATGCTGAATATATTATGAAAATATTACAAGGTGTTGAATCTACTGAAGTTGCAATTGCAATGAAAAATACAACAGAAGAACAAATAGAAAAAGTTACAAGTGCTATGAGTCAAAGAGTAAAAGAGAGATTTTTAGAAGAAAGTGAGATGTTAACAAAAGTGAAAATTAAGGACATAGAAGCTGCTCAAAGAAAAATGCTTGATATTGCACAAAAGATGATAGAAGAAGGTATTATTGAAAGAGAGAGCAACTAATGGCTGATAATGTTTACTCAAATGCAAAAGTTATAAATAATGAAGAAAATATACAAAAATTTGAGTTGGGAACATTTGTAAGTAATGGTATTGAATCAAGTATTGTAGAAAATTCAAATACAATTTTAAATGATAAAAATATAAATGGAAGAGTTGATCCAGTTTTATTAGAAATAAGAAATATAAATGAAAAGTTAAATCAAATTTCAGAAAAAGTTATAAGTATTGAAAATGATGGTATAAAAGGTAAAGATATAGATGCCCAGGTTGTCCAAGCAATAAAAGATTTAAAACAGTATGCTGCTTTTTTTGAACAAGCAACTTTTCAAATGGAAACTAAATTATTAAAGACTTCTATCGCATTAGCACAGAAGATAATTTCTATAGAAGTTGGAGAAAATTCAGCAAAAATAGCAAAGCAGACAATAATATTTTTATTAGAAAAAATAAAAGCAGCGTCTAAAGTACAAATACATTTAAATCCGAAAGATTATGAAATTTTAAAAAATGAATTAAATTTAGAATCGTTTATTGAATTGTTAAAAGATCCAAATGTTGTTGCAGGTGGAGTGGTAATTGCAAGTGATTTAGGTAATTTTGATGGAAGCATAGAATCTAAAGTTTCTTCAATGCTTGAAACCTTAGATTTAGTAATATAAATATTACTTAATAACGAAAATTATGATATAATTTAACAAATGTTAAAAAGAGTTTAAATGGAAATTAGTGAAAGAGATTATGATTTACTTGTAGATACCGAAATAGTTGTAGATGTTATGCTAGGAAGTACAAATATAAGTATTGGAGAATTTATTAAGCTAACAGAAGGTGATATAGTTTCACTACATAAGCCAGGTGGTTCAGGTGGTGAGATTTATGTTAATTCAAGAATTATTGGAACTGGTGACATTATAGTAATGGATGACAAATTAGCAGTTAGAGTTCAAGATGCTATGGATTCAGATAATGTTGTTCGATATTTCTTTGAAGAACATATGATTTAAGGAGGATTAAAATGGCTGAAATTAGTGGTGTAAGCACAAATACTGGAATTGATGGTAGTACATATACGTCAAGTGTAAGCAATGACTCTCTTTCTACAAATGATTTTTTAAAATTGATGATTCAAGAACTTAAGCTTCAAGATCCAACAAAACCTATGGATTCTGCAAGAATGCTTGAAACTCAAATGCAAATGTCAACATTAAATTCGAATATGAGTATGGTGAAAACTCTTGAATCAATTCAAAAAGCTTTTACTCAATCTTCAATATCAACGGCAACTGGAGTTATAGGAAAGCATGTTGAAAATGGAACTGTAGCAGAAGATGGAGTTACAAATAAGGCATTTATTGTAAGAAGTATTGAAAATATTGAGGGTGATATAAAAGCTACTGTTCAAAGAATGTTATATTTAGAACAAGTTGTAACAATTCCAGATCCATCTGATTCATCAAAAACTAAGATGGTGAATTATGATGCATCTGGATATATTTATAATGACGAAGGTAAGAAAACAGGTCAAAAAGTAGCTTTATCTGATCCAGGAACACCTCTTGTAAAAGAAGGAAAACTTGTGATATTAGATGAAGATGGTAATGAAGTTTCAACTCATGATTTTAAATTAAGTGGACAATCTATGCCAGTTTATTCTGATGCTACAGAGCAAATTCCATTTTCTTCAATTACTAAGATTTTTTAGGAATTTAAATGATAGGTGCTCTTTGGAATGGAATGTCTGGAATTATTGCTTACGATAAGGGTATATCCGTTGAATCTAATAATGCTGCAAATATAAGTACTGTTGGGCATAAAAGAGACTCTATAACTTTTGAAGATATTTTATACTCTTATGATTATGGAAAAGGTGTAAACACACAAAGTATATCAAAAGATTTTGAACAAGGAAATATTCGACCTACGAATTCAAATATTGATGTTGCAATAGACGGAAAAGGTTTTTTTATTGTACAAGATAAATCTGGACAAAATTTTTACACAAGAGCGGGAAATTTTATTCAGGCAGAAGATGGTTTTTTAAAAACTCAGGATAATTTAAATGTTATGGGGCTTATTCCTCAACAAAAAAGAGTAATTTCTTCTAACCCAGCTGAAAATATTTTTACAGATGATTATATTAAAAATCTTAGCTCAATAACTGTTAATTCTAATACTACGGCTTATAATATCAATGCTAGAGCGACAAATTATATCAATAGTGCACAAAGTGATTTAATGGCACAAAGTGGAGATAACTATAAAACATCTGGAACAAAAATAAGTGATGTTGAAGCGACTTTATCTGATTATAATCAAAAACTAAAGCTTTTTCAAACAAGCCCTAATGCAACATCAACTCCTTCAACAAATCAAATATCTAAAATAGATTATTCAAATGTTTTAAGCGATTTAAATAACGAGAATGATTTTATAAGTGTTACTATTGATAATAATGTGGTTAGACAAAATTTTGATACAGATTTAGCCACAACACTAAAAAAACTTTCTGATAAAGTTTCAAATTTAGAGGGTTTTTCTTCTATAGTTGATGCCACAACAGGTGTTTTTACAATAGAAAAATTAGTTCCAGGAAAAGAGTTTAAAGTTTATGATGCAATAGTAAATAATAATAATACTCTAAGTCAAGTTAACACTACAAAAGCTCAAGATGCAAAACAAGGAAGTGGTTTAGCTATGATTGAGTCATCAAGAGATGCTTTAAAAAAAGCTTTAGAAAGGGCTGATGCAAAATTTTTAGAAGTTACAAATATTTTATCATATGGTGCAAATTTAGGATTTACTGCTAGTGGAATAAATACAAGATTGGATGCACAAACTTTGGTGAAAGATGCAAAGGGAGATATAACTATAAGTGATGATGGATTCGTTTTTGTTGGAATAGAAGGAAATAAATTTTTAGTTGGGAAAATAGGAACAGCAAATTTTAAAAATGAAGATGGTTTAAAGGCTGAAGGGAATAATCTTTATTCAGCTACAAAAGAATCTGGACCAGCAACAAATGCTGATAATACAAATAAACTTATATCAAATTTTTTGGAAAATGCAAATGTGAATATGGGTGATACTTTAAGTATGTTAATGATTTATCAAAAAGCTTTTGAAGCAAATTCAAAATCAATTACAACATCAGATGAATTTTTACAAACAGCAATGAATATGATTAAGTAAGTTTATATTTTTGTATTAAAAATTTAATATAAAGATATGAACTTTAAGTTCATTTACCTTAAAACAAAGGATATACCATGATCGGTGCACTATGGACAGGGATCTCAGGATTGTCTTCACATCAAAAAGCATTGGATAATGAATCTAATAATATAGCAAACGTAAATACAGTAGGTTATAAATCGTCAAGAATTTCTTTTGCAGATCAAATGTATCAAAGTAAAATAGGGAAAGGGTCTATTGTACAAGATGCAGAGAAGTTGTATGTTCAAGGGAATACAAAAATAACTGGTGTAGAGTATGATATGATGCTAGAAGGGGATGGATTTTTTACAGTAGTAAATAAAAATACATTGGGAACAGCAGAGTCATTTTATACAAGAGCTGGGAACTTTAGAATGGGTGATAATGGAACTTTGCAAGATGCAGGGGGAAATGAAGTACAAGGTTGGATAATGGCTCCAATAGATACTTCTACTGATGTAACTAGTACAAATCCAAATACAAGTGTTTTTACAAATATATATAATAAAATGCTTGGCTCAAAAATAATAAGACATGGAACTTATGTAGAAACTGTAACAGCAAAAGCAACAGATTATAACCTTACAGCAAAATCTGATTCCACAACAGTGTTTAGTGGAGATGGAGCAAAAAGTAAATCTTCAAAAGTTGCAGATATAGAGAATGCAATAAAAGATTATAATAATTGGCTGCAAAAATTAAAAGAAGAACCAGATGCAAGCTCAGCAAACTCATTGGCACAAGTATCACAAATAGATTTTAAATCAGGTACGGATTCAATAATAGGAAAAGATGGAGATAGGATTTATGCAGTAATAGATGGACAAACAATATCAACAAATTTTATAGTAACAAATGCAACACAACAATTTAGAGAAGATCTTTGGAAACAACTAACTAATAATGGAACTAGTACTGCTCCAGCAATTGCTGAAGGTTTAGTTGACCCAACAACTGGAACACCAGCAGGTTCAAATTTAACTCCAGCAGAAATAGCAGCTTATGATAGAGCTGCAGGAAAAATAGAAACTTATAAAGCATTAGCTGATTTAATATCAAATAGATTACCTGTAGAAGCTACAATGGCAATAGATGCTGCAGAAATAGGAACATTTAATACAAATACAGCCTATAAAAGCTCAACAAATTATAAAGATATGTTAAAAGGGATAATCCAAATAAAATCTTTGATTCCAGGACAAGAGTTTAAAATAACAGAAGTTGCAGAACAAAGTGGGACAAAGATAGCACAAGGTAATTATCAATCAACAGCAATAGCAACAAAAGGTTCAGGTATAGCTGCAGTTCAAACATCAAAGGATGCATTATCAAAACTAATTTCAGGTAAACAACAAGATGTTTATACTCAAAGTGAATTAGGTATTGGGACAAGTGAAAAGTTAGAATATTCAATAACAATTTATGATAAAGAATTAGGAATAAATCTACCAATTCCAAATACTGGAGCAAACCCACCTGTAGCTGCTCCCGTAGAGGTTGTTCCAACTGCACCAGCAACAACTTTAACTCTAGAAGATATTATTACTAAGCTTAATGCTGATGCAACATTGAATAAATATGTTGAAGCTAGAAATGTAAATGGGAATTTAGTAATTCAAACAAAAAATGATAACTATGATGTTGAATTTACTGGTAACCTTGAAATTACAGCACCAACTCCTAAAGTAGTTGAAGCAAACAAAGACTACTCAGGAAGAGAGGGAGCTGGTGCTGAGTTTCTAGAAATAGTTACAAAAGTAGATCAGATGGCTTCAAAAGGAAGTATTCAATTAAGACTTGATACTTTAAATATCTCTGATTCTCCTTTTGGTGAATTTTCAGTAGATAATACAGGTCTTATAACTATGAAACAAGATGGAGCTGAATTTGCTATAGGACAAGTTGCAATTGCAAGATTTAATAATAATAGAGGATTAAATCCTGAAGGTAATAATCTATATGGAAAAACAACTCAATCAGGAGATCCAATTTATAATATAAATAATAATAAAACAGCAGAAGTAAGAGGGAAAGCCTTAGAACTATCAAATGCTGATTTAAGTGAGAGCTTGGTAAATCTTATGATTTTCCAAAGAGCATTTGAAGCAAATGCAAAATCTATTACAACTTCTGATGAGTTATTAAACACACTTATTAACTTAAAAAGATAGTTAAAAAATTAATAGAGGAAAAAATTCCTCTATTAAAAAATTATTTTAGGAAAAGATTTTTGGAGAATTTTTTATTAATATCAGTATTGGGTATATTGTTACTATACTTTTTTTCAACAGCAAGTATTTATAAATCTTTGTATAAAAAAGTAAATGAAGAAAAAAATATAATTCAAGAAGATATGGCAAGATTAGAAAGTATCATTGATAGATATGAAAAGCAAGTAAAAATTAGTGCAAATACTTTAAAAAACAGTCAGGGAAATCTTGAAGTTGCAAGAAATGACCTTCAAGAATTAAGAATAGAAAATATAAATTTAAAAAATAGAGTTGATGAACTAGAAAAAAGAAATGAAGAGTTATATGCTCAAGTAAATGTTATGGTTTAAATTGAGATAATCATGAAATTTGTATATAAAATAGTTTTAAGTTTTTTCTTATTAATAAATATTTTATATGCAAATAATGATTTAATAGAGTCTCAGCCTGAGATTTTATTTCAATTCGAAAAACTAAAAAAATCTCAAGAAAATTTAGCATTACAAGTTGATTTTAATAAAGCAGTACTTCATTTAAATAGAAAAGAGTATGAAGAAGCTATAAGACTTTTTTTAAAAACGGCAAAAATTCTAGAAGTTCCTTCTTATCTTAATATGGGAATTGCTTATTTTAAATTAAA